>JAADGQ010000176.1 GCA_013152295.1 Gammaproteobacteria bacterium | reverse complement strand
ATATTGCTGGAGCATTTCGTAAAACCCCGCCCGACCTTTACAAAGCGCCCACTGCGCGCCTACCTCCTCCACGCTGCGGTTTTTTGTGCGATTTTTCTTCTCGTTCTGTTGCTCTCAAAACGCCCACTCTTTTCCGCCCTCGCAACACTCTGTTTTAATGCCATCGTGATCGGGATAAACAGCGCGAAACAGAGAGCGCTCCGCGAGCCGATGGTCTTTTCCGATTTCGTTCTGTTCTCTCAAGCGCTCAAACACCCCCGGCTCTACCTCCCCTTTCTGGGCCTGGGCCCTGCTGTCGCTATCCCCATTGTCGCGGGCCTTACCATTTTTGTCGGCGTAACACTTGAGCCTGCGCTCTTCAACTACGGTGAGCTTGGTGCAGTTAGCGTTATTTCAACCACAGCGGTCGCCCTGATTATTACTGCTGTCATAATCTATTTTTCACGCACCAGTACCCCCACACTTGAACCGGCAAAAGATGTTATCCATTTCGGATTGATTCCCAGCCTCGTTATCTACTTCATCCACTCACGACTCCCCCCGGAACAGAACAACAGTATCGTATTCAAGTTTCAGCCCGGCTCAACCGCATCCACTCAACCAACAAAAAACCGAGCGGTGCAACCAAATATCATCGTAGTGCAGAGTGAATCATTCTTTGATGCCCGAAAACTACACCCTTCAGTCAAATCTTCCCTGCTCAGCAGTTTTGACGCTTGCGTCGCCAGCGCTCAATTGAGCGGCGCGCTTACCGTCCCGGCATGGGGGGCCAATACGATGCGCACGGAGTTCTCTTTTTTGACCGGAGTTGCAAACGCATCGCTCGGACTCAAGCGCTTCGATCCCTACCAAGCCTACGCAGGCAAACCGCTGCACTCCATCGCCAGCCATCTCGGCGCGCTAGGCTACCGCTGCGTGTGCATTCATCCACACCCCGCCACCTTTTTTAAGCGGGATCAGCTCTTCCCTCAGCTTGGATTTCATGAATTTATTGATATCGCGGCCTTTGATGAGAGTCAAAAATCGGGGCCCTATATTGGCGATCAGGCCGTCGCGGAGAAGATATTGGAGGTGCTGAAAAACGCATCGGAGCCGCTCTTTATTTTTGCTATCACCATGGAAAACCATGGCCCGCTGCATCTCGAACAGGTCAGCCAGGAAGATCACCCGAAGCTCTACGCATCTCCTCCACCAGAGGCTTTTCACGATCTCTCGGTATTTTTAAGGCACCTGAAAAACGCGGACACCATGATACACACCCTCACAACGGCTCTTAAAAAAAATGATCCGAGTGCAATTTTTTCTCTCTTTGGCGACCATGTGCCGAGCATGCCAACGGTCTATGACGTGCTCGGCTATGAGAGCGCCAAAACGGATTACTTTATCTGGAGCGCTCAAGCCGCTCCAGCAAAGAGACAGAACAGAGAAGAGTTGAGTGTGGAACAGCTCGCAGAGAAGATACTTGCAGCAGGGGGTCTATGAACACGCAACTGAACACACTACCCGGCAACCAACAGCAAACAGTCGCCGAGCAGATTCACCTGCAAGGCAGAGGCCTGCACACCGGACGCCACGCAACACTGCGCATCCTCCCGGCTGAGGTCAACACAGGTATTCGCTTCCGTCGTATTGACGCAAAAGGTGATGGCACAGAAATTCCCGCCCACTGGAGCAGAACCAAAGAGCTCCCGCTGTGCACCTGCATCGTTAGCGACAGTGGCGTGCAGGTGCGCACCATCGAGCACCTTATGGCCGCGCTCTATGCCTGCCAGATTGACAATGCACTGATCGAAATCCGGGGTGAAGAGCTGCCTATTTTTGACGGCAGCTCACGCGCCTTTGTTGCGGCACTGGATGCAGCGGGCAGCGTCCCGCAGGAGGCTACCAAAAAAGTCATTCGCATACTCAAACCTATTGAGATTCGAGAAGACGGGCGCTGGATAAAGATTAAGCCCGCTGACAGTTTCAGCATTGATCTGACGATCTCTCTGGCAAAATTTGGCCCATTCAATTGGAGCGGCCCGGTAGACCCCGTCACATTCAAACAGGAGATCACCTGCGCCCGCACCTTCGGTCGGCTGCACAACGGCATCATCGCCAAAATAGCCACGCGCTTTTGGCGAGATCCAGTCTGCCTCGGCGCCAACAGACAGAGCGCCCTGGTGCTGGTTGGCAGCAAAGTGCTCAATAAAGGGGGGCTCAGGATGCCGGATGAGTTTATCCGCCACCGAGTACTCGATACCGTTGCCGACATGACGCTCGCAGGTGCACATATTAAAGGGAAAATCACCGGCTACAGTACCGCTCACCGCCTCAACCACAAACTACTGCGCACCCTTTTTAGCGATGAAAGTGCCTGGTGTTTTGACTTGAACATCTCATAAACGCCAACTCTTCCCTCCTGTGTCACGGTGTTTTTCAGGAGAGCTAAAGCACCGTATCTTTATTGCTCTAACTTTAACAATCGTTTTTTGACGGGCAACCCACCACCATAGCCAACAAGCTCCCCGTTGCTTCCAATAATGCGGTGGCAGGGGATTATGATAGCTATTGAATTTGCCCCATTTGCATTCGCAACAGCTCGAACTGCTCTTTCGTTATTGATATCTTTTGCCAATTGAAGGTATGTTGATGTCGTTCCATATGGCACCTTCATCAAAGCACTCCAAACACTTCTCTGAAAATCAGTACCTACCATCAACAATGGCAAATCAAACTCTTTTCTATCGCCACTAAGGTACTCATCAAGCTGCCTTCTTGTATTTTTAATGATGTCATCATCACGCTCTATGAATTCAGCACCGAGCCCTTTTTTAATCCTATTATCAACCGCCGCTCTCATCCTTCTATATCTAAAATCAAGCATACAGAGCTTGTTATCGAAAGATCCTAATATCAGTTCTCCGATTTTTGTTGTGTAATACTGGGTATTAATTTGTCTCATTGATTTCACACCCATTTACGCAAAACCGAAAAATAGTCGCGAATAGCGATCAATTTCCCGCCCTGCTGAATAAAAGATTTCACCACAGTCCGCTTGGGCCATGAATCATACCTCGCATCACCACACTGCTCTGCGCCAAGATCACCTGTTGAGCGCAACTTTATCTGCTCAACCGCCATCAACGCACCCATTTTAAAAAGAGCCGCGTAGTGGTAAAAAACCGAGCGCTCCTTCATGACGGGCAGACGCATCTGTTGCAAAATATTGCCTGTATCGAACGTTTTATCCAACAGGTGCAGCGTCACACCGAGCTCAGACTCAGATCGATGCAGCGCATAAAAAACGGGATCAACACCCCGGTAGGCGGGCAGTGGCGAGGGGTGGACATTGAGACAGCCCAGCTGCGGTATGGCCAATACGGGCTCATCGATGCGCTGATTAAAATAGGCCGAAAGCAGAATATCCGGCTTGAGGTCGCGCAGCCAACGCACGCTCTGCTCACTGTTGATATTTTTTGTATCATGCACAGGAATAGCCAGCCTCTGCGCATCGCACTGAATCGGTTTGAGGCTAACGAGAGGCCGTAACAGAACAAATAGATCGGTCAGGCAGAACTGCTGGAAAGCATAGCGAAAACCGCAGCGACTGATCAGCTCACACGCCCCCTTCAACCACCCGTATTTCGGATTGAAGATTCTTGTTGAGTTGATAATAGCGACGACTTCGATATCGTCTGACTGAAGAAGCTCTTTTAAGACAATGCTGGAGTAGACACTTGAATAGGTGCAAAAAACAACGCGGCGCCGACTCATCTCAAGCGGGCAGCTCCAGCTTTTTAGACTCCTTGGCGAGAACATCGACAGCGTAGCGAATCTGTTTTTCTGTGTGAGCGCTGCTCATAAAAAAGCGCAGGCGGGCCATGCCCTCCTCCACAGCAGGATAGACAATAGGCTGAACGTGCACACCGCGCTCAAGCAGCGCGTTGGCCAATTTCACGGCCTTGATCGAGCTGCCCGTCAATGCCGGAATAACTGAATAGCCTGCGCTATGACCTGTCTTGATCCCACTCTTTTTTGCCAACGCAAGAAACAGCTCACCGCGTTGGCGCAACCGTTTAACCCGTTCGGGTTCACACTGCATGATGTTTAACGCGGCCAGAGCTGCTGCCGCCAGTGGTGGCGAGATCCCGACGCTATAGAGAAATCCTGGCGCGGCAAACTTCAAATGTTCAACCAACGCGCTCTCTCCGGCAATGTAGCCCCCACAGCTTGCCAATGTTTTGCTCAGCGTGCCCATCCAGATATCCACATCACTGCCACAGACACCAAAGTGTTCGCCAATGCCTCGTCCGGTTTCACCCAGCACACCCTGAGAGTGGGCTTCATCCACCATGAGAAAGCTCTTGTGGCGTTTTTTGACTTCGACAAACTGACGTAACTCGGGGAAGTCGCCATCCATGCTATAGATGCCTTCAATGACGATCAGCACACGTTCAAATTCGTTACGGCTTCTGGTTAGAATCTCATCCAGCGCCTGCCAGTCATTGTGCGCAAAAGTCATACGGTGAGCACCCGAAAGCTGGATACCCTGAATCACGCTGTTATGGATCAATGCATCGTGAAGAATCAGATCGTTAGGTCCAAACAGGTAACCAATGGTCGTGACATTGGTGGCGTGTCCGCTGACAAACACCACACAATCGTCAACGCCATGCAGCTCAGCCAGCGCCTTTTCCAACTCGCGTTGAGGAGGTCGCTCACCGGCCACAGGTCGACTCGCCGAAACAGAGGTGCCGTACTGCTCAATCGCCTGCTTCGCCGCCCCCGAAACCTCAGGGTGCCCACACAATCCCAAATAGTTATAGCTGGCGAAATTGATCTGCTCACGCCCATCAATAACCGTTTTGGCACCCGCTATCCCTTCGTGAACTCGAAAAAAAGGGTTGGTGATTTTCAGATTGTCCGCAGCCAGTTGATGGACCAGTAGCTGCTGATAGGCGGGGAACTTGTCAAACCGAGTGAACTCATCAGGCACGCCACTACCGGAGAAGCTAAATCGGCCACTTTTTTTCGATGCCGCAGCGCTACGGTCAGCGCTTGCCAGACGATTGTTGAGCATCTGTTGAATCAGATGCCCTTTGGCCTGAGCGGTCAATCCAAACAGGCGGTTTTTAGGTTTGCTCATCGAACCAACCTGATATCACGCCCATTTTTATCCGCCAACCCCTCCGCAACGGCCTCAATCTCGACGCTGCTCAACGTATCGCCATGGCGTGACGTTACCGCCTCGACCGCATCACGATGTTGGCTGGTCTCTCCGTCACTTGGCTCGCCATCACGTCCCTCATCAGCTCTCAGCAGGAGGTTCGCAATGCGCTCTGCAAGCCGCACAACAGTCGGCCCTTCCGTCAGCGCCATAACCGGCAGTTTGATGCCAAAGCGCGACTCAATCGCCATCACCAGCTCCATCCCCATCAATGAGTCCATGCCCAAATCAAAGACAGAGCGGTCCAACGGTAATTTTTCATGAGGCAGACGTAGAATCAGTGATACTTCCGAGACCAGCATGTCGACAACCAGTGCCTGAACATCTTCTGCCGCAAGCCCGGCAATGAGCTGGTGGATATCCTCCGCGTGCTCAACGCCGCCCGCCTCCTCAAGCAGACGCCGCAGCTCATCAAATTTTGGCGCGCTCGCCGCAGGCATAAAACGCTGCACAGCCGCCCAATCAAAATCGACGACAGCAGCCCCATGCCTGTCACTGGCCAGCAGCTTCTCGAGCATGACAAAAACCTGTTCAGACGTTAGCGAAGTGCCACCAATGCGTGATTGCAGCGCCTCTTTCACGGCCTCGTTACGGTGCAGAAAGCCCGCGTCCGAGATTGGCCCCAGCGACGGCACCAAAGCAGGCAAGCCGAGCGAGTGACGATAAGCAGCCAATGATTCGAGATAGCTGTTGGCGGCCACGTAGTTCGCTTGTCCCGGATTGCCAAAATAGGTTGTCGCTGATGAGTAGAGAACAAAAAACTCCAGCGCAAGATCCTTGCTCAGCTGGTGCAGGTGCCAAGCACCCAGCAGCTTTGGAGCAAACACGTTGTGCATCTGCTCGGCACTGATATCTTTTACCAAGCTATCATCAATCACTGCTGCTGCGTGCACGATACCAGCCAGTGGGGGGAGCGTCTGCTCGACCTCCTTGAAAAGCGCCGCCATTTGAGTCAAATCACTCACATCCACTGACTTGATATGCACCGCGACACCATCGCGCTGCAGCGCGGCGACAACATCAACAGCCTCATCCGTCATGCCGCTACGCCCAAGCAGCAGCACTGTTTTGGCGCCTCTCTTCGCCAGCCAGCAAGCGGTTTTCAAACCAAGCCCCCTCAAGCCACCCGTAACCATGTAGGTCGCATCGGCCGAGAGCCCAAACGCAGGCAGACTCGGCTCCTGCTGCTGGGCGGCAGGCATATCACCATTGAAGGAGAGAACAACCTTGCCGATTTGACGTGATTGCTGCATATAGCGAAAAGCATCGGCAACCCGATGAGCTGGAAACACCCGATGCGGCAAAGGACGCAGTCCCCCCTCCTCAAACAGCACCATCATCTCTTTGAACAGGCGACCAGACAGCGTGCTGCGCTCGACCATCAATTGATCGGCGTCAATGCCAAAATAGGAGATGTTATTGCGAAAGGGCCTCAGTGCCATTTTGCTGTTTTCGTAAAAATCCCGCTTTCCCAACTCCAAAAACCGCCCAAACGGCTTCAGCACAGAAAGATTGCGGGCAATGGCTTCACCTGCCAGAGAGTTGAGAACAATGTCGACACCCTCGCCAGCGGTGATCTGCATGATCTCATCGGCAAAGAGCAGACTTCTGGAATCCATGACATGATCGGCACCCATCAGGCGCACAAAATCACGTTTTTCATCGGAGCCTGCCGTGGCAAAAATCTCCGCACCACGGTAGCGCGCAAACTGAATGGCTGCGATACCGACACCACCTGCCGCGCCATGAATAAGTACTTTTTCTCCCGGCTGCAGTTGAGCCAGATGATGAAGGGCGTAATAGACCGTGAAGAAAGTCGTCGGAATGGTCGCAGCCTCTTCAAATGTCCAGTGGGCTGGTTTAGGCATTGCGGCAGAAGCTTTGGTGACCACGTGGCTACTGAAGCAGGAGGGTGCAAAACCGACAACCGGATCACCGATCTCAAAATCGCTGACCGCCGCACCCACCGCGATCACTTCACCGGCCAGCTCCATACCCAACGAAGGCCCCGAAAAACCGCTCTCCACCGCTTCGTCTGGGAGCAGCCCCATGGCATACATGATGTCGCGGAAATTCAACCCCGCTGCCCGCGGCTTTATCGCTATTTCATCAGCTTCCAGCGTCTCTGACTGAAAAGAGCGCCATTGCAAATTCTTCAGCGGACCTGGCACTTCAAAATCGAGGCGAACCTCTTCAGATAGATCCTCTGCAGGTGGAGCGCCGTTTTTGCGAAGTTGCGGCACGGGCTCCATTCTCAGCACGTAGCGGGAGTCATCCGTAAGAATGATCTCATTTTCAAGGTCCGGCTCAATCAGCTCGGCCAGCAAAACATCGGCGATAAGCGCAGCGTCCTGCGCCATGCGCAGATCAATCAGACGGCAGCCAAGTTCGGGATGCTCATTCATGATGACCCGGCCAAGCCCCCACAGCGGCGCCTGCGATGGCGATGGTTTGAGCACACGCTCGGTTATATCAGATACCGCTGTTGCACCAGAGGTCACCAACGAAACCGTCGGGGTCGCTGGCAGCGCCGCCTGCTCCAGCGCCTGAATCAGGCGAACGATGCTCAGGCAACGCCTGTTCTGGTGCGCCAGCAGATCGGATGGCTCTGGTGCGCCGTTCAGCGCGAGCCCCATCAGGTGGATGACATGGTCACAGCCGGAAAATTGTGACTTCACAGAACCAAGAAGAGCCGCAAAGTGGTCCGGTGAGGTCGGATCAACCGAGTAGTGACCTGGCGCCAGCTCCTGATAGTCGTCACCCGCCTCAACAATCACCACACGATGGGCATGGGCGCAAAGCCGGGCCTCTAGAGATCGCCCCAGAGACCAGGATGACGTGTTTCGATCAACCATGATCAACCAGGTTTGCGGCTTCTCTTGCACTTCCAAATCAGCTTTCGGTGGAAAAATTTCCGGGTTCTTTGCCACTACCAGGTAAGCACCGACATCCATACCCGCTTCCGGCTCGATAAATAGTCCGGCATCTTCAAAGCCGCTCTCGCCAAGAACCGACTCCCACTCATTGGCGCTCAACAGGCGCGAAACAGGGTGATCGGCATCCTGGCTTTGATCCCACCAATTCATCTCAACACCACGAGTGATATCGGTAAAACGGTCTGCTTGGCGCTCCAAAGCAAGCAACAGCCCATCTTTGACCAACCACGACTTAATCAGACCCAGCGCAGCCAACGGATTACTTTGAAGATGAAGGCTATTGGCTGCGATGATCAGGTCAAAACTGTGCGGCTCGATCGCTGTCTGGCTGCTCATATCCGCCCAATCAACCTGCAGCGCCCGAAAAAAGGGGTAGGCAGAAAATTCGGCTTCCGCCCGCGCCAGGTTATCATCGCTAGCAGCTGCCAATAGGTAATCACACTGTCTGGGTGGCAGCAGTGGAAGCAGATGCGTTGTGAGCCCGCCCTCTTCTCCGCAGATTTCGAGTATGCGCAAGCGTCGATTTTGTGGCCAGTTAGCGATGATCTCTCGCAGCATGGCACTGGCAGCGATATTGGCTGCAATATATGAGGGCGCGCTCTCGTAGAGGTGCTCTAGCGTGCCACCGCCATTGTCCGGCACACGAATATCAGCAGCCTGTACTTCACCTTTCAGCAATGTGGGAAGATACTCACCACAGCGCCCCATCAGCACAAGTTCAGGCAGATACGCGGGATGGTCACCCAAAATCGTCAGCCAGATATCCTCGACCGAAGGCAGCTCACCGACATCAAGCAGCGACCACACCCGTTGATCGCGGCGCGCCAATCCATCCTCCTCAAGAAAAGAGAGCAGACGCGCCAAAAGTGGTTTGTAACCGCGCTCAATTCCAGCCCTCTTTGCCAGCGAATCTATGGAGAAGACCTCTTCGCCAACGCCCAACGCCTTGAATGTCTGATAGGCAAAGATGGCTGCCATGGCATCAAACAGAGGCAACGCCTCCTGAAAATGGTCGCGCCGCTTTAGCGTATCTTCACGCATTTTTATCTCTCGTTGCGCACGAGCGATCAGCGCATCAACCGGCGGCATTGGTGCGACAAGGGCGCTACTTTGATGTGGCTTTATCAGCGTTCGATAGTCGTAGACTTTTGGATAAACACCTTTTTTCGATAGCATGACCGCTTTGAAACGGCATCCCTGAAGCTCAGCCAGCGTGTTGCCGGATTCATCCAGTAACTGAAAATTCGCTGCCACCGAACGCGGACCTCTGCCCGTGACCTCAGCACAAAAACAGGCAACCTCTCCCACTGGACCATAAAACCGCAAACGTCCCACCCGGATCGGGATCAGCGCTGCGCTGGCTCTCTCTGCCAAATCGCCTTTAAATATCCCGATCAACACCTGAAAGCAGGCGTCCAGATAGGAGGGATGAAGAATGTGCTGATCTAATCCGTCTCGAATCTCTTGAGGTGTTTCAATACGAGCAAAGGCTCCCATCGATTCAGGCCAGACTTCAACAAGGCCCCGGAATGCGGGTCCGTAGGAGAGACCAATATTCTGTGCCAGCACGTAGTGCTCATCCGCTAAAATAGCTGTCACTCCTTTGGGAATGGCAGCGGAAACAGCTATTTTTTCAGGTTGGCTCCCCAACACGGTGCCGACAAGTCGCCCGACCGAATTGACAACCCAAGGGTCATCACTGAGACGGATTCGGCTCTTGATGGTGAAGCGCCCATCCTCCGGGGAGAGTACAAAGTGGACGGTCTTTGACTGCTCACCGTCAAGAAGCAGTGGCGCTCTGATTTCCAGATCTTCGATCTCATGCGTGGGGCTGCCAAACCACGCGCGCGAAGCTGCCAGCGCCATCTCGACATAACCAGCAGCTGGCATCACTGCAACACCATCAACCACATGATCCGCCAAATAGTCGATCAGGCAGGGATCGAGGTGGCTCTCCCACGAAGGCTCGCCAGGCTTGAGTCGGCACCCCAACAGCGGATGCTCTTTTTCCCGATTAACTAGGTCGTACCCCTCATTCGTCAACGG
This sequence comes from Gammaproteobacteria bacterium, assembly GCA_013152295.1. Classification (GTDB taxonomy): domain Bacteria; phylum Pseudomonadota; class Gammaproteobacteria; order JAADGQ01; family JAADGQ01; genus JAADGQ01. The sequence continues at coordinate 11,373 of JAADGQ010000176.1, read as the reverse complement.
GTACCAGTGCCGCTTACGCTGCCAAGGGTAGGGCGGCAGCTGAACGTAGCGCCCGGCAACAGGGAACAGGGCATCCATATCCACCGCACACCCCGCAAGCAGGGTGGCATAAAATGCCTCCAGAATAGAGGATGGCTCATCTGCATCACGTTTCAGTGTGGGCAGAGCCCGGCCTTGCACATCAGGCGCATCGAGGCAGTCGTTAAGGTAGCGCTGCATAATCGGGTGCGGACCGATCTCTAAAAAGAGCTGGACCCCGTCATCAATCAACGTCTCAACAGCCTTGCCAAACTGTACCGGCTCACGGATGTTGTCCCACCAATACTCGGCATCCAAGGCAGAGCCATCCAGCGCTGAACCTGTCACCGTTGAGATGTAGCGCATGTGACCCGAAGCGGGAGAGAGCCCCTCTAGCGAGGTGACAAGCCTGTCCCGAATCGACTCCATAAAGCGGCTGTGAAATGCGTACTGCAGATCCAGCAACCTGAAGAAAGTGCCCTGATCCTCAAAATAGCCCTCAAGCTCCTCCAACACAGAGAGCGAACCCGATAGCGTTATTGAGGTCGGACTATTGATGGCGGCGATTTCCACTGCGCCACTAAATCCAAGCTCCTCCAATAACGTCTCCATTTTTTCAGCACCAAGCCCCACAGCGGCCATGCGCCCCGTTCCACGGGTCAGACCTTGAGCTGCGCTGCGCTCGTGGATGACTCTCACCGCCTGCTCCAAAGAGAGCGCTCCGGTCGCCCATGCCGCGGTAATTTCGCCCACACTGTGGCCAAAAGCCGCTTCGGCCTTGAGCCCCTTGGACCACAAAATACGCATCAAGCCCACCTGAAGTGCAAACAGTGCGGGCTGTGCCACCTCAGTGAGATGCATCTTGGAGGCTTCCGGATCAGCCAAAAATTCGTCGATCAGCGAATAGTCCACATGCGGATCCAGCAGCGCCGCAACCTCTTCAATAGCCTGCTTGAATAGCGGCTCCTGCTCCAGCAGCTGATGTCCCATACCCAACCACTGGGAGCCATTGCCGGAGAACACCAAGGCAACCTTCACCGGGCCATCCAACCTCTCCGCCTTGACACTTCCCGGCGGAAGCTCGCCCTCGCTAACCGCTTTCAGCAACTCAACAAGTGTCTCTTTATCGCGCCCAAACAGCGCCAACCCATGACTCAGCCGCTGCCGACGAAAAGCCGCGGTGTAGGCAAGGTCATAATAGTGAGGAGGGTCAGACTGGCTTAACTGATCAAGGTAGGCGCCCGCCAACTGCTGCAGCGCTTCTTCGCTCCGCGCGGAGAGTAGCAGCGGAGGCAGTTCATTATCATCCGCGCAAGACAGAGCCTCGCACATAGGAGGCAGGTACTCCTCCAGCAACACGTGGGCATTTGCTCCGCCGAAACCGAATGAGTTCACCCCCATCAAAAGAGGCGTATCACTCTTGGGCACGGGGGTGTATTGCGTAACAACTTTGAGGTTCAACCCCTTAAAGTCAATATTAGGGTTTGGCTTGTTAAAGTGGATTGAAGGTGGAATCGCTCTGTTTTTCAAGCAATGTACAACCTTGACCAACCCCGCCATACCGGAAGCCGTTTCGAGATGACCAAGGTTACTCTTTACCGAACCAATCAATAGTGGATTGTCGTCTGCGCGCTCAACGCCAAGCGCCTGACCGATCGCCAGCGTTTCGATGGGGTCCCCCACTGCCGTCCCTGTACCATGTGCCTCAAAATAGGCAATTTTATCAGGGTCAATACCCTGTGCATGATAGATCGAGCGCAACAACGCACCCTGCCTTTCGGGGCTGGGCATTGAGATCCCTTTTGTGCGGCCATCACAGTTCACGCCTGAGGCGGTGATCACCGCATGGATCGGATCACCGTCTGCTTCTGCCTGCTCCAACGGTTTTAAAAAGAGAACAGCACTGCCTTCAGCGCGAACATAACCATCACCACTCGCATCAAAACTTCTGCATCGCCCACTCGGAGACAACATCGACGCCTTGGAGAAACCGACAAAAGCGAAGGGGTGCAATAGCATGTTCACCCCACCGGCAATGGCCATTGGAGCCTCGCCGTCCAAGATGCTTTTGCAGGCCTGGTGAAGCGCTACAAAGGAGGAGGAACACGCAGTATCCAGCGACATGCTAGGGCCACGCAGATCAAAAGCGTAAGAGATTCGATTGGAGGCAACGCTGCCAGTGTTGCCCGTCATCGTATAAGCGTCCGCCGAACTAAAATCGTCAATGCGGCGGTAAGCGTAGTCGCTACTGGCTATGCCCACATAGACAGCACAACCTGACCCTGCTAATTTTTCTGGTGCCTGACCACCGTTCTCTAACGCCTCCCAGGTCAGCTCCAACAACAGGCGTTGTTGGGGGTCCATCTGCCGGGCCTCACGAGGAGAGATACCAAAAAATTCCGCATCGAACTCATCTATTCCAGGTATCACCCCAGCCGACCATGTGTAGCTTTTACCCGGCTCAGTGCGCTTGGGATGGTGGTAGGCATCTGTCGCCCAACGATTTTCAGGGATCTCTGTGACAAGATCCGCTCCCTCGCTAAGAGCGCTCCAAAACTGCTCTGAATTGCTAAGCCCTCCCGGCAAGCGGAAAGCCATACCAACAATCGCGATCTTCTTTTTATTTCCTGTCAAAATTCTTTCCTACCACAAAGACTGCAAACAGTTTGATATTCACTTGACATCCTCGCCGACCGGATCGCCATATTATAGTCAAGCCTATGTCATGTCCATGACATCCGTACCAATATTATTTATAAACAGCCTTTTTTTTCAATGCACATCAATATGTTATAAAACTAACGAGATGAAACCACTTCCACCATATTTTCCTGATGTATGGCAAGCCTGAGCTGACAACTACCATTAACCATTAAACAACCGCGCGCGAAGATACGCTGGCTAACTTGAGCTAATCCGTTTTGATATATCCGTATAAATCAGGCACTATACTGCGCTTTTACTCGTGGCAACTTGGGAGAATCGGGAATCGATGGCAAAAGAAGAACATATAGAAATGGAAGGAACCGTGACAGAAACCCTTCCCAACGCAATGTTTCGCGTTGAGTTAGAGAACGGTCACGTCGTTACAGCACACATATCTGGAAAAATGCGCAAACACTACATCCGTATACTAACCGGCGACAAAGTCACCGTACAGCTAACACCCTACGATCTCAGCAAGGGCCGCATCACTTATCGCGCACGCTAGCCCACACCAAGCGGCAACTGACGACTGTTCACTCCTTTGAGTTAAGCCTTAAGCCTCAGCAACCTCTTCAACATCAACCGTCAGATCGTCTCCATCGACACGTATAATCGCGCGTCCACCCTGCTCCAGACGACCAAATAGCAGCTCTTCGGCCAATGGTTTTTTAACATGCTCCTGAATAAGGCGCGCCATTGGCCGGGCACCCATCACCGGGTCGTAACCCTTCTCTGCCAACCATTCACGCGCACCACTGGTAAAATCAATAGTGACATTTTTATCCTCAAGATGCGCTTCAAGCTCGATGATGAACTTATCAACAACGTGGGAGATACTCTCCCTGCCCAGCGGAGCAAACTGAATAATGGCATCCAGACGATTACGAAATTCGGGGCTAAAAGCGCGCTTAATCGCTGCCATGCCGTCACTTGAATGATCCTGCTCGGAAAAACCGATGGAGGCACGGCTCATCTGCTCCGCACCTGCATTGCTGGTCATCACAATGATCACGTTGCGGAAATCCGCTTTACGCCCATTGTTATCCGTTAGCGTACCGTGATCCATCACCTGCAGTAGTAGATTAAATACATCGGGATGTGCTTTTTCAACTTCATCGAGCAACAGCACGGCATGAGGGGTTTTGTTAATCGCCTCTGTCAACAGGCCTCCCTGATCATAACCAACATACCCAGGGGGGGCTCCAATCAGCCGTGAAACGGTGTGCCGCTCCATGTACTCAGACATATCGAAGCGTATCAACTCCATCCCCATAAAGTGGGAAAGCTGTTGTGTCACCTCGGTTTTTCCTACGCCCGTCGGCCCGGAGAAGAGGAACGACCCGACAGGTTTACGCGAATCCCCCAGCCCAGAACGAGACATCCTGATCGCCGCCACTAACGCATCGATCGCCTCATCCTGACCAAAAACAACCATTTTCAGGTCATCATTCAAGCGACCAAGGCGCTCCCGCTCGGAGCCGGAAACGCTCTTGGATGGGATCCGCGCAATCTTCGCGACAATCGTTTCGATCTGCTGCACACCAATCGTTTTCTTCCGTTTAGAGACGGGCTGCAAGCGCTGGTCGGCGCCCGCTTCATCAATAACGTCGATCGCTTTGTCGGGCAGGTGGCGATCATTGATATAGCGGCCGGCCAACTCAGCCGCAACTTTCAGCGCCTGCTGCGTATATTTAACCTCATGATGGGCCTCATAGCGCTCCTTCAACCCTTGCAGAATACGCACGGTTTCATCAACCGACGGCTCGTTAACATCGATCTTCTGAAAGCGCCGCGCCAATGCTCGATCTTTTTCAAAAATACCACGATATTCTTGATAAGTGGTGGAACCGATACACTTCAGCTCACCGTTGGCGAGCACGGGTTTTATTAAATTGGATGCATCCATCACCCCGCCGGATGCCGAACCCGCGCCAATAATTGTGTGGATTTCATCGATAAAAAGAACCGCACCCTCCTCTTTACGCAGCTGGGCCAGCACGGCTTTAAGGCGCTTTTCAAAGTCACCCCGATACTTGGTACCTGCCAACAAGGCACCGAGGTCTAATGTATAAATCGTCGCACCTTCGAGGACAGCTGGTACTTCACCATCGACAATCAGCCTCGCCAACCCCTCGGCAATCGCTGTTTTTCCAACACCTGCCTCACCAACCAATAACGGATTATTTTTACGCCGACGACACAGTGTCTGAATCGTGCGACGAATCTCTTTTTTTCTGCCGATCAGCGGGTCGATTTTACCCTGCAGTGCTAATTTATTGAGATTGACCGCGTAGAGCTCCAGCGGCTCATTGGCACCAGTTGACGTATCCGTAATCTCGTCAGCAGAGGGGGGAAGAGCCGTATCATCAACGCGCCCCTCGCCGTGAACCTTGGATATCCCATGGGAGATATAATTAACGATGTCAAGACGGGTTATATCCTGTTTATTAAGAAAGTAGACTGCCTGAGAATCCTGCTCACCAAACACGGCAACCAAGACATTGGTACTGGTCACCTCTTTTTTTCCCGCAGACTGCACATGAAAAACAGCACGCTGCAACACCCGCTGAAACCCCAGAGTAGGCTGGGTCTCTTTGTCCACATCGGCAGCAAGCTGGGGAGAGCTCTCCCCAAGAAACGTAGCAAGATCCCTCTTCAGCGCATCAAGGTTCGCATTGCAAGCGGTTAATATTGCCGCAACCGCTGGATTATCAAGCAGAGCCAAAAGCAGATGCTCAACGGTCATGAACTCCTGGCGCGCCTCGCGTGCCTCTTGAAAAGCAACATTAAGCGTAAACTCTAACTCTTTGCTCAACATATCCAACCACCTCGATTAATAGTTATGTGTCGCTCTTCTCCATCGCACACTGCAACGGGTGCTGGTTTTCGCGAGAAAAACGATTGACCTGAGCCACTTTTGTTTCAGCAACATCACGGGAGAACACACCGCACAAACCCACTCCGTCAGAATGGACTTTAAGCATAATTGCTGTTGCTTTTTCCCGACTCATGAAAAAAAAATTTTCTAAAACATGAACAACAAAATCCATTGGTGTGTAGTCATCGTTGAGTAATACCACTTTATATAACGGTGGCCTTTTCAACTTGGGTTGCGCCTCCTGAATAGCTAACCCATCATCCTGTGAATTTTTTAATCCGTCTTTCATTACTAAGAATATCTTCTCTCAATCATCAAAAAAACAACTGACTGTCAAGCAACTCCATACACAAACAGCTAACGTTATTTCGCACACCGGCTTCCATTAGGTGATTCAGTTTAATCTGCCTAACATCCTCTATCAAGCCATTAAAGTGCACCGCCCTAGCTATGTTTTCCCTACAACTCTACAACTTTTCTCTGCTGGCAATGAAAAAAACGTACGCCACTCATAAGGACAGTCTTACTCTGGTTACAACGAAGTTTCTGGAGACGGAGGCGGAACACCTCCTCGCATGACGAGCCACTTGAAACTAATACTTAACACAAGGGCACTACAGATGAGCATCCATGACTACTGTGGGATGGCGTACATTATAATGGTTCGCGCTGATTTCAGGCAAACTCTTGGGATGGCGAACGACGCCTACCTGCTTGGAACAAGCGCAGATGCTGCCAATAGTGGCAGAAAATTAGAATTGAAAAAGCGTGCCTTCGCTTAATTGCTTAAGGTCGTGCCCCTTAATCGCTTCACGACACTCCGCCAAAATCACATCCTCGGCACCAGGCTTGCGGTGTGTCAAATAGACCGCCGGTTGGTGCCGAAGCTTCTTTATGTCCGCAGCCAAACTAGTGGAACAGTAGTGGCGAGCCAAGCGACTTAGCCGCTCGTCCGCCCTGGAAAAAGCTGTTTCAACAATCAGCACATCCAGCGCTTCACGGGCATTCAATATGTCCCAAAAGGTATCATTGGTTGTCGTATCACCACTATATGCAAAAGCCTTTCCATCGCACTCGACACGATACCCCACAGTCGGCACGATATGGTTCACCGGGATCATCTCGAAGGCTCTACCACCGATGGTACGAACCTCACCGGCCTCCATCGGCTCGTATCGCATCACCGGGTAATCAGGGTAGGGCAGCTCAGGGAAATTAGGCCACATGATCCAGTTAAATACGTGATCTTGTAGCGCTTTGATCGTATTCCGTTGCGCATGCACAACAATAGGAATCTCAATGCGATCAAATATACTGTCAACGAGCAGAGGCAGACAACCCACGTGATCCAGGTGAGAATGGGTCAGAAAAATATGGCGTATCTTTGTCATCTCATCCAGGGTCAGATCGCCAACACCCGTCCCTGCGTCGATGAGAATATCATCATCCACCAAGAATGAAGTGGACCTCAGCCCGGCTCCGATGCCCCCACTGCAGCCCAACACACGTAACTTCATAACATACCACCATGCCGACGAGCGTCACGAGCGCCCACTGCCGTTTTTTGAAGAGAATAGCCCCTGACTCAGGGTAACGGTCATCGTTAGCAAATTCTTAGGACTGAGCCACACTTTATTGCCGTTTCTTTTACACTCTCTCGGGAGTGCATTTACAAAGAGCAGCAGAGCACAAATAAAGGAGGGGCGGGGCGGGGCGTGACTCACGGTTGAGCTGGAAACTTGGCAACGACCTCGAGCGACCGCTCCGCCCGCATAACAGTCATCGGCAACCAAGTGCCGGGGAGCATATTTTTTACCGCAGCGATAACATCATCAACCTGTTTCGCGGCACGCCCGGCAATTTTTATCACAATATCACCCTGGCGCAGACCGCTCACCTGAGCCACGCTGCCATCGATAACTTTCGCAATGCGCACACCTTTAGCGTGAGCTTCCAGATAGACACCCAACCTCGGCTTGGCCTCATCAGGCTGCTCGGCGCTCTGCACCATACCCACAACCACATCAGCAAAACCTGGCTGCAACGCCTCACAGGTATAGTCAGAGTGCCAAGCTACCATCGTCACCACTTTTTCAATACCCTGTGCGGCCAACTGCTCGGGGATACCAAAACCGTTCACAATATGCCCACTACCCACTATACCAACCATCAACCGCTTGTCGTCGCGAGCAAGCTGTGCAGATAGACCCTGTGCCATCGCAGCATCCCACAAGGTTTGCCCTTGGGTAAAACGCCTGAATGCCGGGTCATCCATCACCTCTTTTTCGGTGCGTTCGCTCTCTCCATCTTTAGCATGGCCGTGCTGGCTGTAGACGGAGGCTAGCAGCTGCACGTACTCCTCGCTGGGCGGTGCTGGATCCGTCACGCCCTCCCGCTCCGCTTCAGGCACAGCACCCCATCCCTCCTTGCCAACCTTCTGTATAAGTGAGCGCTCAACATTCAGCGCATAGATAGGCACGTGATTCATGCGCGCAAAGTGAAACAGCGGCATATACAGAGCAGGGGCAAAGTTCCACTGTTTTTTCCACTCGCTCTGCTGCAAAAAATCCTCTTCGGACAGCTCCCCTACGACCCAGCGGTCCAACACTGGCTGTACACGTCGCGAAAACATCTCAAAACCGATGCCCATATTGGGGTGCAGTGTATGCAGGGCTGCCAGAGTCTGCAACTGCCAACGGTGGTGTTCGGCCTGATCATGATGCTCTCCGAGCAGTACCACTTGCTGCTGAGCCGCGTTGCGAAGAAAGCCACTGGGATCGATGATTTTTTTGTCCGCCGGATCCATCCACTGCGATGGCGGCACACACTCTTCGACCTTACCCTTATCACCCGCCACAGCTTGAACCACGAAGCTCGCGTTCGCTAAAAAAAGGCCGCACAAAACGACCAACAGCAAAAATTTTTCGCACATCCACTTTGCAATCATCGAAAAAAATCCTTACTCGATCACAGTTAGCACTGACTACCGCCTGCATCCATTAGCCCTGCTGCCCTGCTCTTAATTTATCGATCGTAACCATCAGCCTTTCTGGTTTTTTATCCACATCATCCGCCGTCATATAAACAATGATGTTGCCGTGGGGCTCGCGGTGGCGATACTTCCTGAGCGTCCATTTAAACGAAAGCTTGTTCAAAAAAATCAACACAAAGACAAAAATAACACCAGTTACCATCTCAATCATAAAAAATAGTAACGGCGCTTTATCCAATAACGTGGCGAAGCTAAAAAAGTAAAGTATCAACAAAAAAATGACGGGAATTGCTGTATAAAGTTTCACCTTGCCCTGGGTGCGCAATATATCCGCAATAGCCGTCAATTCACTTTCATTCGTTTTCACTTATCACAAACCTTCTGCTTAATCCAAAGAGAGCGGCCATGGTACACCAACTGCAGTTTGGCCGCCCCTGTAGCCAAATAACGACAATTTTTTGAAGCTACGCTCTTTTTTCACTCTTTTTCAAACAGCGCGATAGATTCCACATGGTTAGTATGGGGAAACATATCCATCACCCCCGCACTCACCAGCCGGTAGCCGTGCTTGTTCACAATATCGGAAGCATCACGGGCCAATGTAGCAGGATTGCACGAAACGTAAACAATCCGCGATGCCTTGAAAATAGATAGGTGCTGGATAATATCCAGCGCACCTGCGCGCGGCGGATCTAATAGTATTTTATCGAACCCACCGCCAAACCAACTGGCCTGCGATGGATCAAGGCTCAGGTCAGCGGCATGGAACTCAACGTTATCAATGCCGTTATGAGCAGCACACTCGCGCGCCCGAGCCACCAGCGCCGCACTGCCCTCGACCCCAACCACCTGGGCAGCGCTGCGCGCCAACGGCAGTGAAAAATTACCCAAGCCACAGAACAGATCAAGGATGCGCTCATCCGGCTGTGGATCAAGAAGCGCCAGGGCGTGCGCAATCATCTTGTGATTGAGTTCAGCGTTGACCTGAATAAAGTCCAGCGGCCGAATTCGAAACTCAAGCCCATACTCATCCAGTCGGTAGCTGAGCCGCGTTTTCTCTGGCCACAACAATGTCACCGTGTCCGGCCCCTTCGGCTGCAGATAGATCTCCATCCCCTCGCGCTCACCAAAATCACGTAGCTGCGCCAAATCATCGTCATGGAGTGGTTCGAGATGGCGGAAGACCAATGCGGTCACATCGTCACCCACCGCCACCTCTATCTGCGGGATGCGCTCGTAGAGGGTCAAACCAGCGATCAACGCCTTTAACTTATCAAACCGATGGCCCACTTGAGGGTGCAGAATGTCGCACTGATCCAACTCGGCCAGCAGTGAGCTACGCTTTTCGCGAAAACCAAGCAGCAGCGCCTCTTTTTTATGCACATATTTGACGCCAAGACGCGCCTTGCGCCGGTAGCCGCTGTGTGGCCCTCTCAATGGCGCCAGAACCTGCTGCGGTGCAACATTGCCGATACGCTCGAAACTGTCGAGCAGAGCTTTCTGTTTCAGCGCAATCTGCTGCTCCGCCCTGAGGTGCTGCAAACTGCAGCCACCACAGATCGCAAAGTGTGGGCAGTGCGGCTCGACCCGATCATCCGAGGCATTGATAACCTCGACGACCCGGCCCTCGTCATAGCTGCGACTGAGAGCCGTATATACAAACGCCACCGTTTCGCCTGGCAGTGCCCCATCAATAAAAGTCGCTTTGCCATCGACATGGGCCACACCACGGCCATCCTGCGTAAGGTCATCGATCACCGCACGAACAGGGTCCGTCGGCAGCGGCTGCCTTCTCCGCCCTCTGCGCCTACTCATGAGGGTGCCCCTGAGCCGCTGTTGCCGACCACACGCGCTACGTCGGGAAACACGCCGGTAGAGAGATAACGATCACCACGATCACAGATGATCACCACAATCACTGCGTTCTCCAGCTCGTCGCTCAAACTCAGAGCGGCACTCACCGCGCCACCGGACGAGATGCCGGTAAACAGCCCCTCCCGACGCGCCAGCTCGCGTGTCGTAAACTCAGCCGCTTGCTGACCCACATCGATGATGCGATCTACGCGGCGCGCATCGTAAATTTTCGGCAGATACGCCTTGGGCCAGCGGCGGATGCCGGGGATGCTGGCGCCGTCTTTAGGCTGCACACCAACTATCTCCACCGCGCTGCTCTGCTCCTTAAAATAACGGGAGCAGCCCATGATGGTGCCGGTGGTGCCCATCGAGCTGACAAAGTGAGTCATTTTTCCCTCGGTAGCGCTCCAGATCTCAGGTGCCGTACCCTCGTAGTGCGCCAGCGGATTGTCGGGATTAGCGAACTGATTCAGCACCTTGCCCTCACCTTTAACCGCCATCGCTTGAGCCAGATCGATAGCAGCCTCCATACCGCCTGCTTTTGGTGTCAGGATAATCTCCGCACCAAAAGCACTCATGATCGCGCGCCGCTCCACACTCATATGTTCAGGCATCACCAACACCATGCGATAACCTCTGGCCGCAGCGGCCATCGCCAGTGCAATGCCAGTGTTACCGCTGGTCGCTTCAATCAGGGTCGCGCCAGGCTGTATCTCACCACGCGCTTCAGCGCGGCTGATCATGCTCAGCGCAGGCCGATCTTTAACCGAACCGGCTGGATTATTCCCCTCAAGCTTGACCAAAATTGTATTGCTGCTGGTGCCGGGCAGGCGCTGCAACTTGACCAGAGGAGTCGCGCCGACACAGTTCTCCACCGTGATATAAGTCATAACGTTTTTCCGTCGTTCAATGCCAAATTGAGACC
>JAADGQ010000034.1 GCA_013152295.1 Gammaproteobacteria bacterium | reverse complement strand
CCAGTTGTCGCGGTCACCGTCCCACTCGCTCTTGCTGTAAGCGCTATGCAGCTCGCGGTAGAGCTGGAGGGTCATCTCATCCTGTTGCGCCTGTTCATCCTCCCATAATGATAAGGTGACACCGCTCTGTTGCCCTGAGATGTGGTTGTCCAGCTTGTGTGAGCAGAGATAGCGGCCGCGCCCCTTGGCCAGAGCAAAGGTAAATTCGAGACCGCTGTGATGCAGGATATCGGGCAGGTCGCGGTAGATCAGCTGCTCTTGTAGCGCGACTGTGGCGGTGGAGATCACCAGCGTCTTCTCCAGCGCTTGCGCAACAGGGATGGCCGCGAGTGCATAGGCGACGGTTTTTCCGGTGCCGGTGCCCGCTTCGATAACGCAGACGTGTTTGCCGCCCGTACGCGCACCGTCGTCATCTGACGCGATGCCCGCCAGCGTTTTGGCGATGTCCGCGATCATCTGGCGCTGACTGTAGCGCGCATGTACTCCCTTGCCTTCAAGAAAGCTGCGGTAAGCACGCTGAATGCGGTGTTTTAGTTCATCATCAAGCACGGTTTGGTCTGCGTAGCAATATCACGTCGGTGGAGCTGCGGGCGAAAAAAAGCCCGCGTTTGGCGGGCGATTTTAGCAGCCTGTGAGCTGGCCAAAAGAACAGAGCTTAACAGGCATCATAGCTTGGGAAACTTGGTCGCGTATTTGGCGATCCACTCCGCAGCGGCCTGTTCGCTATCGATGACTCTCTCGCCGTTATCATTGATCTCATTTTTATAGTGCTCGATATAGCACACCTGCTCAACCATGCGCGCTTTGAACAGGTCATCCGCGTCGGCGAACTCCACCCCGACATCGTAGTGGTCGCCGCGCGCTCGGCACCACGACACTTTGCCCTGTATGTGAAAGGGTGGATTAGTCAAAATGATGGCCAGTTTGATTACGGTGTTTCTGGCGATGCGGACTTCTGAGCTGAAAGAGAGCCCGCCCTCGCTGATGTTGTTGAGGGGCTGCGGTTTCCCGACCTCCGTCGGCTCAAGGCAGACGTAGATCGGGATGTCTGAGGGGTGCCTGATATAGCGTCTCATGATGGGGTCGCCCGGCAAGGGTTCACCACCGACCGTGGTTCCTCTAGCTCTGCTTTTCAGCCGTCAACACTTCAGGATTTGGCGATCATTCCAGCTGCCACCGTGTTGTTGGTGAAGGCGTCAATGATGATGAAGCTGCCGGTCGCGTGGTTATCTGCATAGCTGTCATAGGTGAGTGGGCTCAGCAGTTTGAGCTTTATTTTGCCAATTTCGTTCATCGACAGCTGGTCGATATCTGTCAGATGTTCCAGGGTGTTGGTGTCTGTGCGGTAGCAGATCTCCGTGACCACGGCTCTCACGGTATTGGTGGTCTGTTTGATGAAATATTTTTTGCGTAGTGAGAGTGGTTCGTCACCCATCCAGCAGATTGTTGCTGCAAATTCATCGGCGGTTGTGGGCAGCTGATCGCTGTGCACAATCATGTTGCCACGCGAAATATCGATCTCATCCTCCAGCGTCAATGTGACGCTTTGTGGCGCGAAGGCCTCTGCCAGGTTGCCGTCAAATGTGACGATCTCCTTGATGCGTGTGGTGTGACCTGAGGGTAGAACTTGCACCTCATCCCCTGTTTTCACGGTGCCTGAAACCACGCGGCCTGCGTAGCCGCGAAAATCATGCAGCTCATCGCTCTGTGGGCGGTTCACATACTGCACGGGGAAGCGGAAGCTTCGTGTATCGATCTGATCCGATACCTCCAGAGACTCCAGCGTTTCAAGCACGGTGTGCCCTTTGTACCACGGCATTTTATCGCCGCGCTCCACTACCATGTCGCCCTCCAGTGCCGAGATGGGGATGCAGATCAGGTCGTGAATATTTTGCTGGGCGCAAAAGTCGGACAGCTCTGCTTTGATGCGCTCAAAAACCTCTTCAGCGTAATCCACTAAGTCCATTTTGTTCACCGCAACAATCAGGTGCGATAAGCCAAGCAGGCCGATGATGTGGGTATGACGGCGTGATTGGGTTAGTACCCCTTTGCGCGCATCGACCAGTATGATTGCCGCGCTCGCGGTGCTGGCACCGGTGACCATGTTGCGCGTGTACTGTTCGTGACCGGGGCAGTCGGCCATGATGAACTTGCGCTTGGGTGTTGAGAAGTAGCGATAGGCAACGTCGATGGTGATGCCCTGCTCGCGCTCGGCTTGCAGGCCGTCGGTGAGGCGCGCCAGATCGATATCCTTGCCCTCCACGACGTCACCTTCGTTGACGTTGTCGTTATTTTTGCGCACGGCCATCAGCTGGTCTTCGAATGCGCCTTTGGTATCGACTAGCAGGCGACCGATCAGCGTCGATTTTCCGTCGTCAACACTGCCGACGGTTACAAGGCGCAGCAGTTCCATATCGTCATTTTTAATTGTCATGTTAGAAGTACCCTTCGCGCTTTTTATCTTCCATGGAGTTGGAGCCGTGGTCGATGATGCGCGTTTCACGTTCGCTGCGTGTCGCCGCAGCGGCTTCAATAATAATCTCGTCAATGGTTGTCGCGCTGGAGCGCACCGCTCCGGTGCAAGGGCTGCAGCCCAGCGTGCGGAAGCGTGACATCACCATCTTCGGCTTTTCGCCTTCTAGCAGATGTTGTGTCTCATCGGCAGGGATCAGATGTGGGCCGCGCTCAACCATTGGCCGCTGCGCTGCGTAGTAGAGCGGTACGATGGGGATGTTCTCTTCGCGGATATACATCCACACATCCATTTCAGTCCAGTTGGATATGGGGAACACGCGTACCGACTCACCGTCATGAATGCGGCTGTTGTAGATATCCCACAGTTCCGGGCGTTGGTTTTTAGGATCCCACTGGCCAAAATTGTCACGAATGGAGAAGACTCGCTCTTTGGCGCGTGAGCGCTCTTCATCGCGCCGGGCACCACCAAATGCGGCGTCATAGCCACCTGCAGCCAAAGCCTCCAGCAATGCTTCAGTCTTTAGTGCGCCACAACAGCGCGCAACGCCGTGTTGATTGGGGTTCATGTCGCGAGCGATGGCTGCTTCGTTGCGGTGAACGATCAGTTTGGCACCAATCTCTTTGGTGTATTGGTCGCGAAACTCGATCATCTCTTTGAACTTGTAGCCGGTATCCACATGCAGCAGCGAAAATGGTATTTTGTCAGGATAAAATGCTTTGCGCGCAAGATGCAGCATCACGCTGGAGTCTTTGCCAATGGAGTAAAGCATCACCGGATTGCGAAATTCGGCGACGACTTCGCGCATAATGTGGATCGATTCGTTCTCCAGCACCTTGAGCTGTGTCAGCCGGTGAGCGGGGCTATCGTGACTCATCTGTTCTCTCTCTCCGATGTTCTACCTGCTCCGATTGGAGCGTTTAGGGGTCATTGTGGCGCTCACTTAACTCGGCTCGCGCTTGATAAAAAGCTAAAGGGTAAGTGGCGATGGCTACTGAAAAATTGGGTCAATACTCAAAACATAGACTGCTGCGCGATAGCGGCGTTCCAAGCACGGCTGCGGATTGTATCATGTCAGTGCCTGCCAGGTGTGTTCTGGCGAAGGCGGGTTACTCTTGCTCCGTGCCACTATCGTCGTTGTCAGGCACATTTTTGTCATCTGGGCGGGTTTCATTGGCGATCACCACCAACGCACGCTCTTTGCATTCAGGGCAACGATCCCTGGGAGGAAGGCCAACCATCCACAGCATATAGACCAAGCCGACAATGACTAGTGGCAGAAAAAATAGCGCGCCGATCAATATACCGACAAGAACAAGAAATTTGAGTCTCTCATTACCTTTTCGTGGCTGATCACCCTCGTATCCACACGCTGAACAGCGAACCCTCACGGGTGCGACAGATTCCGTTTTATTTTCGCTCATCGGTTCACTGATCTCTATTTTAGGTGTTGGCAAAATTGCGACCCCTTCCCTTCCTAGCTGCAAAAGATGCAAAAGTTTGTCCGCGAAAATGGCCTGCTTGCCTTAAATTAATGAGCAAGCCGACGAAGAGCCTCTCCACGAGAGCGTCGCGTAAACGGCGAACTATATAAAACCATCCAGCTATTTGCAAAAAACAATTGCAGAAAACAGACCGGCAGCAGTGACCGAAAGTACCCCGCCTTGAGGTTGGCTCGGATGCACGTGTTGGTTCTATTCTGCGTGGGTTTGGGGCAAAATATGCTTCCAATTTCACCTAATCTTTGGAATGCCGAACACGATGTCCGTAACGATTTATCACAATCCTCGCTGCAGCAAGTCTCGCCAAACGTTGCAACTGCTGCGTGATAATGGTGTTGAGCCCACCATTATCGAATATCTGAAGATGCCTCCCGATGTAGCCACCCTGGAGCAACTATTGAATATGTTGGGGCTGGAGCCGCGCGAACTGATGCGCAAAAAAGAGAGTGCATACAAAGAGGCTGGCCTTGACGCTACTTCTTTGAGCCGTGCGGCGCTTCTTCAGGGGATGGTTGATCACCCGCAACTTATCGAGCGCCCCATCGTTGTCTGTGGTGGTAAAGCAGCTATCGGTCGGCCGCCTGAGCAGGTGTTGAGTATTTTATAGCAGAGTCAGAGCGACAGAGGGTCAGCTAGCAGGAGGCGTAGCGGGGAGCGCTGTCTCGTCGGCGCGACGCGCCACATGCCACTGATCGATAATCAGTTTGATGCGCAGTCCATCGCGGTTCAGGGTGATTTTCTTCGGTAGTGACAAGCCATCGACCGTGGTATAGCGCTTAAAATCGACTCGCCACTGTGACTGTTGCAAACGGGCGAGGCGGCCGCTGCCATCGAGCTTTCTCTGCGCTGCAGCGTCGGGGGCAGGCAACCCCAGCACCCAGTACTGCAGGCCATTCACCGGTACGCGCCAACCCAGACGTTCGTGTAGTAGTGCTGCCACGTCTGTGGCGTAGACCTCCTCTTCGTCGGGGAACGAGGCGGCAACCCCGTCGCGCGCGCCCTTTAGTTTCACCACGCCCTGCCCGAAGGGTGCGCTGAGCTCGATAGTGTAGTGGTCTGCTTGCTGTTGCCAGCTCAGACTGATCTGCCCGCCATCGTTGTTGGCGCGCACAGCGGCACGGCCGTCTATCTCCCAGTTGGATATGCGCTTAAGTTGCTGCTGGTGTGCTTGCCATAGCTCTTCCAGCTGTTCTGGCGAGTGCTTGATAGATGGCGTAGTGGTGCAGGCCGCGAGCAACAGTAGCGCCATGGAGAGTAAAGCTTTCATCATTTGCAGTGTCGTGCCGGGCCAGGCGCCCATCATCACTTTTCGATCTGCCTCATCACGTCGCGCAGCACTTCGCTGTCGGGCGTGTCCTTAATTGCTTTAGCCCACTCGCTGCGCGCTTTCTCTTGCTCTCCCATTGCCCACAGCACTTCAATGAGGTGTGCTTTGATCTCGGTGTCGTTTTCGATCTCAAGGGCGCGGCGCAAGTACTTGAGCGCATCATCGTAGTTACCCATGCGGTACTGTAGCCAGCCCATGCTATCGATGACGTAGTAGCTATTTGGTTGGATGCGCAGTGCACTGACGAGAAAGTCGTGTGCCTCGCTGTAGCGGTTAGTGCGGTCCGCCAGGGTGTAACCCAACGCGTTTAGCGCGTCGACATTTGCCGGATCTTGTTTGAGAATTTTGCGCAGGTCCTGCTCCAGCACATCCAGGTAACCCAGCTTTTCTGCGACCATTGCCCGCGCGTAGAGCACTTCATTATTGCCGGGCAATTCGTTCAGCGCCTTGCTGTAAATGCTCAAAGCCGCTTCGTAGCGCCCGGCGTCGAGTAGCAGCGCACCTTCGGCCAGATAGAGGGTCTGTTTCTCCGCCGCATTTTTGGTGCGCACGGAACTTAGGTGTGTGCTCATCTCTCGCCACTCTCCGCGAGCGCTCAGCAGCGCAGCGTAACGGATCTGCGCGGCGATGTAATTGCCGCCCCGGGTAACCGCTGCGTAGTACTGCATTGCAGTATCAGTATCTTTTTTCTGCTCGGCAATCCAGCCAAGGTAGTAGCTGCTAGCCTGGGCCAGTCTGCCGTGTCGTGACAGGCGCTCGAGGTAGGCTTGCGCTGCGTCATACTCTTTAAATTCGAACAGCAACAAGCCGATAGAGAACAGCACCTCCTCCTCTTCGGGGAGCTGTTGCTCAAGGATTCTGTACTGATCAAGTGCCAGCTTCAACGCATCTGAATTGAGCAGCAGGCGGGCATAGAGGCGTCGGTACTGGACGTTTTCAGGATGAGCGCGCAGCAGGTCGTGCAGATAGTCCCGAGCGGCTGACGTATCGCCCAGCATCTGTAGGATGTTCGAACGCATGGTCACCAAATCAGTTCGTAGCGGAGCGAGGGCAAGTGCTTCGTCAACGCTTAATAATGCTGCTTTGTAATCCCCTGCGCGTAGTGCAAAACGGCTGTAGGTTGCTAGCGTGTCGGCGTCATCTTTATGATTTACCAGCAGCTGACCCATGATGGAAAATGCCTGCTTTTTATCTACGGCCCTGCTTAGCAGAGTGCTGGCAACGGCGTAGCCACTTTTTGCGTGATCGTATGATTGTAGTGATGCAATCTGTTGCAGATACGGGAGTGCTTGGCGAAGCTTGCCCTGGCGGATCAACAGCGCGGCGATAAAACGTATGACCTCAAGATTGTCGGGCTCAAGTTCGCCCCATAGCTGTGCTGTTTGAGATGCCTCGCGCAGGCGTCCAGCGCTTATTGCGATATAACTCGCCCGCTTGGCGATGCGTGCGTCGCGACTGGATTGTGCCACGCGCATGTAGTAGCTGAGCGCTGTCGAGATCTGTCCACGCTGTAGCGCCAGCTCGGCGACCATCAGCTGATAGAGCGGGCGCGAAGGCGAGGTAGATTGATCGTAGCGGTTATCAATGGTCGCCACAGAGGCGTTTGATGATCCCTCGACCCAGCCGCCAAGGCGTAGTTGGCCGGCACAGCCGGTCACTAACGCTGCCGCCCACAATAATGTTAAAATCCGCCCGATCGGCTTCATGGCTACCGCTTGTAACGTTGTAACGTACAGTGCACGTTTGATTAATGCGCTGCCTGTTGGAAAAGAAGATTGTACCTGAAGTTCAATTTACCCTGAAGCTCGTATCGGTTATCGACAGGTCGTTAAAGAAAGTAAGTACATAAAAGTAAGCAGATAAAAGTAAGTACATAGCAGAGACCGTGCCTTTAATAACTGTAGGTGTAAACCATAAAACCGCCCCGGTAGAGATACGTGAGCAGATTGCATTTGCTCCGGAGAACGTGCCATCGGCGTTGCGCCAGTTGACCGCTTTCCCAGAGGTGAGCGAGGCGGCCATACTCTCAACCTGCAATCGCACTGAGCTGGTCTGCTGTGCCGAAAAAGAGGATGCTCAGTCGATCATCGAGTGGTTTCACCGCTACCACAATATCGATGCCAGCCGGGTCAACCCCTACATCTATATTCATCCCAACCAATATGCGGTCCAGCATCTGTTGCGCGTGGCGAGTGGCCTCGACTCACTGATTCTCGGCGAGCCGCAGATTCTCGGGCAGCTCAAGGCCGCCTATACCACCGCAGTGCGTAGTGGTTCCATCGGCACGCTGCTTGGCAGACTGTTCCAGCACACTTTTTCTGTTGCCAAACAGGTGCGCACCGATACAGCTATTGGTTCCAGTCCGGTCTCCGTGGCGTTCGCGGCAGTGAATTTAGCGAAACAGATCTTCAGCAATTTTTCTGAGCATACGACGCTGCTGATCGGCGCGGGCGAGACCATTGAGCTCGCTGCGCGTCACCTGCACAAAGACGGTATCGGCAACATCATTGTTGCCAATCGTACGGTGGAGCGGGCGCACGCGCTGGCCAACGAGTTTGGTGGATACGCGATCACGCTGGCAGAGATCCCCGCACACCTGGCCAAAGCGGATATTGTTATCTCATCGACGGCGAGCCAACTGCCCATTCTCGGCAAAGGTGCCGTCGAAAGCGCGATCAAAACGCGCAAACATCGTCCTGTGCTGATGGTGGATATCGCCGTGCCCCGTGATATCGAGCCGCAAGTTGGTGAGCTGGATGATGTCTACCTCTATACGGTCGATGATCTCCACGAGATTATCGAAGAGAACGTCAAATCCCGTCAGGAAGCGGCGCTGCAGGCGGAGGAGATCATCGAGGCCCAGGTCAGTCACTTCATGGGTTGGCTGCGCTCACTGGACGCCGTTGCCACTATTAAGGCTTACCGCGATAACGCGCAGCGCATCCGCGATGAAGAGACGCGCAAAGCGCAGCGGTTGCTTGCCAACGGTACACCTGCCGAAGCGCTCATTGAGCAGATGGCGCGCACTCTTACCAACAAGTTGATTCATGCGCCGTGTGTGCAGATGCGCCAGGCGGGCTACGAAGGCAACGCCGAACTGTTACAGGTCTCTCGCGAGTTGCTCGACATTAAAGACAGCGACCTCTGATGGCCCTTAAGCCTTCGCTGGAACAGAAGTTGGAACAGATCTCCGACCGGCTGGAGGAGCTTAGCGCACTGCTCGCCGCCCCCGATGTTATTGGTGATCAGGATAATTTTCGCGCGTTATCCAAAGAGTACGCGCAGATTGAGCCCATCGTCAGCTGCTTCAACCAATACAAAAGTACTCAGGGTGATATCGTGGCCGCTCGGGAGATGCTCGGCGAAGATGATGCGGAGATGCGTGCCATGGCTGATGAGGAGCTTGGCGCCGCTCAGAAACGGCAAGCAGAGTTCGAGCTTGAGCTGAAAAAAATGTTGTTGCCCAGCGATCCTCATGACCACAGTGCGGTGTTTCTGGAGATCCGTGCTGGAACTGGTGGTGACGAAGCGGCGTTGTTTTCCGGCGATCTGATGCGTATGTATAGCCGTTACGCTGAATCGCAAAAGTGGCCGGTAGAGATTATCAGCAAAAGCGATGGTGAGCTGGGCGGTTATAAGGCGGTTGTGCTGCGCTTTGCCGCACAAGGAGCCTATTCGCGTCTCAAATTTGAGTCGGGCGCGCACCGTGTTCAGCGTGTGCCGGCAACGGAGTCCCAGGGCCGCGTGCATACTTCAGCCTGTACTGTCGCTGTGTTGCCCGAAGCGGAAGAGATCGATGAAATTGAGGTCAATTCTGCCGATCTCAGAATCGACACCTTCAGAGCGTCAGGTGCCGGTGGTCAGCACGTCAACAAAACCGATTCGGCAATTCGCATCACTCATCTGCCCACCGGGATGGTCATCGAGTGTCAGGATGAGCGTTCCCAACACAAGAACCGCGCGCGTGCCATGTCGCTCTTGTCCGCCAAACTGCTCGCCCAAGAGCAGGAGAAGCAGGCTCAGGAGCAGGCTCAGGAGCGGCGCCTGCAAGTGGGTAGTGGTGACCGCTCTGATCGGATCCGCACCTATAATTTCCCCCAGGGGCGTCTGACCGATCATCGCATTAATCTGACCATCTATAAACTTGATGAAATTATTCAAGGCGACCTTGATCAGGTCATCACCCCTCTTATTAGCGAATACCAAGCGGAGCAACTCTCTGCTTTGGGCGATGACTGAGCCTCTCCGGCGAGGCATTGCGGGACTATCGGTGATCCGCTAGACTGGGCGACCTTTGCGCCTGCTGTGGTATGGCGGCGGTGCGTGAATGTGATGCTGAACCCAGTCCCCGAATTGTGAGCGGTAAGTACAACTATGTCATCTCAACAGACTCAATGGCTTCCTTCAGAAGCTGATGATCGCAGTCTCATAAAATTTCTGTTTATGTCCGTGCTCTCCTTTTTTATTGGTACCGTGCACGGCGTGCTCCAGGTGCAGGCGCCAATTCGCGCCTGGCTAGACTCCATCGGTAGCCCCTACGGCGGTCCCGGCCATATGATTGACCCTTTGGCTCATGCCCACATTAACGTTGTAGGTGGTGTGGTGTTCATCTGTATGGCGGTCACCTATTATCTGCTGCCCAGAATTTCCAAACAGCCGCTCTTCTCGCAACGGTTGGTCAACCACACGTTTTGGTGGACAGCTATCGGCTTGGCCGGTTTCTACTTGACGCTGATGGTTTTCGGAACCATTGAAGGGAATCTGTTGTTGGCGGGCGATAGCGAAGGCATGGCGACTGCGCACAGTTACTACAAGCCAACCATTGCGGTGGTCTCTACCGTCATGGGCGTCGGTTTCTGGGTATTCTTTACTAACATCTTCATTACTATGAAGAACATCTACAAACAAAGATCATGACTCTGAAGTGTGGCTGTCCGCAGAGTTATCCGCAAGATTGGGACGGAGAGGATGTCGACCTGAGTCATCACTGCGTGCATATTCTGCCGATACCGACATTTATTCACATGCCGCTCGCTTATGAGTCCTACACTAAGAAGCAGAATCAGGATATTGAGCGGCTCGAGCTCGAAGAGCCCTGGCCGGGGCTGACGCTGACACAAACAGGCGCGCTGCGCGGTCGAATCATCCGCTTGCTGGATGCCAGCACACGCTCACCGTCGCGGCGTGTTGAGTTTTTGCCAACGCCGTTTAATGTGCGGGCAAAGCTCCATCACGGTAACGTCAGCACCATCCGGTATCCCGTGTCACAGATGTCGTTGGATCTCCTCGAGAGTGGGCGACGTCCCAAAGAGCTCTACCTCTGCCATCTCGCCTGCCCGCAGTGTCATGAGACCGGAGATAAAATCTTGTTTCTGCGGCGCTGGGTTAAAACGAGTCGGGCGGCAAAATCAGAGAAATAACGGTTGTCACCGAGCTTTTCCGCCATCCATGGGTTGTGCAAAAACCTATAGCGGGGCGAATAGCTGCTGCAAGTCACTCGCGCTAAGCTTACTCTCTTCGCCCTGTCTGTTTTTGTTATAGACGCCTTGGGCGAGCGCCTGTTTTCTTTCTTGCATGGCAACGATCTTCTCTTCGACGCTGTTTTCCGTCACCAGCTTGTAGACGAATACTGCCTTGTCCTGGCCGATGCGATGGGCACGGTCGGTGGCCTGGTTTTCTGCGGCGGGATTCCACCACGGGTCATAGTGGATCACGGTATCGGCCTCGGTCAGATTGAGCCCGACACCACCCGCTTTTAGGCTGATCAAAAAGACAGCGGCTTCGCCCGATTTGAATTTTTCAATCACCGCATCGCGCTTGCGTGTCTGCCCGGTGAGCTTGCTATAGCTTATTTTGTGACGTTTTAGCTCTGTTTCGATATGGCCGAGCATGGTGGTGAATTGTGAAAAGAGCAGAATGCGTCGCCCCTCTTCAACCATCTCCGGCAGTAGCTGCATCAATAACTCAAGTTTGGCGGACTCTTTGACGGCACGTGCCTGTTTCAGCGATAACAGCCGTGGGTCGCAGCAGACCTGGCGTAACTTGAGCAGCGCATCGAGGATGGTGATGTGGCTGCGTGCCAAGCCTTTGCTTGCGATTGCGTCGCGAACCTTTTTTTCCATCGAGATGCGAATACTTTCGTAGAGCGCTGCCTGCTTTTTATCAAGTGTTACTGTGCGCAGAATTTCGGTCTTGTCAGGCAGCTCTTTAACAACTTCTGCCTTGGTACGGCGCAGCATAAATGGCGCGATACGCTGTACTAACCGTTGGCGTCGTTCATCGTTACCCTGCTTTTCGATTGGTGTGCGAAACAGTGTGGTGAATTGGCGCGCATCGCCGAGAAAGCCAGGCATCAAAAAATCAAACAGTGCCCACAGCTCGCCGAGGTGGTTCTCCATCGGCGTGCCGGTCAGGCACAGGCGTTGGCCGGTTTTGATTTTGCGAATCACTTTTGCTGCTTTGGCTTTCGGGTTTTTAATGACCTGTGCTTCATCGAGCACCAGTGCGTGGTAGTCATGGGCTAACAGTTGCTCTTCATCGCGAACCAACAACGGATAGGTGCTCAATATCAGGTCGTGCTCTGTAATCTTCTCAAAATGCTGATGGCGATCCGGCCCCTGTAAAATAAGTACTTTTAGTGCCGGGGCGAACTGCTCGGTCTCACGTCGCCAGTTGCTCATCAAGCTGGTTGGCGCCACAATCAGGCAGGGTTTAGTCATGCGCCCCTGCTCTTTCTCCAGCAGCAGATGGGCGAGTGTTTGCACAGTTTTGCCCAGTCCCATGTCGTCGGCAAGAATGCCAGCAAACCCATATTCACGCAGAAACTGCAGCCAATTGAGCCCTTGCTGTTGGTATTCGCGCAGCGTGACGTTAAGACCTTGCGCCGGTTCAACGGTGCTAATGCCCCGAAAATCCTTCAGCTTCTGTCCCAATTTGCGCAGTGCTTCGCCGCCACGCCAGTGCAGATTGTTGGTGCCCTGCTCATCCAGCTCGGTGAGTCGACCGGCATCAAAACGCGACATGCGCAGTGAGCCATCATCCTGCAAGCTGTCGCTATCGTACAGCTCGTAGAGTGTGTCGATGATGGGTTTTAGCTGGGCGCTGGCAATATTCAAGTATTGACTGCCGCCGAGATGCAGTGTGAGTATTTCGGGAAGATGCTCGGGATCGTAGTTCTCAAGTACCTGTGAAATCAACGGCAATAGTGCCACGGGTTGATCATTTATTTCGACATCAAAACGCAGATCAAACCAGTCGTTACTGCTGTCGCTCTCATCGCCCTCGTCAATTTGAGCATGCCATTGGTCTGCTTCATGAAAGGTCATCTCAAAGCTGGCGTCATACTCAATACGCCAACCCTGTTGTTCCAGCTCCGGCACGCTTTGATATATAAAGTTTTGCCAGCGTGCGGCAGAAGCCATTCGTCCGTGCTCAGTAAGGCTTAAAAAAACAAGATCTTCTTCGTTGAGATCGATGCGGCCACTAAAGCCGAGTGACTCCAGCTGCTCAGTCGCCGCTTGCTCAGCCTGCACATCCCGCCACAGACTGACGATGCTATCGCCACGCGTAAAGTGACGATTCTCCTCTTCGGGAAAATAGCAGATTTCATGTTCGCCGTAGGCGAAGCGTAGTTGAATAACATGGTAGCGATGGTTGGGTGCATCTCTGCCACAAAGAAGCAGGCATGGCGTTGGTGTTTGAGCGCTGATCTCTTCGACATCAACGGGCTTTGGTGGCTGCAAGATAGCGCTGGGGATCTTGCGTGCCAGTCGTTGACTGAACTCGTCAACCAACTTTTTTGGCACTGTGGGCGCGTTGAGCAGTTGCTCCAGTTGTTCGCTGGAGTAGGGCAGTTCGTGCAGTGGGCCAATGCAGGCGGTGTCAGGATCGAGATAGTAGGCAGGCTCTGTCAGCAGTGGTAGCGCTGCAGGTTCGATCTGCAACTGGAGTGTGGCATCGTCGTGATCATCTGCTTGCCACTGCAGCGTGAGCGTGCGCTCGCTGCCGAGCTGAAGGGGTGTACTTTTGCTGTTGAGCCAGTAACAGCGCCCGGTCTTGACCATCTTGGTCAGCGCCAGCAGGCCCATATCGCCGTAAACAGAGATATCTCGCCAGTGGTGCGTATTGTTAGCCTCAAGCAGCCTGCCAATCTCTTGATCGATCGTTTGAATGCACGCTGCGGTGTAGTAGGCGGTGAGTCTCTCCAGGTTGATCTCGCGACCCTTGCCCAGGCCGCCTTTTTTGAGGGGGCGGGCAATGCGCAACTCCACCTCAAGCTTCCCCGGTTGTTTGCAGGGCTTGAGCAGGTAGACTAACAGCTCGTTGCGCGTACTGCCTGCGTTCTCTGTTGGTGAAGCGTGGCTCTCCCCGCTAGCGCCGGCATCGCTAAGTTGTTCGATCCATGTAAGGCATTGCGCGTCAGGTGGGCTGTCGGCGACATCATGTCCCGCATAGTTCATGCAAACGGCGGCCACGTGTTCGCAATTGAAGGCGGTTGTACAGCTGCATTTGCTGTCGATATCGACACAGCCGTCATCATCCCAAACGATGTGGATCTGCTGCACATAGAGCCGTTTACCGTTACTGGCCATCACCATGCTGTGCAATTTTACGGTGTTTACACGCTCATCCGGGGAGACATTAAAGACCACGTTGCCGTGTTGGCAGAGCTTTTCAGCAAGGGCAAAGTTTTGGCTGCCGACATTGATGCGGATGGCGTCGCGGCTGAGTTTTTTCATGTGAGAGAGTTTCGCGCTATGGCTGATGTGGAACAAGAGTTAGAGATGGCGCTTAGCTTAAAGATTGGCAAGGAATAATCAAGGAGTGTTGCGTTCCCCAGTCAATCGGGATTCAATAGCCGATGCACCCGCATCGACAACTGATAGCAGCAAACAGAAGGGGAGAAGAGGATGAGCTATGTATTGGTACTCTATTACAGCCGCCACGGCAGCGTCGCGCAGATGGCACAGTTGGTGGCGCGTGGCGTTGAAGAGGTGGATGGCATCGAAGCACGCCTGCGCAGCGTGCCCGCTGTGTCAACGGAGTGCGAAGCGGTCGCCAGCAGCGTGCCCGATGAGGGCGCGCCCTATGCCTCCCAGGATGACTTGCGCGACTGCGCCGGGCTGGTTCTCGGCAGTCCCACCCGTTTTGGCAACATGGCGGCGCCGATGAAATATTTTCTCGATAGCAGCAGTGGGTTGTGGCTCTCCGGTAAACTGATCGGCAAGCCGGCGGGGGTGTTCACCTCCACCTCAAGCATGCACGGTGGCCAGGAGAGCACCCTGCTGTCGATGATGATCCCGCTGCTCCACCACGGCATGCTCATTACCGGCCTGCCCTTCAGCGAAACCGACTTGCTGCACACCACCACCGGCGGCACCCCCTACGGCGCCAGCCATGTCGCCGGGGCAGATAACAAGCTGCCGATCAGCGACGAAGAGCAACGGTTGTGTCGGGCGCTGGGCAGGCGGGTGGCGCAGGTGGCGGGGCGATTGTTGGAATAGGGCACACCCTTAACGAGTGGGAAAAATCGACAAGTAGAGCTCCGATTGAATACTTTGCTTTCGAGAGAAACGAGAAAGTCGAGCGTTAAGCGAGAGTTTGTTTTCAAAATCCGATCCCACCAGTTATGCTGGTTCAACCCCGAATTGGTTGACCGTTAAAAAAGCGCATCCAGAATGATAGGGGTATCGATAACCAGGCATGTATGTTGTGGCTTGTTATTTTATTCGGCGCAATACGCTACGCCCTACGGCCCTGGACGAAAAGGCATCGCTCACCGCTTAACCTGATGCAGCGCTGCACCACTGACTGCCAGCGCTGCTTCGTGCACGGCTTCTGACAGTGTGGGGTGCGCGTGTACGGTGCGTGCCAAATCTTCGGCGCTGGCGGAGAACTCCATGGCCAGCACCGCTTCGGCGATCAGCTCGGAGGCACCGGGGCCGATGATATGTACGCCTAGAATACGATCCGTTTCGCTGTGGGCAATAATCTTTACCTGACCCTTTGTGCTATTCATCGCGCGTGCGCGGCCATTGGCTGCGAATGGGAAGGTGCCAACGTTGAAGCTTTCTCCTGCCGCTTTAAGAGCAGCTTCGCTGCGCCCCACCCAGGCGATCTCCGGGTTGGTGTAGATCACTGAGGGGATGGTGTCGTAGTTGACGTGGCCGCTGCCACCGGCAATCGTTTCAGCAACGGCAACGCCCTCTTCAGAGGCTTTGTGGGCGAGCATCGGGCCGCGCACGAGATCACCGATGGCGTAGACACCCGGCAGGTTGGTTTCGCACTGTTCGTCGACATGAATGAAACCACCGCCGTTGATCAACAGCCCTGACGCGGCCGCGCACAACCCCTCGGTTGCCGGACGCCGACCCACTGCAACCACCAGGCGGTCAACCTCTAGTTGCTGTTCGCCGTTGCTATCAGAGTAGGTCAGCGTCACTTGCTTTTTGGTCTGGCTGGTGGCCAGCAGGCGGGCACCCATGCGAATATCCAAGCCTTGGCCCCTGTAAGCTTTAAGCGCATCGCGGGCAATGTCCCGATCAGCCATCGAGAGAAACTCCTCTTGCGCCTCAAGAATCACAACCTCTGACCCCAAACGCCGCCACACGCTGCCCAGCTCCAGACCAATGACGCCACTGCCAATAATGCCGAGTCGTTTCGGCACGCTAGCAAACTTCAGCGCGCCGGAGGAGTCGACAATCTGTGCATTGTCGATGGGTGCAATGGCCAGCTCTACCGGCTGGGAGCCAGTGGCGAGAATAATGTGTTGCGCATGAATGGTTTCGCTCTTTTTGCCTTTGCCAACGGGCGTTACTTTAATCTGCCGGCCATCGAGCAGACAGCCGTGGCCATGAATGTGCGTCACCTTGTTGGCCTTGAGCAGCATGGCAACGCCGCCGGTGAGCCCTTTGACGACTTCATCTTTGCGCTGCATCATGGTGGCGATATCGATGCTGACTTTTTGCGTTTGAATGCCGTGGGCAGCCAATTCGTGGTTTATGCGATGGTAGTGCTCTGAAGATTCCAGCAGCGCTTTTGATGGGATGCAGCCGATATTCAGGCAGGTGCCACCCAATGAAGGTTTTCCTTTTTCGTCGCTCCAGCCATCAATGCAGGCGGTATTCAAGCCAAGCTGAGCGCAGCGAATCGCTGCCACATAACCACCGGGACCACCGCCGATGATTGCCACATCGTATGATTTCGCCATCGCCTCTTTTCCTCTCTGAATACGAGCTGTTTACTCTGTGGTGAGTCGTTTCAATCCCTAAATCAAGCGCGTTAAATCTCTAACAGCATCCGTGCCGGATCTTCCAGGGAATTTTTGATCGCTACTAAAAACTGTACGGCGTCGCGGCCATCGATAATGCGGTGGTCATAACTGACCGCCAGATACATCATCGGGCGCGCGCATATCTCGCCGCCTTCAACCACGGCGCGCTGCTGAATGGTGTGCATACCAAGAATCGCGCTCTGTGGTGGGTTTAATATTGGTGTAGACATTAGCGAGCCGAATACACCACCGTTGGTGATGGTGAATGTGCCCCCCGTTAAATCATCCATCGCCAAAGCGGATTCCCGTGCCCGCGTGGCAAAGTCGGCGATATTTTTTTCGATACCCGCCAGCGACAGCTGATCAACATCGCGCAGTACCGGCACCACCAAACCGCGCGGTGATGAGACAGCGATGCCAATATCGTAGTAGTTGTGATAGAGAATATCGTCGCCATCCATTGACGCATTGATAATCGGATAGCGCTTCAGTGCTTCGACACACGCTTTGACAAAAAAAGACATGAAACCCAGCTTGATGCCGTGCTCTTTTTCAAACGGGTCACGGTACTGTTTGCGCAGATCCATCACGGCTTGCATGTTAACTTCGTTGAAAGTGGTCAGCATAGCGGTGCTCTGCTGCACCTCGACTAGGCGCTCGGCGATGCGTTTGCGCAGGCGTGACATGGGTACGCGCTTATCCTGTCGCGCATCACCATGTGATGGTGCTATGGCTGGCTGATCTGTTTGTGGTTTTGCCACAAGTGAGGCAGATGACGCTGCTGGCGCAGCAGTCGCAGGTGCCGCTGATCGATTTTTAATGTAATTCAACACATCCTCTTTGAGAATGCGTTCATCGCGGCCACTGCCGTGGATCAGCGTAGGGTCAAGGTCGTTCTCAGCCACCAGTTTACGTACGGCGGGGCTCAATGCCAGAGCGTCAGATGTTGGTTGACTCTCTGGGCGTGTTTCATTGTCCTTGCTCTCGTCGCTGGTAGTGGTGGCGGTGTTCGTATCACTGGCCGTATCAGTACCATCGAGCGCATCGATGAGTGCAATGAGCTCTTCGGCCAGTACGGTCTCTCCGGCGGGCCTGATGATACTTTGCAAGATACCGTCTTGTGGTGCGGGCACCTCCAGAACCACTTTATCTGTCTCGATATCGACCAGATTTTCATCGCGCGCGATGGCGTCTCCCGGTGCTTTGTGCCAACTTAAAATCGTCGCGTCGGCAACTGATTCCGGCAGCACCGGCACACGAATCTCTATAGCCATTATCTATCGTTCCTTCTCTCTTTTTTTGCCGTATTCACTAACGGCTTCTTCTTTGTGACGGTGGTCATCAACCATCAACATGAGCATCAGTATGAGATAAACCCAACGCACCATAAACCAGTGACTCCTGCTGTTTTACATGAAGCGTAAAATGGCCGGTCGCCGGTGAAGCAGATGCTTCTCGCCCCCTGTAATAGAGTGTTTGGTGCCCGCCCATGCCTTCGCGCACGTGGTGTTGAGACTGATACCAGGCACCTTGGTTTTGCGGCTCTTCCTGGCACCATACGATCTCCGTTGCATTCGCATAACGTTTCAGCTCTGCTCTAAACAGTTCACGAGGAAATGGATAGAGCTGTTCAATACGGATGACGACGACGTTATGCAGATTGTTGGCGCGGCGCGCATCGAGCAGATCGTAATAGACCTTGCCGCTGCACAACACGACGCGCCTGACATCAGCAGGTTTCACATCATCGACCTCGGGGATCAGCCGCTGAAATTCACCATGCGACAGATCTTCCAGCGTTGATACGGCGAGCTTGTGACGCAGCAGGCTTTTGGGTGTCATCACGATCAACGGTTTACGGCAGGGTTGCAGCACCTGACGCCGGAGCAGATGGAAGATCTGCGCTGGCGTCGATGGCACGCAGACCACCATGTTTTGTTCTGCACACAGTTGCAGGTAACGCTCCAGACGTGCCGACGAGTGCTCTGGCCCCTGTCCCTCATAACCGTGCGGCAGGAACATGACCAGGTTGCACAGCCGTGACCACTTGGAAGCCCCGGAGCTGATGAACTGATCGATCACCACCTGCGCGCCGTTGGCAAAATCACCAAACTGCCCCTCCCAGATTACCAGGGTTGCCGGGTCTGTTGTGCTAAAGCCGTACTCAAAACCGAGCACGGCGACCTCCGACAGCAGTGAGTCGATAACGATAAAGCGTGCTTGATTACTCGACAGATGGCGCAGCGGCGTATAGGGCTCGCCATCTTTTTGGCTATGCAGTACGGCATGGCGATGCGAGAAGGTGCCACGTCCACAATCCTGGCCAGAGAGACGCACCGGATAACCTTCAACCAGCAACGATGCGTAAGCCAGTGTTTCGGCGCAGCCCCAATCGATCGGCAGTGCGCCGACTGCCATCTTGCGTCGGTTTTCGAGAATTCGCGCCACGCGCAGATGCAGCTCAACACCGTCAGGGATCGTATTAAGCTGCTCTGAAAGTACTTTGATAATCTCGTTGGGTACGGCTGTGTCGGAGTAGTGCTGCCAGCCGAGCTGCTTAAAGCGTGACCAGTCGACCATCGCGTTATCTTTAAACGGGAGGATGTCACGCGCTACAACCTGTCCTTCATCCAGGCAGCGGCGGTAGTCCGCCATTACGGCATCGGACTCTTCGCGGCTGATCACTTTTTCTGCAATCAGGTGGTCTGCGTAGAGGCGAAAAATGGTCGGCTGCTGTTTGATTTTTTTGTACATCATCGGCTGGGTGATCACCGGCTCATCGGCTTCATTGTGGCCGTGACGGCGATAGCAGACCATATCCACCACCACATCTTTTTTAAACTTCATGCGGAATTCGAGTGCCAGCCGCGCAGCTCTGATGACCGCTTCGGGATCATCGCCATTGACGTGAAAAACCGGCGCCTGCACCATCTTCGCTACATCGGTGCAGTAGACGGTAGAGCGGGTGTCGAGTGGATTGCTGGTGGTAAAACCGATCTGGTTGTTGATGACGATATGCACCGTGCCGCCCGTGGCGTAACCCCGCGCCTGCGACATGTTCAGCGTCTCCATCACCACGCCTTGCCCGGCGAATGCGGAGTCACCATGAATCAGTATCGGCACTACCTGATCGCCGGTGTGATCGTTGCGGCGCTGTTGACGGGCGCGCACTGAGCCCTCTACGACCGGGTTGATAATCTCCAGATGCGAGGGGTTAAAACTGAGCGCCAGATGCA
The DNA here is from genome assembly GCA_013152295.1 of Gammaproteobacteria bacterium. Taxonomy (GTDB): domain Bacteria; phylum Pseudomonadota; class Gammaproteobacteria; order JAADGQ01; family JAADGQ01; genus JAADGQ01. The sequence continues at coordinate 1,917 of JAADGQ010000034.1, read as the reverse complement.
TCGGGCCGTTGGGTGTGCGGATATTGGATGAGAAGCCTTTGTGGTATTTGACATCACCTGACCCCTCTCGTTCGTCAAATTTATATTTGCCTTCAAACTCAAGGTAGAGCTCTGCGGGGGATTTGCCCAGCACGTTGATCAATACGTTCAGCCGTCCACGGTGGGCCATGCCGATCACCACCTCTTCGACCTTGATTTTTCCCATGCGTCGAATCAGTTCGTCCAGCGCGGCGATCAGGCTGTCACCACCCTCCAGCGAGAAACGCTTCTGACCCACATAGCGCGTGTGCAGGTATTTTTCCAACCCCTCTGCAGCGGCAATACGCTCTAAAATACGTCGCCGAAATGCGTTGGTGAAACAGGCATAGGCATCGACATTCTCCAAGCGCTCCTGCAACCACTGCTTCTGCTCGGTATCGGTAATGTGCATGTATTCACTGCCGATCTTGCCGCAGTATGCTTTTTTGAGGTTGTCGATAATTTCATGCAGTGGCACGGTACGTGCCACCCAGGGCAGGCCGACATTAAACAGCGTATTCATATCTGACGCTTCGAGGCCGTGAAACTCGGGGTTCAGATCCTCAATACGTGGGCGCTTACGCAGTTTGAGCGGGTTCAGATCCGCGCGTTGATGGCCTCGTGAACGGTAAGCGTTAATGAGTTGGTGGACTGCGCCCTGCTTTCTAACGGCATCGCTGTCTGAGCCTGACAGCATGCGAGGGGGCGCGCTACGACTGCCGACAAACTGCTCACCCTGCTGGCGATGGGGGTGATCTTTGTGACTGCCGTCCTGAATGCTGTCGAAGTAGTGGTGCCAGCGTTTGTCAACTGAATCCGGATTCTCCAGATAGTGTTCGTACAGCTCTTCGATGAAGGCAGCATTTTCGCCTTGCAGGTATGAGTTATCGCGCCAACTGTCTATTGTGTTTTTCATGGCTTTTTATTGTTGTCCTGCCTTCTCTTCCATACGAGCAACTGCTGCTTTTTTGTCCGTTACGATCCGATCCGTTGCCACTACGCGTCGTTATGTACTACGGATCTATTGTAAATAACTTTAGATCAAGCTTTAGATCAAGAGTGCGCTGAAAAATTCCGCCAACCCCTATCATGGTACGCCTGCAGCGGCTGGTAACGGCTTTTATAACGCATTCTGTCGCATGCTTCGATCCAGTAACCGAGATAGAGCCAGGGCAGATTGCGCCGCCGCGTTTCGTTGATGCTCCACAGTATGGCGTAAACGCCCAAGCCGCGCTGTTTAAGGTCGGGATCAAAAAAAGTGTAAACGGAAGAGAGGCCCCGGGGGAGGCAGTCGATCACCGCTACCGCAACCAGACGATGATTGTCATGAAATTCGTAAAAAACGCTATCGATGCTTGAGCAGGTTAGAAATTGTCGATAACTGTTGGCGTCGGGGTTATCCATTCCGCCACCCGCGTGGCAGGTGTTGATGTAACGTCGGTAGAGTTCAAAGTGCTGCTCGTTGTAGCAGGCGGCGTGAGGGGTCACCGTCAAATCGCTGTTGGCCCGCCAGTTGCGTCGCTGGCTGCGGTTAGCCGTAAAGTCGTTCACCGCCAAACGTACCGAGAGACAATCACTGCACGCGCTACAGTGGGGGCGGTAGAAGTAGTCACCACTGCGGCGGAAACCGCGCTCCAGCAAGCGGCCATAGAGCGTGCTGTCGATCACAGCTTTGGGATCAGCAAAGAGAGTTGTCGCTTCGCGATCGTGCAGATAGGCGCAGTCGTGAGGTTGCGTCAGGTAAAAATTGAGTGGCTGGGTTGGAGGAGATCTGTTCACAAAGGGCTCACGAACTCGTCACCAGTCAAATGCCAGAGAGCACTGCCACAGCCCCGGACGCCCCGCTTCGTCACGCCAGCGTTCAAGCAGTCGGCTAAAATTGTCGCGGCTGACCTCCTC
>JAADGQ010000004.1 GCA_013152295.1 Gammaproteobacteria bacterium | reverse complement strand
GTGTAGCTTGCCATCCGCCAATAGTGCCAGTGGTAGTCCCTCGATCTCTCGCCCTGGATTGTCGCTGATGCAAAAACGCAGCAAAAGCACCAGCCACTCCCGATTGGTGAGGCAGGGGCGGGTGATCTCTGCGAGAGGCAGGTTGATATCTTCATCGACACGCAACTGTTCGCGCACCGCAGCGGGGGTGAGCCAGTTCACGTTAACAGCGGCTTTTTCGTAGCCGTGAATAATAGATGCAGGCAGTGCCGGGCGTGGTAGCAACATATTATCTGCGATGAGCGGCTCTTGTATGGCCTCCCAGGACTCCGGCGCCAGACTGACAGCACTGATGGTTGTCCATGGTTGCTGTTCGCGGCACGAGTGAATGATCTGTTTAGTTGAGGCTTGTTGGTAGACGCAGGACGGCAGCTTTTCGAGGAGTCCAGAAGGGGGCTGATCGGCGTTCGGCCATAGCTTGTAATAGGCGTCAACCTCTTTGGCGCTGCAGTCTGCGGTGAGCTCTTCAAGTAGGTGTACATAGGCGCGGGACAGCGAGTGCTCGATGAGCAGCTCGTTCCACTGTACCCGGCAGGCATCTTTACCAACCAGTGATCTGTCTGCAGTGAGTGATTGGCGCGATGAATCCAGGTCAAAAAAACCGTTAATGTGTACCGGAAGTCGTGTCTGCTCCTGAAGAGGGAGGCTGCAGTACAAGCGCCCCTCGACCGGTGTGGGCACTAGGCGGTGGGTCTCCATGTCATGTTCTAGTCGCGCCGCTGCGCCGACCCATGGCACGGCTTTTTCGTCGTGAACAAGCATGTCGGCGGCCGCATCGAGCACACGATCTTGTTCATCGTTGTAAAACCCGTTGACGATGCGCCACAAGTGGTACTCCTGACCTTTGTCGCTATTGACGGTAATGGCGTGGCGGTAAGAGACCTGCGGCGCGTTGTCGCTATTACTGCCGCGCAAGTTGTGCAGCAGATCGTATTCGCTTGCCGCAGCGCTGTTGAGTTGCGTGCGATGGCGAACAACTTCGTCGCAGTTATTGGTGCTCAGATCCAAAACGACTCTTTTTTTGCCGTCGCTGGATATTTCGCTGACCTGAATAAACAGAACATGCTTCAGAAATAGCAGCAGTTCTGATCCGAATTCCGACAGTTGTTGCAGGATGCGCTGAAAATCATCTTCGGTGAATGGTTCGCTGCAGATCTGGCTGTTTGATGCCTGGCTCTCGGTACGCAGCGGCAGGCGAAAAATGGTGCCATTAAATTGCGTCTCGTCCTGCTTGAGGCCGCCGGCAAAAAATGGACTCAATAGGTCGGGGTACTGTTGCCAAAATGTCTCGGTTAGCTTCCAGCGTCCACCCAGGCCGCTGCCCTGTTTTGCTTGTGGGATCAGGTTTTGGTGGGGGTCAAAAAAAGCGATGGAGTCGCCGCTGATAAAGCCGGGGTAGTCGGTGATGTTGTAGGAGGCGTTGAAACCGAAACCGAAACGGCCTGTTTTGGCGATGGTCCGCGATTTTCCACTCTGGCCGATCTCTTGGATGCTGCGAAAGTCATCGTCAGTGAACGTTTGATCGTTAAACACCAGCAGCGCAGGTCCGTTGAGCTCTTTCATTTCCGGAGCAGGTAGCTGCTCGGCGTCGTGGCTCCTCCAATCCATAATAATCTCAACGCGACGGGCACCCGCATCATCGGAGTTTTGAATGAACTCCTTGATGATGCCGACCCCTTTGGGATAGTTGCGGATCAGGCCATGCAGGCGAACGGTCAAAGGCTCTGTTTGGCCAAAGCCGAGTTCGACTATATTGGCTGGTGTGTCGGGCATGAGTACCTCCGGTTTGTACAGACGAGGAGTGCTTGTTCTGCCACTCTTCGTGGATAAGCAGGCTAAATATAAACACAAGGTCCGTGTTGTAAATTTGGGCCTGGTTTGTGTGGATTAAGCACCTGGCTCACACGCCTTTTTGGGGCAAACGGTGCAAATTCGTGGGCTTTGACGGCTCGGTTTTTACAGCTCAGCTGAAGGCTGTAGAGTGTCAACACCCGTGTATCACATCATCTGAGGTTTTGTTGCTTGGCCAGGGGGGGCTTGGCAATATGCCTATGGATAGGCGCGGCTAATTTTGCTGTTCTGCTTCAAGCGGGCAGTGGTGTCTGTAAGCTCTCTTTCAGCAGTCGCGCCAGGTAGGCAGAGCTGCTGTTTTGATCCATTTCGGAGCAATCGATCTGTTTAATCCCAAAGGGCCAGCGTTTTTGCATATTTTCTACTGGCTTGTTTGAACTTGCGATCAAAATGTGCTTGTGCGCAGTGTGCATCAGCGCAGCGTAGAGCGTCCGTACCTCTGCTTCAGATGGCGCTGCCGAGTCATCGATGCAAACGATACAGGCAGGAAACTTTCCGATCAGTGGTGTCCATTCACTCTTCTGGGACGTATTATCCAACGCAATTCCGACAATGTAGGCCGTTAATTCGCGGGAGATACCAAGCCGAAAAAGCGCTGCTGTCTGACTATCTGCCCCCTCTTTTGTACGAAGCGGAGATTTAGCCTGTGTTGAAAAAAGAGATTCGATAAGCGTGCTTTTTCCAAGAACAAGTAGTCTGACCGGTTTGAGTTTTTGTGTGGCCGAACACTCCAGTAGATTTGTCAGTTCGCGGTATCCAAATAGTCGGCACCTTCCTCCCCCGTGGCGGTGCGGATCGCTTAGCTTCTCTATGGCTAATTCAACGCTGTTTGATGTTGGCGCGTCAGGATGTTCCCTATTTAACGCTTGTTGGCGTTTGTGAACAATGATGTCGATCACATCTTGAGCGTAGTGCTTGGCTCGATCCCAGTCGTTATTTTCGTAGGCGGCACTGGCTTCACGCAGCAGCTCTTCGCTTCTTTGCTGCAATTGATGCGCAGTTTCGGGATCCCAACGGCAGTTGGTACTTGCTTCCTGGCGCACAGCTTGGGCCACCGATAGTAGGTTGGCGGCCTGTTCGGGAGTTGTTGTTGCTGATTTGAGTTTTGGTTTTGGTGCGGCTGGCGGTTCGACCGTTTCCGTGATTGTCTCTGCGCTTGGTGTGGTTTCCAGTGGACTGTTAAAGGAGTTAAGTACTCGCTTCAACAGTCGCCGCACGCCGGCCTGTACGCTTGCACCTGGTAGTATTTTATTGCCTGTTATCGCACCCATTGTTCTGTCGTTCCCGTTTGAGCAGCGCATTTATGAGCGAGTTGCCATGCGATTTTGCTCTGCTGATGGTTGGTTTTCTTATTGTTGAAAATCGGGCATGTTGGCGGTTTTTTTCGCGGTGAATCTAACATTGAAGCAGCGACCTGTCAGTTGCAGCAAACCGGATTGTGGGGATGTCACGGGGTGCGTTGCTTCGTGGCAGGAGCGAGCACGACGACCAGATGATTTGCCTTATCGGAACCTACAGCTCGAGTTCGAGTGTTCTTCGTTCGGGCTGCTTGTGCGGCACGCCACCCAAGCAGTCTGCTTGGGTAATCCGTGTGCGTTAGAATAACTGGACTTTCAAAAAGGATATTCCAGTCTGGCGAATCTTTTCGCTAATGTCAACGAAAAAATCCTTCAAATACAGGGGGATTAGCAGGCTTGCTGAATGTGTGGAGGTGATGCCTGTTTTCAGTGCTGGCTGGGGTTTTAGCCAGAGGCCCAACAAAAAAAGGGGGCGTTAATAACGCCCCCTCTCTCTGTTTGCCTAGTTGTCAGCGCACTTAGTGGTAGACGCGTTGCTCCTCCTGTTTTACCGGTGGCGGTGTGATCGCATCGTCGGGGATAGGGTCGCGCCCAAGTACATCGTTGCGCGTACTTTCAGCAATCGCGGCTGCCTCTCCGATCAAGTCTGCAGGTACGTTCAGCTCCTGCAGCGTTGCACCGAGGTGCTCCATGACTGCGTCAAAGTGGGAGTCGTCCAATCCCTTTTCGGCAACCAGGTGGGCATGGGCTTCGCGCATATCCCTGCCGCTGTACTCTGCCGGTCCACCGAAGGCGAGTGTCAGAAAAGCTTTCTGCTTGGCGGCCTGGGCCTCCATGTCGGTGCCATCGAAAAACTGATTGATGCGCTCATCAGCAAGCACTTTGCGATAGAAGATATCCACAGCCGCAGATACTGCTGCTTCACCACCAATTTTTTCGTAAAGTGTTTTCGGTTCTGTAGCTTGCTTCTCTTCAGGTTCGGCTTCTGCTGCGTCGCCTTCAGCTTGTTGCGTTGCGGTTTCGGCATCGGAGTCATCTGCAGCTTGCGCTTCTGGTTGCTCCTCAACGGCGTCCTCTTCAGAGGCTGCTGGCGATGCTTGCTCGACCTCCTCCACTAATTGCGCATCCTGTGCGCTGGCAACTGCATCTTCAGTCACGGCGTCAACCGTTAATTCAGGCGCATCAGGCACCGGGCTCTCTTCACACAGGGCTTTGGAGCCTTCAGCCATATGTTCTATGACTGCGACATAGCTCTTGGTCATATTATTGACCAGCTCGCGGGTCTCTTCGAAGTGCTTGCCGACGTTGTTGTGATAGCTGTCGAGCTCGCCCCTCATGTTGCGCATTTCATTTTCCATCTCTTTAGCGTCTGTTGCAGATTTACTGGTGGCTCGACCAACGTACCAGCCCCACAACATACCCAATCCAAATACACCAATTCCTGCAAACCAAATATTCATATGCCCTCCCCCTAGGTTATATTGATAGCCAATACCTACAACCCCTCGCAGTTTGGGAAGAGTAGGGCTCCTGACTCCACCGGTCAAGTAAAAAACAGGCTTTGCAGTGCAGGAAATCATATGGCCCATCGGGTGGCTGCTTATGTGATGGAATGCACAGTAGGCGCGCATTGATAGAATCGGCACCACATCGAGGCCAAAACTTCAATCGAAGGATAATGATGATTACTCAGCACTCCCTCCCCACGGACCTCTCCGTCAGCGTCGATATCGACGCGCTGTACAAGTTGGCGGCTTCACATTGGGTGAATTTGGCGCGACAGGCAGTTGCGACGCGCGGTGCTTTTCATGTGGCGCTGGCTGGGGGCTCGACGCCGAGAGGTCTTTATCAGCTACTGGCTACGCCGGATTATTGTGAGCGCATCGCCTGGGCGCAGACGCAGATCTACTTTGGTGACGAGCGGGCGGTTCCGCCCGATCATGCCGACAGTAACTACCGCATGGCCCGCGAAGCGCTGCTGCAACAGGTGCCGATCCCTGCGGCTAATATCCACCGAATGGTTGCACATGGCGGCGCGCTTGCGGAGGGCGCGGCGCGCTACCAACGGCTTCTCGAGACGGCGCTGCCAGCCTCTGCAAACGGTATTCCGCAGCTCGATCTGCTGTTGCTGGGGATAGGCCCCGATGGCCATATCGCGTCACTGTTCCCCGATACCGCGATCCTCGACGAACAGCACGCCTTGGTCGCTCCCGTTTATGTGGATAAATTTAACAGCTGGCGCATGAGCATCACTTTTCCTGTCATCAACAACGCCCGCCGAGTCATGGTTCTCGCTGCCGGGGAGAGCAAGGCATCTATCATTGCTGAACTGTTCGGAGCGGACGGCGAGGCTATCTCTGCAAAATCTACAAATAACCCCTATCCGGTGCAACGCATTGCCCCCCTACAACCTGTTATCTGGCTGCTCGATAGTGCAGCTGCACAACGGATCACGTGATGAAAACAGATCTACTTATTGGTGATATTGGTGGCACCAAAACCCTGCTGAAGATCATTGAGATTAACGAGCAGGGCCAGCGCACTGTGCGCCAGCAGCGCTACGAAAGCGCTGCCTACGAGGATTTTCAGTCGCTGGTGAGCAGCTTTCTGCGTGCGGGGAGAGCAAAAAGTGCGGGAAGTGATAACGAAACAGTTGAGGCGGCATGTATCGCTGTCGCAGGCCCTGTGCAAAAGAGCGGTGACCAGCAGCAGGCCCGTGTCACCAACCTGCCGTGGCGGCTTGAGAGTGAAGCGTTGCAGTGCGCCCTACAGATACCTGTGGTGCGACTCATTAACGATTTCGAAGCCGTTGGTTACGGCATCGCTGCATTGACGACGCAAGACCTGCTGACACTGCAGGCTGGTCAAGTGCGCGAACATGCGCCGCGTGCAGTGATAGGCGCAGGAACCGGTCTCGGCATGGCGCAGCTGGTGTGGTGCGCAGAGCGCTATCAAATGCTGCCATCTGAAGGCGGGCATGCGCATTTTGCTCCTGTGAACAAACTGCAGTTGGCGCTGGCTGATTACCTGCAGCAGCGCATCGGCGAGGTCTCTGTCGAGAGTGTGCTGTCGGGGCCAGGGCTGGTGCGCATCTACGAGTTCTTATGTGATCATCACGCGCGAAAAGGTGGCTTGCAAGAGTCTCCAGCGGTGCGCGACGCCATGTTGCGCGGGGATAAGGGGGCGGCGATCACTGCTGCAGCTGAGCACAACTACCTGGCCAACCAGGCGTTGCAGCTATTCGTCGAGATCTATGGCAGCCATGCCGGCAACCTGGCGCTCACCACGCTACCCTTTGGTGGGCTCTACATCGCAGGTGGCATCGCCCCTAAAATTAAGGCCTGGCTTGACGATGGTCGCTTTATGTCGGCATTTTGTAGCAAAAGCAAAATGGGTGGGCTACTGGAGCAGATTCCCGTCCACGTTGTGCTTAACGCAGATGTTGGGCTGTTGGGTGCTGCCAGTGTTGCCCGCCAAGCGTTGGCACCTCATTTCGTCCATTGCCCCTGATCAATTGAGTTCGCTGAGCAGCGAGGCCAGCATCGCTTCGACCTGAGTGCGGTAGCCGCCGCCGAACAGGTTGAGATGGTTCAATATGTGGTAAAGGTTGTAGAGGGTTCTGCGTACTGCGTAGCCATCATCGACAGGAAAGGCCGCTCGATAGGCGTCATAGAAGCGGGCGGGAAAACCACCAAACAGCTCAGTCATGGCGAGGTCAGTCTCGCGGTCACCGAAATAGAGCGCCGGGTCGTAGATGACCGGCTGCCCGCCCTGTTCTATCGCGTAATTTCCCGACCAGAGATCGCCGTGCAGCAGAGAGGGTCGTGGCACATAAGTGGCGAATAGCGACGGCAGCCCAGCCATCAATTGTTCGCCGTGCCGTTGCAGTGCGCCGCCGTAACCGTTGCGTGCTGCCAGAGCGAGTTGAGGAGCGAGGCGCTGCTCTCGCCAGAAACAGATCCAGTCATCACGGTATGCATTGGCTTGCGGCGTCGAGCCGATGGTGTTGTCGATTTTCCAGCCATAGCGGTCCTGCTCAACGTGATGCATGTTTGCCAGCTGCTGACCGAGCAGTGCAGCCTCTTTTCCTGTTGCTTGCCCGGCGCGAAGGTCAAGATATTCCATCATCAAAAAGGCGTTGTCATCGGCCGTTCCCACGCAGATCGGGCGCGGCACGCGAATGGTTTGGCTGCGCAGGATCTCCTCCAGCCCCGCTGCCTCTGCATCGAACATGGCGTGCTGCGATGCTGTACTGAGCTTGATGAAATAGCGCTCGTTTTCGCTCCCTCTCTCTGTTACGAGGTAGGCGGCGCTAATAGATCCGCCACCGACCGGTTGTCGATGGGCAATGGAAAAAGAGCGTCTGAGCGCGGCACCAATCTGTTGTTCAATAGCGCTCCATAGCGGCATGGCTCTCTTCCTCTATACTAAAGTCGACTGAAAAGCCGGGTTATTGTAACGAAACCGTGACCTATGTCTCACCTGTTGGTGGCGATGTGCGCGGCAGCTCACGGACCTTGCTGCAAAAATGGCGCACACTGTATTCAATGTGTAGAGAGACGGGCCAAGAGCCGTCCCGAACGCCTTTAAGCGAGGTGGAAAGCGATGATTTTTGTGAACGATACGTGGATTAAAGCGCTGCTGCTGAGCCTTTGCGCGCTTGTATCCAGCCCGGTCTGGGCGCAGTCACCAAGCGAAGCGGTCAGCCCATGTGGTAGCACGCTGAATTGCACCAAAGAGAGCAGTGCTCACAACAGGTCACTTGATACAACAGTCGCGCCGTCCGGTGCACGGCAAAGCAGTCTGCGTACTGGCTATCGAGACACCCCCTACCGTGTCTATCCGCACGGTGAGGAACATGTTCAATACAGCGATTTTAGCGACCTTACCTTCGATTTTGTACGCAGCGACACGCTGATATTTGGTGTGACGTTTACCACCTCCGTTATCTCCAGGTTGCCAGAGCCACTGTTTGCATTGGGGCTCAATCACCGCTGGTAGACACTATTTTGCTGGTTTTGCCGAGCGTGGGTTGTCGCTCACGGTTTGATCTTGAGCACCATGGTGTCGATATTGTCGCGCCACAGTTTTTTACGTATCCGGTTGAGTGCGTTTAGTCCGTTGAACGGTCCGATGCGTACGCGGTGCCAAGTGTCTCTATTGTTGATGGTGACCGTCTGAATGGTGGACTCCACACCCATCAGCGCGAGGCTTGCCTTGAGGTTATCAGCCTCACCGAATTGGCGAAATGAACCCGCCTGCAAAATGTAGGTTCCTTTGTCTCCAACCTTTACCTGCGGCAGCGGCTGGTTTTTGTGGTCGCTACCGTTGCCACCCTCTTTTTCATCCCGTTGTGGGATGAAGACCTCCAGCTCGGGCAGTATGGTATAAAAATCAAAGCGCGGTTTTGGCAGCGGTGGAATTTCACGTTGTGGCGCGGGTGCTTGCTGTTGCGTGACCGGTTGCGCTGTCTGCCGTACTTTTTCAGCACTGGGGGCGGGTTGCTGTTGATCGCTGCGCAGGTAGATGAATGCGGCAATAGCGAGGCCGATGGTGAGCCCGATAACGAGTCCTGTCCAGGCTGAGAGCGGTTTTTTGGTCTTTTTCTTTGTCGAGGAGCTGGCCATTTTTCGTTTGTAGTCTCTCGGCATCGCTACATGGTTTCCGCTGCGGTAACGCCCAGTAGCGCGAGGCCATTGCGCAACACTTGCCCCACCGCAGTAATGAGTGCAATACGGGCGTTGCGCTGTGCCGAGTCGTCAACCAAAAACTGGTGTGCGTTGTAATAGGTATGAAATTCGGTGGCCAGTTCGCGCAGATAGTAGGCAAGTTGATGCGGTTCGTGGTTCAGCGCGCTGTTTTCGATCACTTGCGGATAGCGTGAGAGACGTGACATCAGCGCCTGCTCATGTGGTTCGCTGAGCTGTTCGAGATTGGCGAAACCGTCGTCGCGTTGCCAATCGAGTCCTTTCTCTTGCTGTTGACGCATCACGCTACAAATACGTGCGTGAGCATACTGCACGTAATAGACGGGGTTGTCGTTGGACTGCGATTTAGCCAGCTCCAGATCAAAATCCATGTGCTGCTCGCACTTGCGCATTACATAGAAGAAGCGTGCAGCATCACGGCCCACTTCGTCACACAGCTCACGCAGTGTGACAAATTCACCGCTGCGGGTGGACATCTGCATTTTTTCGCCACCACGGTAAAGTATTGCGAACTGCACCAGTAGCACGTCCAGCGTTTTGGGGTCCTCCCCCAGCGCTTGCAGCGCGGCTTTGATGCGCGGCACATAACCGTGGTGGTCAGCGCCCCAGATATCGATGGTGCGTTCGAAGCCGCGTTCCAGCTTGTTCATGTGGTAGGCGATATCGGAGGCAAAGTAGGTGGTTTCGCCATTTTCGCGCACCACCACGCGGTCTTTCTCATCGCCGTATTGCGACGAGCGAAACCACCACGCGCCGTCGCGCTCATAGAGCTTATCGCTCTTTTTAAGGCGCTCGATGGCGCGCTCAACAGCGCCGCTCTCCACCAGCTCGCGCTCTGAAAACCACGCCTCGTAGACCACGCCAAACATCTCAAGATCTTCACGAATACCGTGCAGAATAGTGTCGACGCCCGCATCAAAAACAGTGCGGTAGTGGGCGTTACCGAGCAGTTGCTTGGCGCGCGCGATAAGCGCGTCGATGTGCGCCTCTTTATCGCCGCCGCTGCCATCTTTGTTTGCATCGGCTGGCAGGTTCTCCATCACCGCTTGCGCTGGATGGCGCAGCGTGTTGCCGTGCGCGTTGTGGATTGTTGCGGCGATATCGCGAACATAGTCGCCCCGATAGCCGTTGCTCGGGAACACAATCGCTTCGCCGCACTGCTCCAGGTAGCGTAGCCAGACGCTGGCCGCGAGAATATCCATCTGGCGGCCCGCGTCATTGACGTAGTATTCGCGGTGAACCTTGAAGCCTGCCGCAACCAGCAGATCCGCCACCGCAGCACCGTAGGCGGCTCCCCGGCCATGACCAACATGCAGCGGTCCGGTGGGATTGGCAGAGACAAACTCCACCTGCACCACTTGACCGTTGCCGATGGTGCTGCGACCGAAAGCTTCTCCGGCGTTGTGGATATCAACCACAATTTGCTGAAATGCGTTGCTGGTGACAAAAAAATTGATGAAGCCGGGTCCAGCAATCTCCACCCGGCTGATTTGCGATGACTGCGGCAGTGCGTCGGTAATGCGCTCGGCCAGTTGGCGGGGATTGCAGCGTGCCGCCTTGGCCAGCATCAGCGCGATATTGGATGCATAATCGCCGTGCTCTTTACCACGGCCACGACTGTGCTCAATCTGAATGTCGGATGACAGCTCTGCGGGCAGCGAGGCGTCCTGCTGGAGTTGTTCGATGGCACGGGTGAGCAGGTCTTGAATATGGTGCTTCATGAAGGTATCTGTTTTAGTGGTTCAGTTTTAACGGGTAGTCGATTGAGCCTGAATTTGATTCACGTCCAGACAGGGTGACCCAAAAAAAGGTTCCCCATTATCCGCGTTGGCGGTAATCTTGCAACCATTTAACGGCTTTTCTTCATGTCATTTATGAATCCAAACTACCAGCGCGCTAAATTTCTGACCAGCGCCCAGAAACTTTCACAGTGCCCTGCTGACGAGGGGGTCGAAGTCGCCTTCGTGGGTCGCTCCAATGTGGGCAAATCCAGCGCATTGAATACCCTCACCCACCAACGTGCTCTGGCGCGTATTAGCAAAACTCCCGGACGCACCCAGCTGATCAACTTTTTTGAGCTGGATGATGGGCGACGCCTGGTTGATCTGCCAGGCTACGGCTATGCCAAGGTTCCAGAGCGGGTACAGCGCCAGTGGCGGCAGATGATGGAGAGCTACCTCAATGAGCGGGAATCACTGCAGGGCCTGGTCTTGATCGTTGACTGCCGTCGCTTGCTCACCGAGTTCGACCAACAGATGCTGGAGTGGTGTGCCCAAGCCAGCATGCCCGCACATATTCTGCTCACCAAAGCGGATAAACTGAGCAAAGGCCCGGCTGCAGCAGCGCTACTTACCGTGAAAAAAGCGCTGAACAGTGCTTCGGGCACAAAAAGAGATGCCGCCGTGGTTAGCAGCCAGCTCTTCTCTTCGCTGAAGCGAAGTGGCATCGATCAGGCTCACAATAAACTGGATGAGTGGCTGGACTTTAAATCGAGGACAGAGAGACGCGGACAAGGGGCAGAACAATGACGTACCCAACAGGGAGTGGTGGCGACAAGCTTCATCGCATCGTCGCTGCCGCCCACCAAGCTAAAGACAAGCGCGAACAGGGTTATCGTGAGCGCTCGCTAAAGATGTATCCGTGGATCTGTGGTCGTTGTTCGCGCGAGTTTGATCGCAGCAACGTACAGGAGCTAACCGTTCACCATCGCGACCACAACCACGACAACAATCCGCAAGATGGTAGCAATTGGGAGTTGCTCTGTGTCTACTGCCACGATAATGAGCACTCTCGGCTGATCGACAATGATGGGCGTAGCGCAGGGTCAGAGTCTGCGTCAAACCGCGACAGCGCAGGTAGCCATAACCCGTTTGCGGATCTGGGTGCGCTGCTCAAAAGCAAAAAATAGCGCGATAGAAAGCTCTTCGTACGGCCTCAGATTCGGTATTCAAACCCCACCATGGCGGACCAGGATTGCCACTCGACCTCATTGAGCTGTTGGCTGGTGGTGTCACCGTTGGCGAAATAGGTCTTATCGATGCCTGACTCTGTTGACCACTCCTGGCGTGTGAGACTGGCCGTGAATGAATAGCCCTCTGCGTATTGATACTTCAGGTCCGCGCCGACAACGGTGCCTGTGCCGTTGGCGCGCTGCGCGAAGCTGACCGGGTGAGCGAGATCGCCGCGCAGATTCCAGTTGAGATCAGCAGCGTAGCTGGCGTCATGACGTTCGATGTAGAGGCGCAGCAACACACGCTCATGCACCTGTGCAAACATGTCGATGCCGACCCACTGGCCGCGCCAAGTGCTTTCCTGAAGGCTGTTCAGGCTGAGGCTGAAGGGGCCGACGGGCGCTGGTGTTGCGCCGGTGAGTACGCTCTTTTTGGATATTGTCTGGTAGCCGTCAGTGAGGCGCAGGCTCTGCGCATGGCGCGAGTAGCCGATGAGCGGCACAAAATAGACTTCGCGCCCGCCGATGCCGCCGGGGACTTTGAATTTAAAACCGAGAGCAATAGAGGAGTCAACGACGCTGCTGTTTTTGGCGTCGTTGTTGGTTCGTGACCACTCGAGGGTGCGGTTGTCGCCGTCGTAGTCGGAGTCCTGGTTGTCGCCGCTGGAGGCTTTGCCGAGAGAGACGCTCGCTCTGATGTAGAGGCGCTCATCAAGCAGCAGGTCGCCACCGATCTTGAATTGGGTGATCGATAGGTTGTCCCAGCTCAGTTCTGACAAAATGTTGGGGTCGGTGCCTGCATTGTTACCGGCCTTGTTCCATTTGAACGTGTCTTCCCGGTAACCGACGCTCTGATACAGGTTGAAATCTACAGATTTGAAACTGTCTGCTGCATTGGCTGCACTCGAGTTGGCGACAAACATGAGCGCGCCGCAATGGCAGCTCAGTGCCAATATGACTGTTTTCCTCATATTAAAACTGGACTCTTGGGTAGTGGACGATACGCCAAGCATCCCTTGGCCTGTAGAGGTGTGGCAATTCTGCCGAGATTTGTGCTCTATCTGATACGTTGGAGGGGGTTCACAGCGGTGGCTTTTGTTAATAGCCTCAACATGCTTACGGCGAGGCTAAGCATAGTAGATCCTCTTCCCGTTTGAAAGCGGTGACGCCTGCGGTTGCTGTACAGTGGGATGAAGTTCACACCGCTCTTGTCCCGCCTCCCGCCACACAATCGATGTGCATTTAGCGAATCTCTATATATGCTTCGTCGCGTAGTCGACGCAGCCAGGCTTGGTACTCCTCCTCTGCTTTTTGCTGGTGAAGCACTTCACGCGCTTTGACGCGTTTAAACTCTTCAGTATCTTCGTGGTTGCGGCGCTCGAGTACTTGGGCGATGTGCCAGCCGAAGGGGCTCTGAAAGGGTTCACTTACTTCGCCCGGCTGGAGTCTGTTGATCTCGCTTTCAAAGGCGGGAACCATCTCGCCGGGATTAATCCATCCGAGCTCTCCGCCTTCGGCGGCCGACACTTTATCGTCGGAGTGTGCCTGCGCCAGCTCGGCAAAGTCGTCGCCACTTAAAACGCGTTGGCGCAGCTCAAGCAGGTTTGAGTGAGCTGCGTCATCGTCCACCAGTTCGTTGGTTTTTATAAGAATATGGCGGGCATGGGTCTGTTCGACGACATGCTTTTCGTGGTTGCGGTGGTTAAACAGGGTGACGATATGAAAGCCGCTGGGGCTGCGTATCAGTTCGCTGATGTCGCCGTCACTCATTTGCGTCACGAAGCCGGAAAAGAGTGTGGGCAGCTGGTTGACCCTGCGCCAGCCCAGGTCGCCACCCTCCAGGGCTTTTTGGCCGTCGGAGTAGGTGATCGCTGTCTGTTTGAAATCAGCCCCTTCGCGCAGCTCGTTGAGTATCTTCTCCCCTTTTGCGCGGGCGGCTTTGATGTCGTCGGGCGAGGCCGCTTCCGGCACGGCGATGAGAATGTGGCCGAGCAGGTATTCGTCGTCAGTGATGCCTTGTGTGCGCAGTCCGGCGAGGAAGTTGTCGACCTCCTGTTGAGTGATGTTGATGCGGCTATCGATCTGTCGCTGACGCAGTCGGCTGATGGTGATTTCGTTGCGCACATCTTCGCGAAACTTGGCAAAACTGAAGCCGTCATCTTCCAGAACCTGGCGGAAGCGGCGCAGTGATAAATTGTTTTGCGCTGCGATTTTTCCGATGGTCTGGTTCAGCTGGTTGTCGCTTACGCGAATACCGGTCTCTTCGGCCAGTTGCAGCTGAAGTTTACTGATGATGAGCTGCTCAAGCACCTGTTTTTTTAACACGCTAAGCGGTGGAATCAGAGTTTTTTGCTGGCGCAGCTGCTGCTGAACGGTGCGCGTCTGCCCCTCCAGCTCATTATTGGTGATGATGTTGCCGTTGACCACGGCGGCGATGCGGTCGAGTTCAATGGCAGTGCTCTTTTTTGGCCCCTCTTCTGTATTTTTTTCGGCGTAGGTTGGCGTCGTTAAAAGGGCGATAGCCAGAAGCAATAGTAAGGTTTGGATCGAATAGAGCCGGGTTGAATCGAGTGAAGTCATGATCTGCCAGAAGTGTTGGTGATAAATCGTACGTGGATGGCCAGGCGTCGTTGTCATCGCTGCTATAGCTTTCTATTGCGTGTAGCCGAGGATGCGCTGTTTGAGCGTATCCCGAATACTGCGACCGATGGTGGCCATCCCTTTGAGTTCAAATTCGAAGGAGAGGGATCGGGTCATATCGCCTTCGTTGTTGATGATGTGCTCTTCGGAGAGGATGCGTAGCGCCCAGCAGCAGCTATTGTATTCGAGACCGTGCAGCGTATCCAAAGTTCGCTGCTCCTCCAGTGAGTAGTTGGCTTGGGCGACGACGCTCCATTGTGTAGTGAGCGGCCAGGCAAAGGAGCCATTGAGCTGCTCCAGTGCCGGGGTACGGGTAAAACGGTAGCCGAGATTAAACAGGCGCCTGTTGTCGCGACGGTAGTTTATCTGAAAAGCACCCTTTTCCGCCTCGTTGTTGAGTTCACCCCACTGCAGGTTCAGTTTTGCGCTCCAGTGACTACCGAGACGTGCAACGGCTTCGGCGACGATATCGGATTTGTGCCGTTCGTCGAGAGTGCTGCCAGAGAGCATGACCTGGCGGTCGCGCAGGTAGAAGATCTGGCCGATGGAGGCGCTGAAATACTCTTTGCCGCTGCTTTTGTCGAGAAATCGGGTGGTCAGTGCCGCGCTGATCTGATTGGCGTCGCCAACGCGATCGAGCCCGCTGAATCGGTTCTCTGCAAACAGTCGCGGAAAGCTGAGCAGTGGCAGGCTGGTGTCAAACAGCGGCAGCTGTGACTGATCCTCAAACGGTGCATAGAGATAGAACAGCCGTGGCTCCAGAGTCTGTAGCAGTTCGCTGTCGCCCCATTGGCTGTCTCGCTCCAGAAACAGGCCGCTATCGAGGCTGAAAATGGGCACGGTGCGGTTAAAACTGCTGCTCTGGCTGGGGTCGATGGGGTCCAATTCATACTGGGTGTGGTGCAGGGTGAGCTTGGGGGTGATGGTTGTCGCCAACGATTCGAACGGTGCGCTGATGTTGGGCTCCATGGCGAGGCGCCAGCCGCTCAGGCTCTCTTCACGCTCGAAGTTAACCAGCTCGCTGTCCATATCTAAACGCAGGTAGTCACCCTCCCAGGAGGGTGTGCTGTATTGGAGCTGTGGCAGACGTTGATAGGGGCGCGAGCCCGGTGCGATAGCGTCATCAACGGTCTGGTAGGTTTGCAGGCGGCTTCTGAAACGGCCGTAGTCACCGAGATAGGTGAGGTCAAGGCGGCGCTCCAGATGGCTGATATTCGACGTGACCAGACTGTTGCCCATATCGGTAAAGTACGCTTTGTCAGAGACGCTTTTGAGTGCGATGTCGAGCGTCCACTGGGGGCCAAAATTGCCGTTGTGGCGAAAGGTGTAGAGCTCTCTTTTGCCACCGAATTTTTTGTCGCTGGCGAGGTATTCGGCATCCAGCTGGCCTCGGCTGGCGGGGTTCAGGTAGCGCAACTCCGCCAACAGTTGGGTGCCACGCGCAGTCATGTTATTAGGCGTGAGGGTGGCATCAACGCGCGGTGCAATGTTCCAGTAGTAGGGCAGCGCGATGGTCGTGCCCGAGCGACCCGAGACGCCGATGCTGGGTGGTAGAAAGCCCGACTTTCTCTTGTCGCTCAATGGGAAAGAGATGTAAGGGGTGTACAAAAAGGGGATACCCTTAAATCTAACCACAACATGGCGAGCGCTGCCGATATCGGCTTGTCGATCAAGGGTGATGTTGGTGGCGCTCAGGTACCAATCCTCTTCGTCGGGGTTGCAGGTCGTGTATGACGCTCGCTCAAGACGGGTGATGCTGGCGTTCTCTTTAATGATCAGCCCGGCACGACCTCTGGCATGCTGTTTGTAGAGCCAGAATTCGGCATCGGAAAAGCGTCCTCTGTCTGCGTCGAGCTCCATGTGGGCGGTGGTGCCCCTGAGCGCAAAATCGCCATCCTGAAAGCGCATACCATTGTTGACCTCGACGCTACGGGTGCGCTCATCGTAGGTTGCGATGTCCGCCGCGAGCTGTTGAGCAGCGCGCGCAATGCGTACGTCGCCGCGCAATATCATGCGTTCGCCGCTGCGCGCAATCACCTCGTTGGCCTGGAGCTGCGTTAGCGCATCGTCGGCAGCCAAAAGGGGCTCTTTGGGCGCAGCGATCAAGGGTGCCCAGGGCTGGCACAATGGGTAGCGCTTGGCGTGTTCTTTGGCGAAAGTGTTGGCGCTGACGGGTGTGTGGAGTGCGTACAGGAGCAGCGCAACCGGGCACAGCGCAGCGATCGTCACACCGTGCTTTACGGTCATAGTAGGCTTCGGGATTTTCACTGGACTCATCTGTGCGCAGATCGGTTTGGGGGCAGATTCATGAAGAGATTTGACACATGGTTTCCAGCGGCCCGCTAAGATGGCATAGAATGGGCGTTTCTTCAAATTCTTTGAAATGAACGGGTTATCTGGTTTGCACATTTTGTACAAGGATTACTGAATTGCAGGGAAGAGTTTCTCTTGTTGTCGTGCCGCTGCTGGTGGTGGCGATTGGTGCGGTAATCTATCTGTTGGTTTTGACTCAACCGCAAAAACAGGCGCAGCTGCAGGAGACGCCACCGGCGACGGTAGTGGTCGACGCAGTGCACCGCGTTGACCTCACCCCAATGGCTGAAGTGATGGGCACGTTGGTGCCGGCGCGCGTCGCGGCACTGCACTTTCAGCTTGCCGGGCAGGTGGTTGGGCGTCACGTTGATGCGGGCCATCGGGTGGTCAGCGGTACGTTGTTGATGACGTTGGAGGATGGTGAATCCCGCGATCAACTGAGCGAGGCCCAGGCGCGGCTGGAGCAGGAGCGTGCAGCGGTGGTGCGTGACCGCCGTCTGTTAAATATGGCTGTTCGTCAGAGTAAGTTGCAGCGTAAGGAGGCGAAGCGCTTGACGCGCCTCGGTAATGATTCGTTGGCCTCCCGCTCGCTGCTCGACGAGGCGACACAGCGTTTGATACAGCTGGAGCAGGAGGAGGAGCGCCGCCGCTTTGATGTCAACGCTGCCAAGGCGCGCATCAAACAGCGCGAGGCCGAGCTGAGTCGCGCCCAGCGTCGCCTCGCGTTCACCCGGCTGGTCGCGCCGTTTGATGGTGTTGTCAACGTGGTCTACCTCCAGGCAGGCGACTATGCCACGGCAGGTGAGCCGGCTGTGGAGTTGATACAGTTTGATGTGCTTGAACTGCGTGTCGAGTTGCGTCGTGAGGTTGCCGCCGCGCTGAGCGTTGATCAAGCGGTTGATGTGTGGCTGGATGAACGCCAGCTGAGTGGCCGAATCGTGGCGTTGCAGCGCGATCCTGATCCACAGACATGGACCTACGCCGCGCGCATCCGGCTCGATAAAACAGGGGTGTTGCCTGGTGGTGCAGCGCTGGCGAAGCTGCCACTGCGTGTGCTCAAGCAGGTGATGGTGGTGCCTGCCGCTGCTGTGTTGCGCGAGAGTGGCATCAGTTATCTGTTCGTGGTGGTCGAGGGCGACCATTTGCGGCGCGTAGCGGTCGATTTGGGCCGTCGCCAGGGTGCGTTGCAAGTGGTGAAGTCAGGTGTTGCCGAGGGCGACAGGGTGGTCGCCAGGGATGTCGCCGCGCTCAGCGATGGGCAGCGTGTCACAGTATTGCCCGACGTTGCTGGTACGCCGTAACCGCACCATGCGTTTAATCCGCTTCTCCATCAATAACCCGCTGCTGACCAACCTGCTGCTGGCGTTAATATTGATCGCGGGTGTGCTCTCCTGGTACGCCATGCCGCAGGAGATGTTTCCGGTTGTCGAACTCGATCGTGTGCGTATTGCCACGGTCTTCGAAGGGGCCTCGCCGGAAGAGGTGGAGCGTCTGGTGACGCTGCCCATTGAGCAGGAGTTCGATGGTATGGCGGATATCGATGACGTGATTTCCACCAGTGGTGAGGGCGCGTCGAACATCGTCATCAAGCTCAAGTCGGGCAGCGACGTGGACGATTTTCTGCGTGATGCGCGCGCCGCGCTGGATCGCATTACCGATCTGCCTGAGCTGGCGGAAGAGCCACAGCTGGCGCGGGCGGTAGCGCGTTTTCCGGTGATTAGTGTGGCGCTCTACGGCGATGTCTCCCAGGCTTATCTGGTCGCCACTGCGGACGATGTGAAGCGGCGTCTGCTGGAGCTGCCGGGTGTGGCCAGCGCTAATATCAGTGGTGATCGCGATTGGGAGATGTGGGTGACGGTGGACCCGCAACGTATGGCAGCGCTACGTGTGTCGCTGTCGGAGGTGATTCAGGCGCTGCGTGAAAACCTCACGGATCTGCCCGGTGGCTCCATCGAAGCGCAGGAGGGGGATATTCTGCTGCGTGGCAAAGGGGCGCAAGCGGAGCCCGAAGTCATTAGCCAGCTGGTGCTGCGCAGCAGCGCGACTCACGGTGAGCTGCATATCGGCGCGGTGGCTGACGTTGAGCGCCGTCTGGATGAGCCAAAAACGCTGGGGCGCTTCAATGGTCGGCCCTCCGCCAATATCGTCGTCACCAAGACTACCGATTCGTCGACCATCGATATCGCACACAATGTGCGCGAAATGATCGCAGCGCTCTCTGCTACGTTGCCGCCAGCGGTCAACGCGGGCGTCTACAGTGATCTCTCTTCCTACGTTAATACCCGCCTTAATACCGTGAAATCATCGGGCCTGATCGGTTTGGCGCTGGTGCTGCTATCCCTCTATCTGTTTTTGAACTTTCGTGTGGCGTTGATTACGGCGCTGGGTATCCCCGTGTCGTTTCTGTTCGCGCTGATTTTAGTCAACTACTACGGCCACACCATCAATATGGTTTCGCTGTTTGCGTTTCTGATTGCGCTGGGCATGATTGTCGATGATGCGATCATTGTGACGGAGAATATCTACCGCCATATGGAGGCGGGCATGGAGCCCACAGCTGCAGCACACCAGGGCGCACGGGAGGTATTTTGGCCAGTGATTGCATCTACGGCGACGACTATCGCCGCATTCATGCCGATGTTCTCCATTGGTGGCACCATGGGCGCGTTCATTGCGGTGATTCCGGTGGTGGTGACGGCCTGTCTGATCGGTTCGTTGTGGGAGGCGTTTGGCGTGTTGCCTTCTCACGCCAAGGAGCTGTTGCGTGTCAGGAAAGATCGTCGCAGTAGCCGTCTGCCGTGGGGGAAGCTGCTCAATGGCTACAGTGCAGTGCTGCGCTGGTCTCTGCTCAACCGCTATTTGGTCGGCACAGCGACGGTCGGCGCGCTGCTGATTGTTATCACGTTTGCCGCCACGCGCATGCCTTTTCAGCTGTTCGGCCACATCGATGTGGGGCAGTTTTTTATCAACGCCGAGGCGCCAAACACCTACAGCCTGGATGATAGTGCCCGCCTGGCAGCGCGTATGGAGCGTGAGATCAGCGCCCTGCTCGACAGCGATACGGAGCTGGATACGCTGCTGACCAATGTTGGTGTGACGTTTATCGATTTCAATACGGTTAAGTTCGACAGTAACTATATTCAGCTGGTGGTCGATCTTAAAAAACGCAAGGCGCAGGGATTCATTGAGCGTTGGATTACACCGCTGGTCAGTCTCAAGTTTTCTGCCGAAGGTGTGCGCGAGCGCAGCACCACGGAGATCATCGATCTGCTACGGGGGCGCCTCTCAACCATGACGGGCGTGCGGCGTCTCTCTATCCTGCGTCCGCAGGGCGGCCCTGCCGGGTCAGATATTGAGGTGGGTGTGACCGGTCCTGATGTCACGGTACTGCGCCAGACGGCGGACCGGGTCAGAGGTTATCTGCTTCAATTGGCGGGGGTGCATGATGTGGTGCAGGATCTCGAAGCAGGCAAGCTGGAGTACATCTACACCCTCAATGAGCGCGGTCGGCAGCTGGGTTTGACTCAGCAACAGTTGAGCGAAGCGGTGCGCAGCGGCTTTCAGGGGCTGGAGGTGGTTCACGTGAATTGGCAAGAGAAGCGCATTCCGGTGCGCCTAGTCTACCCCGATGCTTGGCGCAAGCGCTCGGCCATGCTTGAGGAGTTGCGCGTGACACTGCCCTCTGGCAAATCGGTCTATCTGGGTGATGTTGCCGATGTTGTGTTGGGACGGGGGTTTAATACCGTTAAGCGGCGCAACGGGATGCGCTTGGCAACGGTTAGTGCCGAAGTGGACGATAGCGTGGCGACGCCGCTGGAGGTGGTGGATCTGATTAAAGCGGAGTTCGCTGAATTTGAAACACAACAGCCGGGTTACCGTTTGCTGTTTTTGGGTGAGAAGCGCGATGCGACAAAGTCGATGAAAGATATGATCAGTGCACTGATCATCGCGCTGGCGATCATCTTTTTTATTCTGGCAGCACTGTTCAAATCGTTGCTTGACCCTTTGGTCGTGATGTTCGCGATCCCTTTTGGCGCAATCGGTGTGGTGTTTGGCCACTTGCTGCTGGGCTATCACTTGCAATTTTTATCGATGGTCGGTTTTTTGGCGTTGGCGGGGATCGTGGTGAATGACTCACTGATTCTGATCGATTTCGCCAAGCGCCTACACGAACAGGGTATGGACCTTTCTGACGCCATGCTGGAAGCGGGCCGGGTGCGGGCGCGCCCGATTTTACTGACCAGTGTGACCACGTTTCTCGGCATTTCGCCGTTGATCTTTTTCTCCACCGGGCAGACGGCATTTTTGGCTCCGATGGCGGTGAGCCTTGGTTTCGGTCTACTCTTTGCAACGGTGCTTATTTTAGTCGCCCTGCCCTGTTTTTATCTCATGGCAAACGATCTGCGAACGCTCACCGTTAGCCGTTTAAAGCGGCTGCACCAGCCGCATCGGCAGAGAATCAGGCTTTAACAGGAACAGCCTGTTAACAGGTTGTACTAAAAAGGAGAAGGGCCTCTATATGTTTTCGAGTTCAGGTGAGCGATGACAGATATTCGTTTTGAGCAGATGACCCGCTGGCTGCGTAGCGATGCAGGGCTATCCGCGTTTGATATTGTTCCGGCGTCGGGTGATGCCAGTTTTCGCCGCTATTTTCGTGTGACTGCCAACGGCAGTAGTTACATTGTGATGGATGCGCCACCGACCCAGGAGGATTGCGCACCCTTTGTGCGCATTGCGACGCTGATGCGCAAGCTGGGCCTGAATGTGCCTGAGGTGTTAGCCAGCGAGATCGGGCTGGGCTATCTGTTGTTGTCTGATCTTGGTAGTCGCCACTACCTTGATGAGCTAAATGACGATACGGCAGATCGCCTGTATGGCGCTGCGTTGACGGCGCTGCACACGATGCAGCGAGTCAGCGTCACAACGGAGTTGATGCCGCGTTACACAGCGTGGCGGACGAAATGATGCTGTTTCATCACTGGTTCGTCATGCGCTACCTGGCGATCAACCCGACGACCAGCCAGTACACCGCCTACCAGCAGGGGTGTCGACTGCTGGTTCAATCGGCTCAGGAGCAGCCACGAGTGTGGGTGCATCGTGATTACCATTCACGTAATTTGATGGTCAGTGACAGTGGTTGCCCGGGTATTCTCGATTTTCAGGATGCGGTGATCGGTCCGGTGACCTACGATCTGGTTTCGCTGCTGCGCGACTGTTACATCGACTGGCCTCATGCGCGTGTTGAACAGTGGCTTGATGACTATCAGCACACTCTGGAGGCGAGCGGCATTATCTCAGAGTTACAAGCGGGGCAGTTTAAGCGCTGGTTTGACTGGATGGGCCTGCAGCGCCACCTGAAAGCGATCGGCATATTTGCGCGGCTGGCGATTCGTGACAACAAACGGGGTTATCTGGATGATATCCCGCGAACCCTGAACTATCTGCTTGAGGTGAGTGGGCGCTACGATGAATTAGCGCCCCTGCATCAGCTGTTGAGCCTCTACCGGGCGAGGCTATAGCGCGTTGGTTCCTGCTTTTCCCCTCCCCCTCTTTTGGTTTTGACTTACATCGACTTGCGCGGATTGCCTGCTGCGGGTCCTGCAATTTTTGGTGCGCTAACCAGCTCAAAGCGGAAGCGGGAGTAGAGCGCGCTGGATTCGATCAGATGGGTGAGGCGAACGTGGATGATGTCATCTTTGAGGTTAATCATCAGCACAGAGTTGATGTCATAAACGGCCGCTGGCGCCAGCAGTGTGCAGGGAAACTCACGCGGATTCAGGTTCGGAATCAGCAGCGCCCTAAAATATTCACCGCCCTGGCCTGCACCGGAGACCGCCTTGATAGCAACTGAGCGGGCATCTTCAGAGAGCGTGGTGATGCCTATCTCCAGATCCTGGTTTGGTGACGCTTTCAGCCAGCGTACGGTGCCGATTTTCCACTCGTTGAGGGTGTCGCCATCATTGATCTTCTCGGCGATCAATTCGCCAACACGCGCTCTGACACCCGAGTCCGGGCTGCAGGTGATGGCCAGTCCACCGCGACTCTGGTTGTATTGCTGGCAGGTGGCGATGAGCATGGTGGGTTTGCTGGGGCCCTCCTGCTCTTTAAGTGACTCTTCGCGAATTTTGGTGGCGTGAATTTGTTCCCAGATATCAGCGCCGCTGTCGCGATCAAAGCGGGAGACGCGCGGACGGTTGATGCCAGTGGCGATCCTTTCGCTGAGGTTATCTTCCAGCCATGGGGAGTGATCCTGCGGCAGTAGCGATAGTGCGTTGGCTGAAGTTGAGGAGAGGCCTAGCGCTTTTCTGCTCAGTGTGACTTCATCCTCTTCGGGTCGAAACTCCTCTTCGTTGCTGACAATATGGTGGCATGCGCTGAGGCCAACGACCGCCGATATTTCGGTGCTGCGTGCCTCTCGCGTTGACAGTCGTTCTGAGCGCACGCCCCAGGCGCGTGCCAGACGCAAGAACATGCCGAGTCGCGCCCGTTCGGCCAGTGTGGTGCGAATCTCTTCGCCGAGTTTATTGCGCGCGGACATCTTTTGAATCTGAATCCGGATCAACTTGACCAGCTCGGCTATGTTCAGCAGCAAGCCATTGCCCGGCTTGATCTCACTGTTCTCCGGGGAGATGAAGCGTGGTGCTGCATCTTTGGCGCAATCGACCACCAGCCCTGCCTTGGTGATTTTATCGACGGGGACGATGCGTGAGTATGATGCCCATTTGCCAAGTAGCTGATAGATCTGTGCCCCCTCTCCCTGCATAACGTGGTAGGGGTTGGCCAGCGCCAGTAGCAAAATTCTCTTGTAGGCGTTCTCTACCGTTTGTGTACTGGCCTCCGCGATGCCCGAATAGGCTAGAGGGATGGTGCTGAATTTATGTTTTGCCGCGAGCTGATAGAGCTGGTGTAGCTCTAGCCAGACACCTTTCGGTTCTTCTGAATACGTCTGGTAGTGCTCGCTGAGCAGGCTTCCCAGCTGGCTGATGGCGTGTAGTGTTGCGTGGTAAAGGTGCTCTTTGGATCTATTTTTGGGCTGACAGAGCAGGTCGAGGATGATCGCTTTGTAGGCAAATGCCATCTCCGTCAAGATCTGCTGCAGCAGGTCCGTCACCGCCAGACTCTTTTTTGTCAGCGGAAACGCCTCCCTTTGGTGTGGCATATTGAGGGTTTTGAACGCTTCATCCACCAGCGGCAACAGTATCGCCATAACCTCATAACGGTATGCTTCTTTAATGACACGGCGGTTAAGCTGGTGCAACGCTTTGAGGATCTGCTGGGTGGTTTCGCTGATATTGGCTAGTGGCAGGTTTTCGGCCCAGCTCTTGAATGCCTTTGGGTGAAAATCGAGGTCCCCTGGTTGGGCAGCTGTCTGCCGGGGAACGCGCAAGATAATTTTATGACTCATATGGTTATGCCCGAGCCCTGCCACTTGTAGACCGTCATCTTGGTAGGGGTGACTGGGTCTATTGTCAAGGCGGTGAATGTGTGAGGTCGCATCGTAACCTACGTAGCTGCCAGGCTATTCTCTAACCCGAATATCTAATAGAAGTTGACCAAAAGTCGCGAAGAGTATCGGCTTTGCAAGGAGATCACTGAACTGGTTTCGTCTCAGGGGTTGTGTTGATTTAAGAGGAATCTATTTAAAAATCAATGGAATAAGCGGTTATTAATGGCCTTAAAAGACTTACCGCTCAGGTGGAATAATAGCAGCAAAGATGTGCTATCGTGCGACCACTTCTGCTTTTTTCAAATTTAGTTGAAACGTCACTTGCTTTATGTCGCCAAGCCCCGCTTTTTTGGTCAGCCCATCGTCCTGACATGCTTAATCAACAGGGCGCAGTCTAACAGAGTTATGCGCACACACTGCACGGCACTCAGACGTTGCATTTTAACTCAAAGTTTGGTCGGGGCGTAAGCCGGGACGAGCTATGGTCGCTGCTTTCGGCCACTGTTTCAGCTGGAAAGGAGCGATAATGGGCGCCCTGAAATTTTACCGATTCATTCTTTATCCGAATAGTTGGTTAACATTAAGAGATAGGCGCATAGGTGCCGCTGCAGCTGATAGGTACGTTGTATATCTGTATGCGCATTTAGGCTGGCTTCCCAGATTTAGAGATAACAGGGCTGTTTCAAGCATGCTTCATCCTCAATCGATATCGACAGTTTTTTTCGCTCGGCGCTCTTTTGCCTGCTTCTCTCTGTTTTTGTTTGTCTTGGTCGGTGCCACTGCGGATGCAGCGGGGAGGCCCGAGAGAGCGGCGGTGGTGACCCTTGGGCAGGCGCAGCAGCAGATGATGGCACCGACCGAATGGGTCACAGGGAGTGTCATTAGTCGCGATGATGCCCAGATCGCTGCAGAGATCGAAGGGCGCCTGCAGTGGATAGCGCGGGAGGGCGCTCAGGTCAAGAAAGGGGGCGCCATTGCCCGCCTCGATCCAATTTTCGTGCGCCTCAAACGTGATGAGCAGGAGGCCGAGATCGTCAGCGCCCAAGCGCGCCTCGATTTTCTGCAGCGCGAAATGCGTCGTCTGCAGCGCCTTGCCAAATCCAACAATACAGCGCAGACCCTGCTCGACCAGACACGCTCGGATAAGGACGTGGCGAAGAGCGAGTTGGCGCTGTCAAAAATCCGCCTCAAGCAGGCTCGGGAGCAGCTCAAGCGGATGGTGATCACGGCGCCGTTCGGCGGAGTCATTGCCACGCGTCTGGTGCGTATGGGCGAGTGGGTGAGCAGCGGTGACGCTGTGGTGCGCCTGGTCGACCCGCTGGCGGTTGAGATCAAAGCGGGTGTTGCAGCGGCAATGTTGCCCTTTTTGCACAGCGGCACAGTACTCGATGTGACGGCGGATGGCCGGCACTATGAGGGCATCGTGCGTACCGTGATTGCGGTTGCGGATGAACGCTCGCACCTGCTTGATCTTCGGTTAGATATCAGTGCTCCACTGGTGGTGGGGCAGGCTGTGCGGATTTCGGTGCCGACAGCGTTGCCACGCCAAGTGATCGCAGTGCCGCGTGATGCGTTGGTGATGCGCCGCAGCGGTATCTCGGTCTATCGCGTGAATGCTGACGATAGTGCTGAACGTGTATCGGTGACCACGGGTCTGGCGGTCGGCTCACTCATCGAAGTGGTTGGCGACATAGCTCCTGGTGATCGGGTTGTGACCCGCGGTGGAGAGCGCTTGCGGCCGGGGCAAAAAGTGCGAGCAACGGGTGGCGCAGATGCGGCGGCGGGAGCACACGAGTGACGCTGACAAAACTCTCGCTGGGCAATCCGGTTGCGGTTGCCGTTGGCGTGTTGATGGCGATTCTGTTCGGTGCGATCAGTCTGTCGCGTCTGCCGGTACAGTTAACCCCGGAAGTGGAGCAACCAGAGATCACCATTACCACCGAGTGGCGCGCAGCTGCTCCGCAGGAAGTTGAATCGGAAATTATCGAACCACAAGAGAAGGTGTTGCGTGGTCTGCCTGGCATGACCAAATTGACGAGCCAGGCGCAGCGCGGTCGGGGCCAACTGACCATCACTTTTGATGTGGGCATGAACCTTGAGCGCGGCTTATTGGAAGTGCTTAACCGCCTCAATCGCGTACCCTCCTATCCCGATGACGCTGATGAACCGGTGATCAGTACGATTGGTGGTGATAGTCGCCCAATTGCGTGGTTCATCATCAAACCACTGCCGGGCAATGAGCGTGATATTGCCACCTACAACGATTTTGCTGAAGAGGTGATTCAGACCCGTTTTGAGCGTATTTCCGGTGTTGCGCTGTCAGAAGTGCGCGGTGGCCGTGAGCGCGAGCTGCGCATCACTTTTGACCCATTTAAAGCAGCAGCCTTGGGCGTTGAATTGCCTAAAGCGGCGGCGTTGGCTGGTGGTGCCAAAGACTCTTCTGCAGGTTTTGCCGAAGTGGGTAAACGGCGTTACACCATACGTTTCGCCGGGCGTTATAGCCCTGAAGCGCTGCGCGATATGATCATTGACTGGCGCGACGGTTTGCCCGTTAGATTGCGCGATGTGGCAACCGTCGAAGTGCGGATGAAGGATCGTAGCGGTTTTGTGATCCAGAATGGCGTTCACGCCATTGCGGTCAATGCCCATCGGGAGACCGGTGTCAACGTGCTCAGCGTTATGAATGCGTTGAAAAAAGCGGCCGAAGAGCTACGTGAAGGGCCGTTGGCGCGGGCTAATCTCTCCATCACCCAGGTCTATGACGAGACGATCTATATCGACCGTTCGATCGCCATGGTGCGTAACAATCTAGCGGCGGGTCTATTGCTTGCCGTCGGTGTGTTGTGGTGGTTTCTACGTCGTTTGCGCGCCACGTTCATCGTTGCTCTGGCGATTCCGGTTTCGCTATTTACCACGTTTATTTTTCTTGATGTCAGTGGGCGCACGCTCAATGTGATCTCACTCGCCGGTATGGCCTTTGCGGCGGGCATGGTGCTCGATGCTGCCATCGTGGTGCTGGAGAATATTGTGCGTCTGCGTGAGCAGGGTGAGACCGAACACGATGCTGCAGTGAATGGTGCCGGACAGGTGTGGGGTGCGCTGCTGGCATCCACTGCGACCACCGTGGCGATCTTCTTGCCAGTGCTGTTTATGGCCGACGAAGCGGGCCAGCTGTTTGCTGATTTGGCATTAGCGGTAGCCGGAGCAGTCTGCATTTCACTGCTGGTGGCGGTCACTGTATTGCCTGCAGCGGCGAGTCAGTGGCTAAAAGGTCAGCAGTTGAGTGACCCGCATGCGGGAATGTGGGATAGGGTGAGCAGCGCGATCATGACATTGACCGCAACCCGGTTGCGGCGGGGGCTGTGGATCGTCGGTCTGCTCACACTGCCAGCGATCCTGGTCTGGCAGCTTGCGC
>JAADGQ010000129.1 GCA_013152295.1 Gammaproteobacteria bacterium | reverse complement strand
GATGGCGATTTGGATGCCGTGGTGGCGGTGGATCTGACGAGCGGGGCGCGCACGATCCTGTCCGATGCAACCACTCCGGACGCGGCGAACCCGTTCAGCTTCCCGGTTGGTATCACGCTGGATGTGACCAATGGCCGGGCGTTGGTGATCGACGGCAGTTTTGGTTTGAATGCCGTGGTGGCGGTGGATCTGACGAGCGGAGCACGCACGATTCTGTCCGATGCAACCACTCCGGACGCGGCGAACCCATTCAGCTCTCCGTTCGGCATCACGCTGGATGCGGTCAACAACCGGGCGCTGGTGGTCGATGGCGATTTGGATGCCGTGTGGCGGTGGATCTGACGAGCGGGGCGCGCACGATCCTGTCCGATGCAACCACTCCGGACGCGGCGAACCCATTCAGCCTCCCGATTGGCATCGTGCTGGATGCAGCCAATGGCCGGGCACTGGTGATCGACGGCAGTTTTGGTTTGAATGCCGTGATGGCGGTGGAACTGACCAGCGGTGACCGTGTGATCGTATCGAAGTGAGGGAGTACGTAAAAACGCTGCAGCGGCGGGCGCCTGTTCAGCTTTTTTTGGGCAGGTAGCGTAGCGGGTTTACCGGTTTTCCGTTGCGCCGTACTTCAAAATGGAGGCGCACGGCGTTGTTGGTGTCGCTGCCCATTTCGGCGATGGGGTCTCCCGAGCTAACATAGTCGCCCTCTTTTACAAACAGGCGTTTGTTGTGTGCGTACGCGCTGAGAAATTCATCGCTGTGTTTGATGATCAGCAGGTTGCCGTACGAGGCCAAACCGTTACCGCTGTACACGACACGTCCGCGTGCGGCAGCTTTGACCGTCTGCCCGATGGTGCCCGCAATATCGATCCCCTTGCGGCTGTTTTTGAAAGAGAAACGCTGCACGACTTTGCCAGATACAGGCCAGCGCCATTTCACCGCGCCTTTAGGGAGTGGTTTGATTTTTGTTGTGTTTGCCGCAGTGGTTGGGGCAGAGGGGGCAACTGCTGCTGGGCGCTGTTGCGTTCGTACAGCTGCAGTGGTCGCCGGGCTTTGCTCCGTTGTTCTTTGTGGCGCACGTGAAGGCGTTGCCGGTGACGTGTGGAGAGCTGCTGGGCGAACTGCCCGGGTTGATGGTTGAGCTGATGGCTGGGTCGAATGTATGGGTGGTAACGAGGCCGGGGGTGCCAGGGGTCGCTCAACTACGGTGACTTCGCCCAGGTGGTCGTTCGATGGTGAACTAACGCGCAGGCGCTGGCCGACATAGATTGTGTAGGGCTCGGGTACGTGGTTCCAGCGTGCCACTTCGCGGTAGTCGATACCATATTGCCAGCCAATTGAGTAGAGCGTCTCCCCCGGTTTTACCGCGTGATAGACATGGCTGCCGCAGCCCGCCAGCACGTTCATTCCTATCCATAGCAACAGCCATAACGACAGGTACAACCACTGCTGCCGCTGCGATCTCTTCGCGTAGTGAGGAGGAAGAGTAGGCGCGTTATTAGGCGATAGTGGAGTCAATGGGGGGATCATTTGTCAGTTGGTTATTGCGGGCAGTTCGGCGCTGAAGCTATCCAGTTCTGGCTCACTTTTCTATGCATCTATCCATATAGGCAACCGGTAGGCCCGTTCAAGCCTTGGCGGAACGGGCGGGGCTTCTTGCGTACCAATGCCTGATCCGCTTAGGCTTGATCAGGCCTACGACAATTTTTTTCTTCGAATTTGACAGCGAATATTACGCAACTATCAATGCTGGTTACTTGTAGAGGGTGTATAGCAGATAGCCGATGATGACTGCAATGACCAGCCCCCAGCCGATGCGATCAACATGACGGCGCAATGCTTGCTCCATCTTTTCACCGCCCCAGTAGATCAATCCAGAGACGAGAAAGAAGCGGGCACCACGGCCAATCAGTGATGCGATCACGAAAGGGAAAAATGCCATCGACGCAGCCCCGGCCGAAATGGTGAACATTTTGTAGGGGATGGGTGCAAAGCCAGCGAGGAAGATCGCCCAGAAACCCCAGTTTTCAAACCACGACTGGGCGTGTTCGTAGTGGTGCCAGTAGCCCAGCTCTTTGATCCACGGTGTTACCGCCTCCATGCCGTAGACGCCGATAAAATAGCCGAAGATGCCGCCCAATACCGAAGCGATGGTAGTCAATAGCGCATAAAACCAGGCCCGTTCCCGCCGTGCCAGCGTCATCGGCGCGAGCATCACGTCGGGGGGGATGGGGAAAAAAGATGACTCGGCAAAACTTAACGCACCCAGATAAGTCGCTGCATGGCGGTGTCTCGCCCACTGCAGTGATTTATCATAAAGTGTTGAAAATAAACGCATTAGCGTCCTCCGTAGATCATTGGTACAAAGCTCACCGCTTCGAGCGGCTGCTGTAGAAATTCATCACCATTACGCTGGATCAACGTTAGCATCTGTCGCCCTTGCGGGCCGATGGGGATCACCATGCGGCCGCCATCGGCGAGTTGCACCAACAGGTCTGCCGGAACTTTCTCCGGTGCGGCGGTGGCGATAATGGCGTCGTAGGGGCCGTTTGCGGGCCAGCCCGGATGGCCATCGTCAAGCTTTAAACGGATATTTTTAAAGCCGAGTTCACGAAAGCGTTGGCGCGCCTGATCCAACAGCGGTTTAATGCGTTCAACGCTGAATACGGTGCCTGCCAGGGCAGCCATCACTGCGGCTTGATAGCCTGAGCCGGTGCCGATCTCCAGCACCTTATCCAGCGGCCCACTCTCAAGGAGTACCTCTGTCATGCGCGCGACAATGTAGGGTTGGGATATTGTCTGGCCATGGCCAATAGGTAGGGCAGTATCTTCATAGGCGCGGCTGGCCAGTGCCTCATCGACAAACAGGTGGCGCGGTACGTCGCGGACCACTGCGAGCACCGCCTCGTTGTGAATGCCCTCTTGACGCAGCCGCTCGACCAGTCGCGAGCGCGTGCGCTGAGAGGTCATGCCGATGCCGTGTATGTGCCGGTTTACCATGAGCGAAGTTTCACTGCGTATCTCATCACACCACACCTGACTCTTGCCACAAGCATGTTACGTGTGCAGCGCTTCGACCCAGCTGGCGACCTGATCCAACGCGTTGTAGCGGGTCAGGTCGACATTGATCGGAGTGATAGAGACTTTGTTGTGGCGCACGGCGTGAAAATCAGTGCCCGGCCCTGCGTCCTGCTCAGGGCCCGCCGGACCCACCCAATAGATAGTGCGGCCGCGAGGGTCTGCACTCTTGACCACATTTTCCGCCTTATGGCGGTGGCCGAGCCGTGTCACTTCGTATCCCGCCAGCTCACCCCACGGTATGTCGGGCACATTGACGTTGAGGATGGTGTCTGCAGGCAACGGGTCGCTGCTCAGGCGTTTTACGAGCTGATGTGCCACCTTGCCTGCCGTCGCGAAATGGTGCTCGCCATTGAGCGAGACAGCCACTGCGGGCAGCCCCATAAAGCGCCCCTCCATGGCGGCGGCCACGGTGCCTGAGTAGAGCACGTCATCGCCCAGATTGGCGCCTGCGTTGATGCCGGCAATCACCATGTCGGGCTCTTCGCTGAGCAGGCCGGTGATCGCCAGGTGCACACAGTCTGTGGGGGTGCCGTCGATGTAGATGAAGCCATTTTCAGCGCGATGGGCACGCAGTGGATTGGTCAGTGTTAACGAGTTACTGGCGCCGCTGCGATCCCGTTCTGGCGCCACTACGGTGATTTCAGCCAGCTCTTTGAGGGCTTCCGCCAGACAGCGAATGCCCGCAGCGCGGTAGCCATCATCATTGCTAATTAAAATTTTCATTGAACATCCGGCGAGCGAATCTGTGGGCACCACCACACCATTCGTCAAGCAGCAAAAACAGGTGTTACGCGCGAGAAGTGCAGCGGAAGTGCAAAAAAGACCGACGCAACCGGCGCGAAAAAGAGCCGCTCACTATACGCGAAATCCCCCCGTATCTCACCTCAAGCGATCAGTCGTCATGGGATGCGCTACTGATTTTGTCCAGCTCGTCAATCAACGTTTGACGCTTGGCGCTGACCTCTGACCAGACTTCCTCCAGTGCATTTTTCAGATTTTCGCTGGCCGCTTCGACACCGTTGGCAATGCCTTTGCGTGCTGCTGCACTGAGCGATGGTTTCAGTTGCCGGTGGAGCAGCCATGGGATCAGCCAGGCGATCGCGATGAGTAGCAGGCTGTGGATGGCGAAGTTGGTGCCGAGGAAGGGCGAGCCTTCGCTGATGCCGCTGTTAAATGCGCTGATCAAATGGTAAGCCGCCCACGATGCGGCTGCGAGCGGGAGTACGCCGTAGAGCCAGCCGCTGAGTCGATAGGCACCGCGTTGCAGAACATTGCCGGGTTTGGCGGTGCTGTGCACCAACTCTGCTTGGACCGTTTCAGTGCATTGTGCCGCACTGTCTGCGGTAAATTTTTCGAGTGGCGCACGAAAAGGTGCGCTACGAATACCCTGTTGCTGCAGTTGGTTTTGCAGTGCGATGCCGGTGTCATTTAGCCAGGTATCGAAGCGCGGTAGCCAGAGCTGCTGTTGTATCGCTTCGCTGAGCTGCGTGAGGGGGATTTGTGCCGTGCTGCGATCGATCAATGAGGCGCTGGCATCGTCTGCCAGCAAGCTTTGTGTGAGCAGTGTGCTCTGCTCATGCAGCAGTTGTTGTAGCTTGTTGCAGCGTTGCGTAGCGAGTTGCTGCCATTGCTGGTGGAGTTCTCGCCAGCGCGTTTCGGGTGCCATGGCTTGATACAGCTTTTCGCTCTGTTGGCGCAGGTCGTTGAGGCGCGCTTTCATGCCGATCTGTTGCAGCACTTCAATGCCGTACTGGTGCAGCGCGGTGTTAATGGTTGCTTCGAGCTGGGTGAAATCGTCTGCAATCGA
>JAADGQ010000165.1 GCA_013152295.1 Gammaproteobacteria bacterium | reverse complement strand
GATCTCCTGCTCGCCAATGCGCGCGAACTCCGTTGCCATCCCCTTTATCGCAGCAACAAGTTGCGGCAGTTTGGCCAGAGCCGTAAGGCGAATGGCAGTGGGGATAGTGTCGTTGGTGCTCTGTCCCATATTGACGTGGTCATTGGGATGAATGGGGGTATAAGCACCTCGCGCTTCACCGAGGGCAACATTGGCCAGATTGGCAATAACTTCATTACTGTTCATGTTGTGGCTGGTTCCAGCGCCAGCCTGAAAGCGGTCGACGACAAACTGCTCGATATAGTTGCCGGCTAATATCTGATCGCAGGCGCTGACGATGGCCTGGCTTTGTTTGGGATCAAGCCACGATTGCTGCTGATTGGCAACCGCCGCTGCGCGCTTTATGCGCACATGCGCCAATACGAAGTCGCGGTCGGGTCGACGCCCGCTGATGGGGAAGTTGGTGACAGCTCGTTGAGTTTGGGCACCGTACCAAGCGTCGGTGGGAACCTCAACGGTGCCCAGGCTATCTTTTTCGGTACGGTAGTTCTCTGCCATGCCTCTACTCCCTCGATTTTAAACAGTTGGTGGCGGGATTGTCGTGGGTCGGCATTATAGGGCAAGTGAGGGGAGGGGGCGAAGAGCGTGTGAGACGGTAGGAATCCAAGCAGAAGTTGTGGGATTTTCATTAAGTGGATGGTTAGCTTGAAACGCTAACCCATTGACCACGAAAAAGGTTTGAATCGGTTTGAATCTTATTCACAAAATCTGTGGATAATTCTGTGGATGAAGCGAGACCAGCCTGCGCGAGGCCGCATCATTGTTGTATTTCCGTTAAAATGGACAGAAAATAAACAACTTTGATTTTTTTATAAAAATCAATCAGTTATTTTTTTAGTAATAGTGGCACCATCATTCTATTGGCAGAAAACCAACAGGGGCGAGATGGTGCCACTACACAGCAATTATGTTGTGCATAACCGTGGGGTTTACGCCGGGGATAACGCGAACCGTCCGCTATCGAGCACTGTTTCCGGAAGGTAGATAGGCTGGTTGTGACTGGCAGCAGGCAGCGCATCGACGACCATGTGGGTTGCGAGATGGAGTTGCCAAAACTTACCTTCCTGCTCTTTGGTGATAAAGGTTGGAAACAGTCCCACTGAGAGCGCACGATCGCCTCGACTGGCGCTGCTGGCGATCTGCTCGGTGACATCAGCACACCAGGTGAGCGTATCGTTATCACAGCTGTTGCCTGTTAATTCAAAGTGCTCTGCGCCATAGCGCTGGCCATCAAAGATCAGGGTAGGGCTGGAGTGGCTGCGGTGGAGGGTGATATACAGTCGTGCCCGGTTGATGGTCGCACTGCGTGGCAGTGAAATCTCCAGATCACCGCCGGGCGCTCCGAGACCGGCTATCGTATCAATGCTCCAGTCGCCCCCGCCGGGGTGATGTCTGCCTGAAACCAAATCAGCATCTAATGCAATCCCTGTGACCTCGGATAGCGTTGCCGTCATCAGCTGTCTGTTTTCTTGCATGGCCCTTCCTCCTTTATCCAGTGAACGCTTTTTTACAGTTACCTGATTTTGATAGGGTGCTGTAATACGAAAAGCAAGATAGGTGCCATGCGTGGCAGTGTCTCTATATTTGTATGTTTTTATTGGTTATTTTAAATGCTACTTAGTAATATAAAACCTCACAAATAGAGGTTTGTAAAAAAAACAGACGCCCTCTCTATTCAAGTTTTGAAGTTTTTATAAATAGAGAAGTTGGCGCCGCTTGTGGAAAATAAAGAGAGAAGAGTGCGCGCTTATGCTTTTTTGTCTCTCTTAAATGTCGTTTTGTGACATTTTGGGCATGGTGGAATATGCCCGGTTGCATAGAAGTGCAGTGCTTGTCCGCAGTGTGTGCAGTGCAGCGTGCCGATCCCGGTGACCTCTCCGGTGTACCACTCATCAGCGTGGCGGGCCTGG
This sequence comes from Gammaproteobacteria bacterium, assembly GCA_013152295.1. Classification (GTDB taxonomy): domain Bacteria; phylum Pseudomonadota; class Gammaproteobacteria; order JAADGQ01; family JAADGQ01; genus JAADGQ01. Next base: position 20,627 of record JAADGQ010000165.1, on the reverse strand, counting down.
TCAGCCAAACGGTCCAGCTCTATACGTGTGTGGTCCACCATTCCCGAAAACAGGTCAAATAGCTCTACCTCGATGAGGTCAAGCTCAAAATGCAGCCAGTCAGTGAACGCCTGCTCGGTGCGATTCATGAACGAGGCGGCATCTTCAACGTCGCGGCGCAGATATGTGGCAATCTTTTCGGCCTCTTCGCGTGACACTTCGCCGAGTTGGATGGCCTCCTGTTTAGCGGCTTCGATAGCGTGTTGAAGAGATGGTGCGTCCCCCTTTTCAGTTTTTCCGGTCGCTTTTTTAGCGCGGTTCATCATGCGGTTGTACGCATGGACCAGTTTTTCGGTGGTGCTTTCGTTGTGCGTATTCATGACCTGAGGTCCTTTAATTATGGTTAGTTGTGCAGTCCTAACTACATTATTGAGCCGTGAAGAAGAAAAGTCCAAAGCAGCTGGAAGGCCTCTGCTTTCGGTCGTTTCTTCACGACTGTTATCAGTGCGGGCAGCTATGGATGGTGGTCACAAGAGATTTGTGACACTGATAGCCAATACAGATTGTGCCATCAAGTTGAGGTCAGGCAGGCCGTTAATTAAAAGCAGTTGGTGGCGTATGCAACGGCTAACAGATGGGAGTTGATGACTATGGCAGGCTTGGTGAGCAGTGTGCAGGATGTGTTTGATGATTTTAAGCAGAGAGCGGAACAGATTCAGGGCTTCCGGCAGCGTGTGGAGGAGGTTGGTACGTTGCCGCCGATGCCTGAGGTCGCAACACGAATTCTCAGGCTACGCGATGACCCAAACGCCGATGCACTCCACTTGGCAAAGCTGATTGAGCTTGATCCAGGATTAGCAGCCCAGGTTGTGCGCTACGCTTCATCGGCACTCTATGGCTATCGTGGCAAAATCGATTCCATTCATGATGCCATCGCCCGAGTCCTGGGCTATGACAAGGTGCTCGATCTGGCTTTGGGGTTGGCACTGGGTAAATCCCTCACACACTCCCACAGTGGCCCGTTAGGTATTCAGGAGTTCTGGCGTCACGCTATCTACAGTGCGGTTTTGATGCAGTTTCTTGCTATCCGCCTGACAGCGCAGGAGCGTCCGGTGGCGGGTCTGCTCTATCTGTCGGGGCTACTGCACAATATCGGCTATCTTGTTTTGGGGCACTGTTTCAAGACCGAATTTACGCTGCTCAATGATGCGATTGAGAAGCACCCGTCAGTGCCTATCACAGCTGTCGAAAACAAGTTGCTGGAGGTCAACCATTATGAAATTGGTTCGTGGTTGCTACGCTCATGGAGCATGCCGACCGAGATTTTGACCGCCGTCTACTGCCACCACAACCCAGAGTATCGGGGCGACCATTCGGTCTACGCCAACCTCTGTTATGTGGCAGATTGTCTGCTATCACGCCACGGTATCGGTGATGTTGGTGATGGTGAGCTACCCGCTGAGACTCTGCACCATTTAGGTCTGAGTGAAGAGAGCGTAGAGGCCGCGCTGGAGCAATTGATGCAAAGTAGTGACGATTTTGATGCGCTGGTTAGTGGCGCCGTGCAGGCTGCATGAGTTGCGCGCCCAATTGAGAGCAGCTCTGCTGAGAGGCCTATCCGCAAGCCGTAAGCACTCCGCCACACCCGGCTCAGCGCCGAGTACTACTGTTAGAATGATCCAATATAGTGCTATACACTATGCCGACACCTGTTCGGCAGGTAGGTTTGCGCGCTAATGGTGCGCTTTTATTGGATTTTAACGGGAGGTCGAGGCGCGTATGGAGGGTTATCAGGCGGGTAGTGATGTGCTGTTTATATTGCTGGGTGCAATCATGGTGTTGGCGATGCACGCTGGCTTCGCATTTCTTGAAGTGGGGACGGTGCGTAAAAAAAATCAGGTCAACGCACTGATGAAAATTTTGACCGATTTTGCGGTCTCCACCGTTGCTTACTTTTTTGTTGGTTATTGGGTGGCGTATGGGCTCGGTTTTTTCGATGGTGCCCAGGTGCTGGCAGAAAAAAGTGGCTACGAGCTGGTTAAGTTTTTCTTTTTAATGACTTTTGCTGCGGCGATTCCGGCCATTGTCTCTGGTGGTATTGCCGAGCGCGCTAAATTTTATCCGCAATTAGCGGCCACATTTTTTCTGGTGGCGCTGATCTATCCATTTTTTGAAGGCATTACCTGGAATGGTAACTTCGGCTTTCAAGCGTGGCTGGAGGCACAGTTTGGCGCGCAGTTTCATGACTTCGCCGGTTCGATCGTCGTGCATGCTGTGGGCGGCTGGATTGCATTGGCGGCGGTACTGCTGCTGGGTGCCCGGCATGGTCGCTATAGCAAGGATGGCTCCATTCAGGCACATCCGCCGTCAAGCATCCCTTTTTTGGCCCTGGGGGCGTGGGTACTGTCGGTGGGCTGGTTCGGCTTTAACGTGATGTCTGCCCAGACGATTGACGCGGTCAGCGGTCTGGTGGCGATGAACTCGCTGATGGCGATGGTGGGTGGCATTCTGGCGGCACTGTTTATGGGTAAAAATGATCCAGGCTTTGTACATAACGGACCGTTAGCGGGGCTCGTGGCGATCTGTGCCGGTTCTGACGTGATGCACCCATTGGGTGCGCTGTTCACCGGGCTAATTGCGGGTGCGCTTTTTGTCTGGGCGTTTACGTTGGTGCAGAATCGCTGGAAGATTGATGATGTGCTCGGCGTCTGGCCGCTGCATGGGCTGTGCGGCGTATGGGGTGGCCTGGCCGCAGGTGTCTTCGGCACTCAAGCGCTGGGTGGCATGGGCGGTGTTAGTTTTATGTCTCAGCTATGCGGCACGCTGCTTGGTGTTGCCGTGGCTCTGGTCGGTGGTTTTCTTGTCTACGGCGCACTGAAAATGGTGGTGGGTATTCGTCTGACGCAGGAGGAGGAGTACCACGGTGCGGATCTAACCGTCCACAAGATCAGCGCGGAGTACGACGACTGAGGCAGACAAAAAAGCAGGCAAAAAGAAAGGGGCGGTTTTATTCCGCCCCTTTCTTTCGCTTATTGTAACAGGTTTGTACCTCAAACTCCGGTCGATCTAACGCTGTAAATCAGCGACGGCAAAAAGCAGAGAGCGACGAAGGAGCCGCACTTTTTGCCGTCCGAGTGCATTTGCTTTGTTAGCTGGTACTTACCTTATTAGGCATAGGTATCTACCAAGTCTTAAGGAACGTTGACCCTGGCAGCCCGCGCTCTGAAATTTTACTACTAAACATCGCGCCACTTTAACGATACCTCTGCCTCCGGAGGTGCCCTTAATAATGACGCAAACGCACCGGCCACAAACGCTGTGCTGAATCATCAAAAGCTTTCCAGAGCGACCTGTATTGTCGTTTCGTCAGCAGTTGCTGTTGCGTTGGGGCGATCTCTGCCAGCGGTAGTAGTACAAAGGCGTATTTGCTGATCTCGTCGCGAGGCAGCCGCAGGCGTCCGCGGCAGGTAATGCGGTTGCCGTAGAGCAGCAGGTCGAGGTCGAGGGTTCGTGATATAAATTTTTGCCCCTGCCGGGTCCGTTTGCGTAGCTTTTCGAGTCTGTGCAGTGATCTGATCACAGAGAACGCGCTGCTCTGCGTGTCGAAACCAACCACCAGGTTGTAAAAGTTACCACCGTCAAAACCGACAGCCACACTTTCGTAGATGCGTGATAGCGTCAGCACACCGTAGCGGCGGCGCAACATGCGGATGGCAAAACGGATATTGGCTGTTTTTTCAATGTTGCTGCCGACGCTGACATAGACTTGTGTCAACTGCTGCTGCCTCGCTCAATGATGACGCCGACTCCGACGGCACCGCGCACCGCGCCAACTTTATTAATGCGCAGTTTGAGCCAGGGCACATTGAACTCTGTTACCACAATCTCGGCGACGTGCTCGGCCAGGGTCTCGACCAGCTGATATTCGCTGCTCTCCACAAATTGAATCAAGCGCTTCGCCACCGCTTTGTAGTCGAGAGTATCTTCAAGGCTGTCGCTCAGCGCGGCACGGCGAATATCCGTCGCCATATCAAGGTCGATGCTGATTGTCTGTTTTATTTCCCGCTCCCAGTCGAAGACGCCAATAACAGTCTCGATCCTCAGGTCGTGCAGATATATAATGTCCATAGCTTTTTAAGTTAACAATTAATAAGGTTGTGTTGCAGGCAACGCATGGGAAGCTTGGCTTTTCGCTCTGCGCAGATCAACCACCACTATCACCGACTCTTCAACATTCAATGATTGCTGTTCTACTGATTACTGCTGCCTACCTGCTGGGTTCACTCTCCAGCGCCATTATCTACTGCCGCGTGATGCGACTGCCCGACCCGCGCAGCCAGGGTTCGGGGAATCCCGGCGCTACCAATGTGTTGCGTTTCGGTGGCAAAAAAGCCGCCATCATTGTGCTGCTTGGGGATCTGCTCAAAGGGTTGATACCGGTGCTGCTGGTCAAGCTGTTGGGTTTTCCCCCGATCGTGGTTGCAGCTGTAGCGTTCGCCGCATTTCTGGGGCATCTCTATCCGTTGTTTTTCCGTTTTCAGGGTGGCAAAGGTGTCGCCACGGCTCTCGGTGCGTTGACGGGGCTGTCGTGGGCGGTGGGTGGTGCCATGGTCGTTACCTGGGTGCTGATGGCATTCCTGTTTCGCCTCTCGTCGCTGGCGGCGCTGATCGCTGCGCTACTGGCGCCACTCTATGTGTTTTGGCTGCAACCTGGTACCGCATACGTTACTGCCAGCGTTATCATGGCATTGCTGTTGGTCCTGCGCCACCGCACCAACATCAACAATCTCATCGCGGGTACTGAGCCAAAAATTGGCAAGAAAAAGTAGTTGCCACTTTGTCGCATGTGATCGTAGGAGCGGCGCCTCGCCGCGATTAAACTTGGTAGGGAAATTCATCGTGGCGAGGCGCCGCTCCTACTGGGAATTTGATAAAGTTGGACTAGCGCTCCAGGTGTTTGAGTTTGCCCTTCACACCATCCCAGTCGGCGGCATCTGCGGGGATCTCTGTGGGCTCGGTGATGACTGGCCATAGCTGGGCAAGCTCCGCATTCAAGGCGGTAAATTCCAGCTGATCGTCAGGCACGTCGTCTTCGGCAAAAATCGCTTCGGCAGGGCACTCCGGCTCGCACAGTGTGCAGTCGATGCACTCCTCGGGATCAATCACCAGAAAGTTTGGTCCTTCGTGAAAGCAGTCCACTGGGCAGACTTCCATGCAGTCCATGTATTTACATTTGATACAGTTTTCGCCAACGACAAAAGTCATGAAGCATCTCCGTTTGATAGGCAATAATTGAGTAAGGTGATCGCGGAAGCGTTGCACCGCTTTATAGTACTTTTCTAGGGTGCCTGCAACATCTCTCTGAGGCGGTAGAGTTCATCCAGTGCTGCACGCGGTGTCAGTTGATCGGGATCAATCTCGCGCAGAGCGTCCACTGCAGGATGGTCAGCAGTGGCCGGAAACAGCGACAGCTGCTGGGCATCGTCATGCGCTTGCGCTGATTGAACAGATTGCGCTGCACTGTTTTCGAGTTCGTGCAGACGCCGCTTGGCCTGCTCAATCACGACCTTGGGTACTCCCGCCAGCGCCGCCACTTGCAGACCGTAACTCTGATTGGCTGGCCCCTCTTTGACTGCGTGCATAAAGATGATCCGTTCGCCGTGCTCGATGGCATCCAGATGGACATTGACCACGTTGTCGTGCGATTCGGGCAGAGTTGTTAACTCAAAATAGTGAGTGGCAAACAGCGTGAATGCGCCGACTTTTGTGGCCAGGTGCTCGGCACATGCCCACGCCAGGGAGAGTCCATCGAAGGTGCTGGTGCCGCGTCCCACCTCATCCATCAATACCAGGCTGCAGTCGCTGGCATTGTGAAGAATCGTTGCGGTTTCGGTCATCTCGACCATGAACGTCGAGCGCCCACCGGCGAGATCGTCAGATGCACCGATGCGGGTAAAAATGCGGTCCAGCGGTCCGAACACCGCACGCTGTGCAGGCACGAAGCTGCCAATGTGAGCGAGCAGCGCAATCAATGCGGTCTGCCGCATGTAGGTCGATTTTCCGCCCATGTTGGGGCCGGTAATAATCAGCATGCGGCGCTGTGCGTCGAGGTGTGTGTCGTTGGCGACAAACGACTCATCCAGTGTCGCTTCCACCACCGGATGGCGCCCACCCTCGATAGAGAGTTGTGGTTGTGTCACCAGCTCAGGTGCTGTCAGTTGTAGTGCATCGGCGCGCTCGGCCAGATTAGCCAGCACATCCAGTTCTGCCAGCGCTGCAGCGCTGACCTGCAACAGCGCCAAGTGGGGGATGAGTTGGTCAAGCAGGGCGTCGTAGAGCACTTTTTCACACGCCAGAGAGCGCTCGCGAGCACTGAGGACTTTATCTTCAAAACGTTTGAGCTCGGGTGTAATAAAGCGCTCGGCGTTTTTCAGCGTCTGGCGGCGCACGTAGTCCACCGGTACGTTGTTGCTGTGGATGCGGCTGATCTCAATGTAGTAACCGTGCACGCGGTTGTAGCTGACTTTCAGATTGGCAATGCCGGAGCGTTCGCGTTCGCGGCGCTCAAGATCGATGAGATACTGGTTCGCATTTTCGCTGAGTCCACGCAGCTCATCCAGCTCGGCGTTATAACCGCTGGCGATTACGCCGCCATCGCGAATGAGTACCGGCGGCTCCTCTTTGATGGCGCGGCAGAGCAAGTCGTGCAGCTCAGGAAATTCGCCCATTTGCTCGCTCAAGACGCCGAGCAATGGTGAGTCCCACTGCCGCAACGCCTTCTGTAACACCGGCAGTTCCGCCAACGCCGCGCGTAGCTGCGCCAGGTCGCGGGGGCGCGCGCTTTTTAGCGCCACACGGGCGAGGATGCGCTCGACATCGCCGATGCCGTGCAGTATTTCACGGAGCGCTTCGTGGCCCGCCATTTCGCACAGCATGGCAATCGCGTGATAGCGCTCTCGCAGCACATGTTGCTGGCGCAGCGGTCGGTTGATCCAGCGTCGCAGCAGACGACTGCCCATGGCGGTGACGGTGCGATCCATCACCCACATCAAGGTGTGCTCCTGGCCGCCGCCGAGGTTTTGCTCCAGCTCTAGATTGCGGCGGCTGGCGGGGTCGAGCAGCACCATTTCGTCGCGGCGTTCTACTTTTAATCCCTGAATATGTGGCAGCGCGGTGCGTTGTGTATCGCGCGCATATTGCAGCAGGCAGCCTGCGGCGGCCAGCGCCGTCATCATCGTCTCACAGCCGAAACCGCTCAGATCGCGGGTGGCGAACTGGCTGGTTAACAAGCGCTGCGCGCTGTCGATCTCAAAATACCACGGTGGCATAGGCCGCAATCCGCGTCGCGTGCCGGTGACATCGCTGCTGTCTAGCGCTTCACTGACCAGCAGTTCAGAGGGCGCAATGCGCTCCAGTTCGTCTATCGCGGCGGCGTCACCGTTGACTTCGAGCACATGAAAACGACCGCTGGCGATATCGAGTGTGGCGATGCCATAGGTCTCCCCCGTGCGGTGCAGCGCGGCCATCAGACTCTCGCGCTGCTCATCCAGCAGTGCTTCGTCGGTCAGCGTGCCGGGGGTGATAATGCGCATGACCTTGCGTTCCACTGGCCCTTTTGACGTGGCCGGATCACCCACCTGCTCACAGATTGCTACCGACTCTCCGCAACGAACCAGCTTGGCCAGATAGCCATCCGCCGCGTGGTAGGGGATGCCCGCCATGGGGATCGGTTCGCCTGCTGATTTGCCTCGCGCTGTCAGCGTTATATCGAGTAGCCGTGCGGCCTGACGAGCATCGTCAAAAAATAGCTCGTAGAAATCGCCCATGCGATAAAAGAGCAGCATCTCCGGGTGCTCTGCCTTAATGCGCAGATACTGCTGCATCATAGGTGTGTTTTTATTGGTTTTTTCTTTAGAGCTCATGCTGTTGTGCTGCTTTAGCTATTGATTTATATAATATATTCTATCTTGAAACCAAGTTGTTAAAGGAAGTTTTTGTTGATTGAAAAATAGTGCCTGTCGTAATCGAATACTGATGATGGCATCGGTGGCACTGCTGACCGCATACATATGTATAGACTAGGGGGGCGTTAACAATCACCGTTCGTGGCCAGAATCTCGCCACGAACTTGATCCGACTATGGCGATGTTCATTGTTGTAACAGGTTTGGAGTGGCAGATGATCTAGCCGTCAGCGAAGATGCGGCTGATATCGTGCTGAATCGCCATTGCCGCATCGTGAGGGTTTTCCGCCAGTTTGATGGGGCGGCCAACAACAATGTAATCTGCGCCATTGCGGAATGCCTGTTCAACATTAACTGTACGCTTTTGGTCATCGTCGTTGGCAACCGGACGAATGCCAGGCGTGATCACCAGCAGTTTATGGTCGAGGGATTCACGCAGCGCCGGGGCTTCCAGCCCCGATGAGATGACACCGTCGCAGCCCAGTTGCAGTGCCCGCTTGGCTCGGGACAGTACCAGCTCTTTGGGGTCGCACTGAAAGCCAAGATCCTCCAGATCACCGCGGTCGAGGCTGGTCAAAACGGTGACCGCCAAGATCTTCAGTGTCTCCCCTTTTGCTTCACTGGCCGCTTTGAGAATCGCGTCGTTGCCGTGAACGGTGGCAAACTCTACCCCTTTGTTGCGCAGTCTGCTCACCGCTGACGCGACAGTCTGCGGTACGTCAAAAAATTTAAGGTCGACAAACACCTTTTTGTTGCGTGCCAAAAGCCAATCCACTATCTCAAAATAGGCACCGGCCATAAACAGTTCGAGGCCGACCTTATAGAAGGTGACCGAATCCCCCAGTCTTTCTACCAGCGCTTTTGCCGCTTCGTTGCTTTCCACATCCAATGCAAAAATCAGACGTTCGTTGGTTGCGATGGCTTTGGTAGAGAGATAGCTCTGCTGGTTCATTAGATCGTTTCCTGTCGCTCTTTGAGAGCGTGTGTATCAAATGTGTTTCGGGGTTGTGAGGCGGCGATAGTGTATTACAACAGGCGTGCGCTGTAACGTGAGTGGACAATTGCGTTGCAACGGACGTTATATAAGATGGCGTATTGAGTGAGCGGCGGCGATCTGTCTCTCATTTGCCTTTTCTGTTGTAACGCTGCATCAAATGCTAGAATCGCCACGTTTTTTACCACTCAACATTGGGGTCGTCGATAGAGATGCTACACACCTTTAAGTTGCGCGGCGCTGCGGCGCTCTCTCCCTTTCGTCTGGAGAAGCTGAAACAGGCGGTGGGTGCGCTGGTACCGGATCTCTCGGAGATCGTCACGGAGTATGTCTATTTCATCGATCTGCATCTGTTTCTCACTGAGGGCGAGCAGAAACGTTTGAATGCACTGCTTAACCACGGCGCGAGTGTGGCGCCAGCGGCGCCGACTGAAACGCTGATATTGACCGTTCCACGTTTCGGCACGATCTCCCCCTGGTCGAGCAAGGCGACGAATATCGTGCACAACTGTGGTCTCGAAAATGTACGCCGGGTTGAGCGCGGCACTGCTTATTACTTCAGTAAAAAAACGGGTGGCGAGCTGAGTGCTGACGAGTACCGGACCATTGTGACACTGGTTCATGACCGCATGATCGAGACGACGCTGCGCAGTCTGGAGGAGGCGGACGGCCTGTTTGACGAGAATACGGCAGCACCGCTGCAAGAGATCGATGTGCTGGGGTTGGGCGATGCCGCGCTGAACGAGGCGAACGAACGTTTGGGACTGGCGTTGAGTGACGATGAGATCAGCTATCTCAACAACAGCTTTGTCACCCTTAACCGCAACCCCAATGATGTGGAGTTGATGATGTTCGCGCAAGCGAACTCCGAGCACTGTCGCCACAAAATATTTAACGCCGACTGGACGGTGGATGGTGAAGTCCAGGACAAAACACTGTTTCAGATGATTCGCCACACCACGCACAGCAGCCCCGATGGCGTGCTCTCTGCGTATCACGATAATTCGGCGGTTATTCAAGGCAGTGCCGGTAGCCGTTTTTTTGCAGATGCGGCATCAAAGCGCTATGGCTACAGCGCCGAAGAGATCCATATTTTGATGAAGGTGGAGACGCACAACCACCCTACGGCCATTTCGCCGTTTCCTGGCGCAGCAACTGGATCGGGAGGTGAGATTCGCGACGAAGGAGCGACGGGTCGTGGCGCTAAACCGAAGGCTGGGTTGACTGGCTTTGCAGTCTCTAATTTGCGTATCCCCGAAAATATTCAGCCGTGGGAGAGTGACAACGGCAAACCGGAACGTATCGCTTCAGCGCTCGATATCATGCTTGAAGGGCCGATTGGCGCCGCCGCATTTAATAACGAGTTTGGTCGCCCTAACCTGTGCGGCTATTTTCGCACCTATGAGCACGATCATGGCACCGATGCAGGCAACGGTTTGCGTGGCTACCACAAGCCGATCATGATTGCTGGCGGACTTGGTTCTATCCGTAAACAGCATGTAGCAAAGGATAAAATCCCAAATGGTGCACAACTGATTGTGCTGGGTGGCCCCTCGATGTTGATCGGTCTGGGTGGTGGCGCCGCATCATCGGTGAGTAGTGGAGCCAGTGCCGAAGCGCTCGATTTCGCATCGGTGCAACGTGGCAACCCGGAGATGCAGCGCCGCTGTCAGGAGGTGATTGATGCCTGCTGGCAGCGCGGCGACGACAACCCGATTATCGCCATCCATGATGTTGGTGCGGGCGGCATTGCCAACGCACTGCCCGAACTGGTTAACGACTCTGAGCGTGGTGCCTGCGTTGATCTGCGCGCGCTTCCCAACGATGATCCCGGCATGTCGCCAATGCAGTTGTGGTGCAACGAATCCCAGGAGCGCTACGTGCTTGCGGTGAATGAATCCGAACTGGAGCTGTTCGAGTGGATCTGTACACGTGAACGTTGCCCGTATGCCGTGGTGGGTGAGGCGAGCGATGCGCGCCGCCTGATCGTCGCTGATGACCTCTTTTACAATCTGGCGGTGGATGTGCCGCTGTCGCTGATATTGGGCAAACCGCCAAAAATGGAGCGCGTTGCACAGCGCTCTGCTGATACGCCCAAGTCACTGGATTTGCAGGGTATCGATCTTGCCGAGGCGGCGCTGCGCGTATTGAAGCTGCCTACTGTGGCGGATAAATCATTTTTGATCACCATTGGTGACCGCACAGTAACCGGGCTGGTCGCTCGTGATCAGATGGTCGGGCCGTGGCAAATTCCGGTTGCCGATGTGGCGGTAACGTGCAGTGATTTTGAGGGCTATCGTGGCGAAGCGATGGCCATGGGTGAGCGCCCGCCACTGGCGCTGGTGAACCCTGCGGCGTCGGCACGCATGGCGGTGGGTGAGGCGTTGACCAATATTGCAGCAGCTACAGTTGGCAAACTCGCTGATATCAAGCTCTCTGCCAACTGGATGGCCGCGGCAGGCACGGCGACAGAAGATGCTGCGCTGTTTGATGCGGTACATGCGGTGGGTATGGAGTTGTGTCCGGCGCTGGGTATCGCTATTCCGGTGGGTAAAGATTCATTGTCGATGACCACCGTGTGGCAGCAGGATGCGGCGGAAAAAAGCATGGCGGCGCCACTCTCTGTGACCATCTCTGCGATGGCGCCCGTCATCGATTGCCGACGTACAATGACACCGCAGTTGCGCACCGACATGGGTGTAACTGATCTGCTGTTGATCGACCTGGGTTGTGGCCGCAATCGCCTTGCCGGTTCAGCATTGGCGCAAGTCTACCAGCAGCTCGGCGATACTGTGCCAGATCTTGATGATTCAAAACTGCTGGTCGATTTTTTCGAAATGGTTCAGGCGTTGAATGCAGCCAATTTGATTGTCGCCTATCACGATCGCTCCGATGGTGGTCTGTTTGCGACAATTTGTGAAATGGCCTTTGCCGGACATACCGGCGTGCGCGTCGCGTTGGATGGCTTGAGTGCAGAGCTGGAAGACCCAAGCGACGAACAGGTGGTTGATAACGAGAAGTTGCTCGCTGCGCTGTTTAATGAAGAGCTGGGTGCTGTGCTGCAGGTGCGCCGTCCAGATACAACATTTGTCCTTGAATTGCTGATTGAGGCCGGGCTCGCGGACTGTTGCAGCATTGTCGGTTCGGTGACTGACGATGATCGCATCACCATCACCTATCGCGACAAAGAGGTGTTGGCCGAGAGCCGCAGCTATTTTCAGCAGGCGTGGTCGCAGACCAGCTACCGCATGCAGACGTTGCGCGATAATCCGCGTTGTGCGCAGCAGCAATACGATACGATTCAGGACGCGGGGAACCCAGGACTGCATACCATTCTGACCTTCGATCTCGATGAGGATATTGCCGCGCCCTATGTTGCCAAAGGAGCGCGACCACCGTTGATCGTGCTCCGCGAGCAGGGCGTCAACGGCCATGTCGAGATGGCGGCGGCGTTTGATCGTGCCGGGTTCGATGCGGTTGACGTGCACATGAGTGACGTTTTGGAGGGGCGTGTAGCGCTGAGCGATTTTCGTGGCTTGGTGGCGTGCGGTGGATTCTCTTACGGTGACGTGCTGGGTGCCGGGCAGGGCTGGGCTAAATCCATTCTCTATAACAGCCAGGCGCGGGATGCATTCAGCGAGTTTTTCTCTCGCTCTGATACCTTTGGTCTGGGGGTGTGCAACGGTTGTCAGATGATGTCCGGATTGCGTGAGCTGATCCCCGGCAGCGTATTGTGGCCGCGTTTCGTCGCCAACAACTCTGCGCAGTTCGAAGCACGTCTGTCGCTGGTCGAGGTGGCCGAATCTCCTTCAATACTGCTGCGTGGTATGGCCGGATCGCGCCTGCCGGTGGCGGTGGCCCATGGCGAAGGGCGAGTAGTGCTCCCCGAAGGTATTGCCGCTGCACAGATGCAGGAGGCCGAAATCATCGCGCTGCAGTATGTCGATCACTACGGCAATGTCACCGAGAACTATCCTGAAAATCCGAATGGTTCACCGCTGGGTATTACCGGGCTGACCACTGCTGATGGGCGCTTTACCATCATGATGCCTCACCCCGAGCGTCTGTTTCGCACCGTGCAGCACTCCTGGCATCCTGCCGAGTGGGGTGAAGAGGGGCCGTGGCTGCGGCTCTTCCGCAATGCCCGCCAGTGGATGGAGTAGCGCTAGGAATCTCTGCTGAGTAGCTGGCCGAACTGTTGCGCTTCAACCGGGCGGCTGAAATAGAAGCCCAGCACTTCGTCGCACTGTTTTGAGCGTAAAAATTGAAGTTGCTCTTCGGTCTCTACACCTTCGGCAATCACTTTGAGTTTGAGGTCGCGGGCGATGGCAAACGTGCTGCCGGGGCTGTGTTGCTGTTCGTCGTCACCCATCGCCTGAACAGATGATTTGTCGATTTTTAGTGTGTCCGCCGGGAAGCGCTTAAGGTAGCCTTGCAAGCCACGGCCTTGCCCCACGCTTTCGATAATAACGTTGACGCCAAGGCTTTTTAGCCCGGCGAGTTTAGCAGCGGAGAGATTGATATTCTGCTCCGTTGCCAACATCTTGATCTCCAGTTCCAGCGAGTTGGCATTGATCTGTGTCGAAGAGAGCACATCATTGATCGTCTCCAGCAGCTCCTGATGTTGAAACTGGCGTGCGGAGAGGTTGATGGTCATGCGCAGATCACTGTGGCCATCCATTTGCCAGCGTTTGAGTTGCGCGCAAGCGCTGCGCAACATCCATTGACCAATGGGTACGATGAGTCCACTCTCTTCCGCCAGATGGATGAACGCGTAGGGCCCTAGCACGTTGCGGGTTGGATGGTTCCATCTGAGCAGTGCCTTGCAGCCGATGATCTTCTCTGTCATTAGATCCATTTTCGGTTGATAGCAGACAAACAGCTCATGGTTTTGCAGTACGTGGTAGAGATCTTTTTTCAGCGCCAGCTCATCGGCATCTTCTGAACTCATTACCGGCGCATAGAACTGATAGTTATTGCCCAGCTCTTTGGCGCGGTACATGGCGGTGTCCGCGTTTTTGATCAGCGTTTGCGCATTGCTGCCATCGTGGGGGAATCGGCTGATGCCAATGCTTGCCGATACGCGTAGCTCCTGGCCTTTGATGATGTAGGGTACGCAGATGGTGTCGAGTATTTTCTGTGCGACTGTGGCGACATCATCGGCATGGGCTATGTTTGTCAGAATGATGGTGAACTCATCCCCACCGAGTCGCGATACGCTGTCGCCTTCGCGCATGCAGTTAGCTAGGCGCCGTGCAGCGGAGCGCAACAGTAGGTCGCCGGTGGAGTGGCCGAGATGATCATTGACGACCTTAAAGCGATCCAGATCCATAAACATGACCGCCATGGTTTGGTTGCTGTGCTGTGCTTGGAGCAGTGCTTGATTCAGGCGATCCTCAAACAGTAGCCGGTTAGGCAGCTGGGTCAGTGGATCGTGGTGAGCGAGAAAATCGAGTCGCTCTTCGAACTGCTTGCGTTCGGTAATGTCGCTGCACACCACGACATATTGACTTATATTGTGGCTATTATCGTAGATGCCGGATGCGCTAACCCACAGTGGGTAGGTTTCACCATTTTTTCGACGGCAGCCTATTTCACCCTGCCAGTAGCCCTGGCTAGCCAAGCTGTCGCGCACCTCTTTGTAGAAATCAGCATCGCACTCTTGTGCGTAGAGGATCTCTGGATGTTGACCAATGAGTTCGTTGGGATAGTAGCCCGCAATGCGCTTGAAAGCCGGGTTGATTGATTCGATGATGCCATCATGGTCAAGCACAACGATGCCTTCGAAGGTGTTTTCTACTGCTTTGGCGGCCAGTTTGAGTTCGTGCTCAGCGCTATCAATCTTCTCGTTGAGTTCGTGGTGGCGCAGTGCGTAGCGCAAACTGACAGAGAGGTCTGTCTTTGTGATGCGTTCGTTAGGCACGCAGTCGGTAGCGCCAGCATTCATGAGCGTTGCGATAAGTATTTCGTCACGCGATCCAACCAGCACGACGATAGGAATGACAACTCCTCGACTGCGCAGTGTCTCCAGGGGGGTTGCGTCACGCCCTGCGCTACGCACGTGGTTGACGTAGATGATGTCTATTGAGTGCTGTTGTAACGTAGAAAAAGCATCGTCAATGTTGTTACAACGATAATAATTGCACTCAAAATCGGGGAGTTGCTCAAGGTGGTGGCGCAGCAGTTCGAAAACAGTTTGATCGTTATCGATTACCAGTACGGCAATGTTTTTTTTATACATGCTCGCTCCAACGATAGATGCTCCCTGCGCGCTTTTGTTGATTCTTAGACCTCGGCATTATAGCGATAATTTGTGGCGATTGCTGTGACTCTATTCCTTGCGAAAGTCTGTCAGACAATGCCTTTCTCTATTGTAGTCATTTTGGAAATTGCCTGTTTTCCAAGGTTATATTCAGAAGTGTTTGTGGAGCATCCTGCCTCGCGCGCGATAATATTTCGTGCGCTGCGCGCAGTTAATCACCCTCTAATGTAGTTCTGTGCAATGCATGTTCAGGCTCGAACGATTTAAATATGCAGAGAATGAAATATTGCAGGAAGTTAGCGGTTGACCTGTTGACGTTGGCACCTGCGCTGGGCAAATCGCTATAGCTGTTTCCAGGCGCTCATTCGAAAGCGCAGATGGGTGCGCGGCAAGTTGTTGTTGTCGATGGTGGCGTTGCCTGCGATCGTTCTTGGGTCGTTGACGTTGATGTTACCCGCAGCGATCAGTGCGCCGCGAATGCCACCGGTTCCGCTGAGCAGGATATCTTCTGCCGACCAAAAAACCGCAGCTTGTTCAGCCTCGCTGTTGACGGTAATGGTGCCGCTGGCGATGACGGCGGAGCGGATGGCGGCACTATTGTCAGCAAATGCATCGGTGACCGTTACTGCGCCGGGAGTGACGATAGTGATGGCGCTGAAGCGCTCACCTTGCGCTGATGCAGTTATCGTGACATCACCCTCGCAGAAGACGAGCGTGATAGTTGGCGTGTTCTCTGACGACAGGGAGCAGCTGCCGTCGTAGTACTGGTGTCCTGCTCCATTTTGAGATGTTGCGCGCAGGCGGTCGATCAGCGTGCTGTCGATACCGGGTATGGCCACTGTTTCTGTTTCGTTTTCTGTCTCATCGATGCCGCTGATGTCACCGTTTGCATACACGTTGCCGATTATGGCTGTTCGTGGGTCAACGTTGATATCACCGTTGGCGAGCAGCGCGTAGGAGAAGGCGGCATCTAGCGTGCGGTAGGGTTCAATACGAATGGCGAGCTGGGTAGATCCGCCGTGGCCGGGGGTGGTGGCGTAGATCTGGGCATCGACATACGTGGGTGGCGACGCGCTGTCGTAGTTGATGGCGCCGAGCCAGTAAGCGGCCGTGCCGAAGTTTGCATGGCTGGGCGCAGTGAACGCCAGCACGTCGGGGGTGGCTTTGACAGCGAATGCTGGGGCGTTGCTGGCATACCAGGCGAGCAGTTTTTGGGCGCCGGCTTCGGCCGCAAACAGTGCCTGGGTTTTGAGCTGGAGGTTGCTCGCCATCTTCTCCTGCAAGGTCGTGGTGCCCAGGGCCGAGAGCGTGAGCAGGGTGAGCACCAGCAGGATGGTCAGGCTGGCGATGAGGACAAACCCCGCTTGCTGCTCTGTGGGTCGTGTCATCATCGATTGCGCAAACTAATGGTGGTGGTGAAGGAGTGGTAGGCGTAGCGGTCGCTGGGCATGAAGGCGCGCCCCATGTAGTAGACCGTCTGCGCCTGTTGTTTGATCTCCACCGCACTGCGCAGCAATAGCGAGAGGCGCACGCTGCTGACCTCATCCATATTGAGTGCACTGTGGCCGGCCTCTACATAACGGTTGGCGGTGCCGTCGCAGCGGCCCACTGCACAGTCTGTATCGATGCCGTAGAGAATCTGCATGTCGACGATATTTGCCACCAGCGGTTGCGGGCGTCCGCCGCTACCATCGCACATCAGATTGTTGTTGCTCAGGTAGTATCGATTGATGGTCATGGTTGTGACGCGGCTGTTGTTGCAGTCCCGATCTGTCTGATACTTCAGCGTGATGGCATCGCTACCGTTTTCACCGCGGTTGTTCTCGCCTGCAATACTCGCTTCGATTGTTGCGCCGGTGGTGAAGTTGGATGCGCGAATATCCGTACTCAGAGCGCTGATTGCCAGTCGACCACTCTCTTGAAGTCGCGATAGCTCCTCCTGGATTAGGTAGCTGCGTTTGTTGCTAACGAAGACCTGCCATAGTCCCGCGAGCAATATGGCGCCGATGGCTGCAGCGATAAGCAGCTCGATCAGTGATACACCTGTCTGCCTGCGTTGTGACAGTCGTGCATGGCGTAGGCGATGCTCTGGCCGACTCATGGCGGGGTGGTTGTGGCAACGGTGAGAATCACGCTGCCGGGTGGGTTGTTGGGCACGCCGTTATTCCAGTTGATGGTGATGGTGTAGATCACGCCGTGCTTTGTTATAGTGCCCACGCCTGATGGCAGCAGCCGGGCGAGAGTACTGCGCCAAGCGTCGAGATCATAGGCTGAGAGCTGTGTCGGCGAGCAACTATTGGCATTGCAGTCGGGGGTGATGACTGGTGGCTCGATCTGTGTGTAGCGCGTTGCTGCGGGAAGATTGGCGATCAGACGCTCGGCGATGTCCTGAGCCTGAATCGTGGCTTGGGTGCGCAGGTAGGCGTCGTAGTTGAGGCGCAGGCTTTTGAATTGAAGGTTGGCCAGACCGAGCAGGCCGATGGCCAGTACGAATAGCGCGATCAGCGTCTCGGCGAGCGAGAAGCCGTGCTGGCGCTGCGTTGCGTGGTTTAGGTCGAGTCTATCCATAACCTGTACCATCTCCTTATGGTGTCGGCATTTGACTGCTTGCTTTTTGCGGTGACTTCCTTGGCGCCGCTGGTTTGAGCGACAAATATATTACGGTTATTGAACAATGTCATTATCTGTCGTTACCCCTCACGTCTCCCTCTCTTCTCCTTCCTCTCTGCATTGCATCGAGAGATCGTGGGCTCTCTGTGGGAGCACGTCTGCATGAGCGATTTTCTGGTGATCGGTGGCGGCGTGATTGGCATGCTGACGGCGCGCGAGCTGCGCCGTGCCGGTGCCGAAGTGACACTGTTGGAGCGTCAGCAGATCGGGCAGGAGTCATCGTGGGCGGGGGGCGGTATTTTGTCGCCACTGCATCCTTGGCGCTATGCCGATGCGGTGACGGCATTGGCCCGCTGGTCGCAGCAGCAATATCCCGCGTTGGTTGACGAGCTGCACGATAGCTCTGGTATTGATCCGCAGTGGTTGCAGAGCGGTCTGCTATTTATGGATCTGGATGAACAGGTGCATGCGCAACAGTGGGCATCGCGTTGTGGTGTCGCGCTGGATGTTCTTGAAGGTACCGAACTGCTGGCGTGTGAGCCTGCGCTAGCGAAGGCAGAGCGTCGTGCTCTGTGGATGCCGGATATCGCGCAGGTGCGCAATCCGCGTCTGTTGAAAGCGCTGCGCCCAAGCCTGATTGCCCAGGGCGTGACTATCGAAGAGGCGATGCCGGTGCAGCGATTGCTGATCAACGACCACCGAGTGCAGGGTGTCGAAACTGCCGCTGGCATCAAAAAAGCGCAGCAGGTGGTTGTTGCCTGCGGTGCGTGGAGCCAACAGCTGATGCCGTCGGGACTGGCGCTGGATGTCGAGCCGGTGCGCGGGCAGATGTTATTGTTCCGCACGCCGCCGGGCACGGTGTCGCGGATCATTCTCAAGCATGGCTACTATGTGATACCGCGCAGTGACGGGCGGGTGCTGGTTGGCAGTACTGTGGAGTATGTCGGCTACGATAAAGCGACGACCCGGCAGGCCTTCGACACGTTGCGCGCTGCGGCGACGGATATCGTTCCTGCCCTTGCTGACTGCGAGATTGAGCGCCATTGGGCCGGTTTGCGGCCGGGCTCTCATGACGGTGTGCCGACGATCGCGCGCCATCCCGACATTGCCGGGCTGTATGTTAATGCTGGCCATTTTCGCAACGGTGTCGTGCTTGGTCCGGCGTCGGCGCGGCTGCTATCCGATCTGGCGCTGGGGCGGACGCCCATTGTCGACCCACTGCCCTATCGGATGGCTTGCTAAGCAAATAAAGAGGTGATTTGTGACGCGAAGTTGTTTCGCCGTGCCCGCTCTTCTATAATCCGGCGCTCTGCTTGGTAGGCGCGTTGCGGCGCAGCCTGTTAAAGCACCGGCGCCGGTGTAGCTCAGTCGGTAGAGCAACTGATTCGTAATCAGTAGGTCAGGTGTTCGATTCACCTCACCGGCACCATTTTCTAATCACCGATTTCTCGCTGATATAATAAGCAACACTGCCTCGCCGGACACAACCGTATGGCCCCCGAAAATAGAGATAAAGTTGATCGCTGGGTGCGCGCCGAAGTGCGTGCGCTGTCCGCATACTCTGTGCCTGACGTTGGCGATATGATCAAGCTGGATGCGATGGAGAACCCCTATCCATGGCCGGAGCAGCTACGCATTGCGTGGCTGGACGCATTGCGCAGCGCACCTCTGAACCGCTATCCCGACCCCGCTTCGCGACCACTCAAAGATGCGCTGCGCAGCTTCTTTTCTGTACCGCAGGATAAGCAACTGTTGCTCGGCAACGGCTCCGACGAGCTGATCCAGATGACCTGCATGACGCTGGCGGAGCCGGGGCGGGTGGTGCTGGCACCGGGACCGACGTTCTCCATGTATCGCATGATCGCTCTGTGTACTGGCCTGAAATATGTTGAAGTGCCGCTGCAGGCCGAGACGTTCGCGCTCGATGAAGCGGCGATGCTTGAAGCTATCGATACACACCAGCCTGCGGTGGTGTTTCTCTCCTACCCCAATAATCCCACCGGCAACGCTTTTGATGCCGATGCGATGTGTCGCATCATCGAGCGCTGCCCCGGTGTGGTGGTGGTGGATGAGGCCTACTCGGCGTTTGCCGACGACAGCTTTATGGCGCGTCTGGCGCAATATGACCATCTGCTGATGCTCTGCACGCTATCAAAAATGGGCATGGCCGGACTGCGTTTGGGTATGCTGGCCGGATCTGCCCGGTGGCTGGATGAGTTCGATAAAATTCGCCTGCCCTACAATGTTAACGTGTTGACTGAGCGTAGCGTGACATTTGCGCTGCAGCATCGCGACGTTTTCGAAGCACAGACACGGCGCATTCGCGATGAGCGCGAGATGTTGAAAGCGAAGTTGGATCTGTTGCCTGAAGTGATCGCTTATCCGAGCAGCGCCAATTTTATTCTGTTTCGTGTGCACGAAGGGCGTGCTGACGAGATATTTTCTGGTCTGAAAAACAACGGCGTGTTAATTAAAAATTTGCATGGTGTGGGTGGCATGCTGAGCCACTGTCTGCGGGTGACTGTGGGCACGCCTGAGCAGAACAGTGTTTTTTTGGATGCGCTGGTTGATGTTTTGTGAACTGCTGTTTCCTCTGTTTTTAGAAATGACAGCATTAACGGACTCTTGCGGTAGGAATTAGGTTTAAACTGTTGCTGGATATAGGTATGCTACGCCCAACAGATCCATCTCAGAAGTTAGCGCGCAGGAGTAGTTAAACATGGCCGCACGTCAGGCCAGAGTCAAACGAGACACCCTCGAGACAAAAATCGAAGTGGGTGTGGTGATTGATGGGAAAGGGGTGTCCAGCTTTAAGACCG
>JAADGQ010000178.1:1857-6425 GCA_013152295.1 Gammaproteobacteria bacterium | reverse complement strand
GCGCAGTTGCAATCCTTTATTGTCACCGAGGATCTACAGCAAACTGAGAGCCTGGAGGACTTTTGCGCGCATTGGCCAACCAAACCACCAGCGCTGGCGTTGAAGCGAGCGTTGATTCGGCGTGTGGCGGAAATGGCGCGGCGGCTGCATGAAAACGGTGTTAACCACCGTGATTTCTACATCTGCCACTTTCTGTTGCGCCTGCCTGTCGATGCAGCGGCGCTGGCTGCGAATGCCTTTCATCTGTACTTGATTGATCTGCATCGCGTACAATTACGCCGCCGCACGCCCCGGCGCTGGCTGGTCAAGGATGTTGCCGGGCTCTATTTTTCGAGCATGGATATCGGTTTGACCCAGCGTGATTATCTGCGTTTTATGGTGCACTATCGGCGCAAGCCGGTGCGCCAGCTGTTGCGCGATGAAACGCAGTTCTGGTGCCGGGTTGAGAAACGCGCTACCCAGTTATATCAGTCCGCCCACGGGCGATCTCCAAAAAGTGAATGTTATGTCCGAAAGCAGCAGTAAGCCAGCGCCGAAGCTGGAGTTCTCAGAAAAATACGACCAAAAGCACGCTGAGCAGTATTTCCACAAACACAAAGCCGGTTTCTGGCGCAATCTCTCCAATCAGCGCGAGCAGAGCATTGCCCGTAAAGCGTTGCAGATTGCGGGTAACCCTAAATCAGTCCTCGATCTGCCATCAGGAACGGGGCGCTTTTGGGAGCTTCTGTGCGAACAGAGCGATCGCAAAATTTGCGCGGCTGACTACAGTCAGGCGATGCTCGATGTCGCCATGAAAGAGCGCCCTGAAACGATCACTCGTCGTATCGAAACGTTTCAGTGCTCGGCTTTTGATATTCCCAAAGAGGATAATTTTGTTGAATCGGTCTGCTGCATGCGCTTGATTCATCATATTGGCGAGCGTGCTGATCGGGTGGCGATCTTCAAGGAGTTTGCTCGTGTTGCCACGGATACCGTCTGTTTCTCTTTGTGGATTGATGGCAATATGCAGGCGCGGCGGCGTCACAAGTTGGAGCAGAATCGGCGCAGCCAAAAATATCAGAACCGTTTTGTGCGAACACACCAAGAGATTGTCGATGAGACCCGCGAAGCCGGTTTGGACCTCATTGATACGGTCGATTTTTTCCCCGGTTTTTCCATGTGGCGCATCTATGTGCTGCGTGTTTCCAAATAGATATACCGAACACAGATCGCAAGCTATGGGGGATTATTGCGCAGCTCAATGGGCCACTACTCTTGAGCATAATGGCCTTGGCAGTTTCGATGCGCTTTGGCAGCAGGAGATCGGCTGGGTGGAAGAGCCCAATCAACGTCGGGGTGGGTGGAGTGGTGTCTCTCGTTGTGAGTTGCAGCTTCCTCAAGGCGGTCAGGTCGCTGTTTACATCAAGCGCCAGCAGAATCACACTTATAAATCGCTGCGCCATCCGATCAAGGGCGAACTGACTTTTTCGCGTGAATTTAACAATATCCAGCTCTACGAGCAGCTGGCTATTCCCTCGTTGGAGGTGCTCTATTTTGCCCAGCGTCGTGTGGGGCAAGATCGTCGGGCTATATTGATGACTGCCGAACTGGTCGGCTATCGGTCGCTTGATCTGTTGGTGGATGATTGGCAACAGCATGGCTGGCCCGAACGCAAGGTGCTCAATCGTGTGATTTATTGCTGCGCTGATCTATTGGGTCGCTTGAATCGGGCGCACCTGCAGCACAACTGTCTATATCCCAAACACCTTTTTGTACGATTGGGCGATGGCGAAGTCGATGTGCGTGTTATTGATTTGGAAAAAACCAAACGCAAAAATCGCGTTGAAGATGCCATGCTGCGTGATCTGGATACGTTGAACCGCCACTCGCCACTGTGGCGACGCAGCGATCGGTTACGTTTTCTGCTTGCCTATCAGGGTGAAACGCGCCTCAACGCATCGATAAAAATGCTTTGGTTCACGTTGGAGCAACGTCTGAAAACGAAGCGCATTCGTCAACAGGGTGCGTCGTAATGGCGCAATCATCTGTTAATCCTCTGACTCGAATCGACTTCGACCTCTCTTTTCCCTTTGATGTGGAGCTCTCTGGAGTCAGTGATGGCTCGGATGATGAGAGCGTACGCGTGCTGACATGTATCAGTGCCGCGCGAATACTACCCGGCAGGCGTCTGGTGTGTCGTGCGCACTGGAATGGCCAAAACGTTTTTGCCAAAATTTTCAGCTATGAAGAGAAGGCGCGCCGTGACTGGCAGCGCGAACTTGATGGCGTGCATAGCCTGACCACACACAAAATTTTGACGCCAAAACTACTGCACTCAGGTGTTTGCGCTGATGGTGCCGCCCGTGTGTTGATTTTTGCGGCCATTGAACCGGCACAAACCGTTGCACAGGCGTGGCAAGCGTTGAGCGAAGAGAAAAACGCGCGCGAAGAGAGTAACGAGCACGCGCAGCGGCAGTTTATGACTGACCTGGTAGCGTTATTCGCGCAACATCATCAAGCGGGCATTCTCCATCAAGACCCTCATCTGAACAATTTTCTGGTCAGTGGCGGGCGTCTCTATACCCTGGATGGCGGGGATGTCTCGTTGGCGAGTGAGCCTGTGCCGCGCAAAGTGTCGCGCGATAATCTGGCGCTACTGTTTGCGCAGTTCTATCCACGTTATGAGCCATTAATCTATCAGAGTTATAGTGACTACCTGCGTGCAAGAAGGTGGCCGTCAACGGATGAGGATGTGGAAAAACTGTCAGCGTCGATTGACGAACAGCGTAGTCAACGTCTGCGCCGCTATCTCAATAAAATATTTCGCTCATGCAGTGCGTTTGTCTGCCAAGAGAGCCGCAGCAAAACGGTGATCTATGATCGCCGCTATGAATCTGAAGCTTTCAGTCAATTGTTGGATGACCCTGACCGATGGTTGACCGATGGTGGTCAACTGCTCAAGCGTGGCAACAGCTCAACGGTGGGTGTTGCTGAGGTGAATGGTAAACGCTTAGTTATAAAACGCTACAATATCAAGGATTTTCGCCATGGTCTCAAGCGCGCGCTACGTACCACGCGCGCAGCAACGTCGTGGAGAGGTGCGCATATGTTATCTAGCTACGGCATCGCTACTGCGCCACCCGTCGCGTTGATTGAACGCCACTGGGGACCGATAAAAAGGGTCAGTTACTTTATTAGTGAATATGTTGAAGGGGCAGCCAGCGACCAGTTCTTCTTCTCAAAAAAAATTGATCTTGAGAGTAAGCAGCGGGTTGCTGATGAAGTCGTGGCACTGTTTCGTGATTTGAAACGCTTTAAAATTGGTCACGGTGATATGAAAGCGAGCAATATCATCATCTCTGATGGAGGCCGCCCCGTGCTTAATGATCTGGATGCGATGAAGCAATATCGCACGGCTAACGCGATAAACGAAGTACACCAACGTGATCTCTCCCGCTTTCTGGAAAACTGGAAAGCAGAACCAAGAATCTTGGCGCTGTTCGCCGAGTTGAGTCTATCTTTATGATTATTTTAGGACTATCCGGAGCGGTCAGCCATGATCCATCCGCCGCGTTGTTTGTCGATGGTGAGCTGGTAGCTGCTGCCGAAGAAGAGCGCTTTATTCGCGACAAACATGCCAAGGGGTGCTTCCCTTACGAAGCGACACGCTACTGTCTCGATTTTGCCGGGGTCAAGCCTGAGGATGTTGCTGTTGTTGCGTTCCCCTATGCTCAAATTGGTCTCGATAGCCCGGCTCGGTGGCAGTATGCCAAACGTTATTGGTACGCTCCTGATCGTGCGTTGATGGCACTGTTTAATGGTAACCGTCGTTATAATCGTAACGTCAAACAGGTTATGAAACTGCTCAGCGATCTGAAGTTCGATACTGAAAAGACCCGCTTCGTCCCCGTTGAGCATCACCTGGCCCACGCCAGCAGCGCCTACCATTTAAGTGGTTTTAAAGAGAAAACTGCGATCGTCAGTATTGATGGCAAAGGTGAATATGCCTCGACCCTTTTTGCTTATGGTGAAAACGGAAAAATCCATAAACTCAAGGAGTTTTACGATCCCGATTCGTTGGGTGGCATGTATGGCGCACTGACCGAATTTCTCGGTTTTGAGATGCTTGACGGTGAATTTAAAGTGATGGGTATGGCCCCTTATGGTGATCCGGGCAAACATGATTTTTCTCGCTTGATTCAATATAACGGAGGCGACTTCAAAGTTAATGATGAGTTGGTTAATGTCATCGGCACACGGCGCTATAAAGAGGACGGAAAAGGTTATTATTTCAGCCAAAAACTGATCGACTGGTTGGGTCCGAAGCGAAAAGGGGACGAGATTGACGACCCCTATATCGACTACGCCGCCAGCATTCAAAGTCTGTTGGAGAATGTTGCGCTGGGATTGATTGACCATCACCTTTCAGATGTTCTCAAAGAGAGCGGTAAAATCTGCTTTGCGGGCGGCGTTGCACTGAATGTGAAGTTAAACCAGCGCATCATCGATCTGCCCTATGTGGATGAGCTGTTTGTGCAGCCCGCAGCCAGTGATGCAGGTACGGCGATTGGCGCAGCATCTTATGTGGC
>JAADGQ010000178.1:0-1740 GCA_013152295.1 Gammaproteobacteria bacterium | reverse complement strand
GAGCGGCTGGATAACGTGCCCGAGCGCGCTGCACAGATTCTCGCCGATGGCCACCCGCTGGCGTGGCTTCAGGGGCGCATGGAGTTCGGTCCGCGTGCACTGGGCAATCGCAGCATTTTGGGCAATCCTAGTGTTAAAGGTGTTGCTGAAAGAATTAATCTGCAGATCAAATACCGCGAGCGCTGGCGGCCATTTTGCCCAAGCGTGTTGGATCGCGTGGCGAAAGATATTATCCAGACCGATCATCCTTCACCGTATATGACATTTACCTTTGATGTTGCCGACGAGTGGAAGTCGCGTATTCCTGAAGTGGTTCACGAAGATGGCACTGCCCGTGTACAAGTCGTCACGCGCGATACCAACCAACGTTATTACGAAACCATCGAAGCATTAGAGAAACATACCGGCAACGGTGTCGTGCTCAATACCTCGATGAACCGTCGCGGCGAACCGATGGTCTGTAGCCCCACTGATGCGTTGAATATGTTCTATGGCTCGGATCTGCAATATCTTATTATGGAAGATGTTTTGGTTGTAAAGCCGGACGCAGATAAGGCAGGCAAAGTAGGTGAGAAACCTGTCGTGAGTGAAAGCTGAGATAACGTGTTGATACAAACCGCGCCCACACAGACGATTGCCTATGTTATTCGCAACAGTCTCTATTTAAGCATCACCGACCGTTGCACCCTGCAGTGTGCTTTCTGCCCGAAAATTCAAGGCGTAAAAAAAGTACACGATTTTGATCTGACCCTGGATCATCGTCCTGAAGTGGAAGAGATTATACAGAGCATTGATGATCCAAAAGCTTATGACGAAGTGGTTTTTTGCGGTTATGGTGAGCCGACGCTACGTTTGAAGGTGCTGCTTGACGTGGCGCACTATATCAAAGGCAAGGGTGGTCGTGTGCGCGTCAATACCGATGGCTTGGCCAACCACTTTCACAAACGCAATGTTTTACCCGAGCTGGCTCAGTGTGTTGATGCGTTATCGGTCTCTATGAATGCGCAAAATGAAACAGTCTATGATCAACACTGTTTGCCACAATTGCGCGGATCATTTGATGCGATGATCGGATTTCTACGCATGGCACCTGAGTATATTTCGAGTGTCACGGCTACAGCAATTAACGGCCTGGATGGCGTCGATATGGAAGCGTGTGAAAGGCTGGCAATGGAGTTGTGTGTTAACTTTCGTTACCGCGAGTTGGATGTGGTAGGGTGAGTTTGGCCATATCAATGGTTGTGCATGTTCTCACCTATAAATAGGTACTTTTTTACTCTAATGGGGAAGATTAACTGCGGATGGTTATGCTGCTATTTATGCAGGTCACCCGTAGGCCCGTTCAAGCGTTAGCGGAACGGGCGGAGTTTTTCTGCGTATCAACGCCTGATCCGCTTAGGCTTGATCAGGCCTACGGTGATGTTTTTTGTCTTCGGATGTGACCGCGAATATTTACGCAACGATTAATGCATGGGCTAACTGCGTGACTTATCGCTTACAGCACCAAAAAGAGCTTTCGTGATTTTCAGCTTTCAAATTTTGCATTGGCCAAAGGTACGTTACTACTGAATCAAGTATTAGCAGCGGAACGAAACCGCTTAACCTTCAAAATACACCACAGCTTATTACTGAATAACGATCTAACTTTTAAAATCAATTCATCACTTGTTATCAGCTAAAAAACCAAACAACCTCTGCACAGGAATTGCGAAAAAACTTTCAGATTGATTTTTTCGCGAG
>JAADGQ010000003.1 GCA_013152295.1 Gammaproteobacteria bacterium | reverse complement strand
CGGGTACGACTTGCAGCAGCGCCCTTCTGTTGAGCGTAAACATCTGATAGTTGAAGCGATGCGCCGCGCTTACCGTGATCGGGCAGTATTTCTCGGCGACCCGGATTTTGTCACTGTTCCCAGCGAACGTCTGCTGCACCCCATGTATGCGGCGGGCCTGCGGGCCAGCATTCGTGCTGACAAAGCGACACCCAGTGCACTGTTGCCGGGCGAGAGTGATCGCGCGACAGGAACCCACACTACGCACTTCTCGGTGTTGGATGGTGATGGCAACCGGGTAGCGGCGACGTTGAGTATCAATATGCCTTTTGGCTCCGCTTTTGTGCCCGGCGGCAGTGGTGTGCTGCTCAATGACGAGATGGATGATTTCTCCGCCAAACCGGGGTCGCCCAACGCTTACGGATTGGTCGGCGGCGAAGCCAATGCAATCGCGCCGGGCAAGCGACCGTTGTCGAGCATGACGCCAACCTTTCTCGATAGTGGCGACCGGGTGGCGATATTGGGTACGCCGGGCGGTAGCCGGATCATCTCCATGGTGTTGCTGGGCGTGCTCGATTTTGCAGCAGGTAATGGCCCTGAGTCGTGGGTCAACGTTAAACGCTATCACCACCAGTTTCTTCCCGATCTGATTCAGTACGAGCCCGGCGCGATCAGCGCTGACGAGCAGGCGCTGCTCTTAAAAATGGGTCATCAGCTCAAGCCGATGAGTCGCCAATACGGCAATATGCAGGCGGTGATGTGGGATCGCCGCAAGCAAGCCGTTGAAGCAGCTAGCGATAGTCGCGGTGTCGGTTTGGCGACGGTGAAACCAGCTCTTCATTCGCAGTGAGGCGACTGACAATTGCTGCTGTGCTGGCGGAGGTGGTCGAGCAGCTTGCCGGGTCGGTGGATGATGCCCGTTTGGATGCAGAAGTGCTGCTGTGCCATCTGCTATCACTGCCACGGGTGACGCTGTACAGCCGACCCGAAACCGTGGTGAGCGAAGTGCAGTACCGGGACTTTATGGCGTTGGTAGCGCGTCGGCGCGCGGGTGAGCCGGTTGCCTATCTGGTTGGTGAGCGTGAGTTCTGGTCGCTGAAGCTTGAGGTGAGCACGGCGGTGCTGATCCCCCGGCCTGAGACAGAGCTGTTGGTGGAGCAGACGTTGCTGCGCATCCCTGATGACGCTCACTGGCGAGTGGCTGATCTGGGCACGGGTTCAGGTGCCATTGCGCTGGCTGTGGCGCAAGAGCGTGCGCGCTGCCGAGTTGTCGCCAGTGACTGCTCTGCTGCAGCGTTGGCGATAGCGCAGCGCAATGCTGAGCAGCTGCAGTTGAATAACGTCGAGTTTCGCCACGGTAGCTGGTTTGCTCCTCTCGCTGCAGAGCATTTTCATGTTGTGCTCTCCAATCCTCCCTATATCGCTGCAGGCGATTCCTACCTACAACGTGGTGACCTACGCTTCGAGCCGGGCCACGCGCTGGTATCAGGGGCGGATGGTCTGGACGCGATTCGCGAAATTGTCGCCACGGCGGCAGACCACTTGCAAACCGCCGGTTGGTTGTTGCTGGAGCATGGTTACGAGCAGGGGACGCAGGTACGCGCACTGCTCAAAGCAAATGGCTACTCTCGCATAGAGACAGTGCGTGATTACGCGGGGCACGAGCGGGTGAGTGTGGCGCAGCTTGGCGCTTCTCTTTGCTAGTAAGGATCGCTGAGAAGCGCTGAGAGCTGCGGCGGGGTGTTTTTACAAAAACACGGCGAAGAGAATCACACCCAATATCAGTCGGTAGATGACAAACGGCAACATGCCGACCCGGTCCAGCAGCTTTAAAAAGAAGTGGATGCACAGGTAAGCGACGAGGCCAGAGAGGGTCGCGCCGATGGCAATCGATCCCCACTCCACGGGCAGTGCGCTCTGAATGAGGTCGAGTGTCTTCAGCCCGCCGGAGAGGATGATGACGGGGATGGAGAGCAGGAACGAAAATCGCGCTGCGGCATCCCGGCCCAGTCCGAGAAACAGGCCGGCGGTCATGGTGATGCCGGATCGTGATGTGCCGGGAATCAGCGCCAGTGCTTGAGCGCCGCCGATGATGAGCACATCTTTCAGGGACAAACCATAGATGCGCAGGTTTTTCTGCTCGGCATTGGTCGTGTCGTTTTTGTGGCGCTTGTTGCTGTATGCGTCGGCCCACCACAGCAGCAGGCCAAAAATAATGGTTGTGGTTGCGATGACCAGCGGCGAGCGCAGATAGATCTCAATGTAGTCTTTGAATAGCAGCCCCACGATGCCGACCGGAATGGTGCCGATGATGACGCCCCAGGCGAGGCGACTGTCGGCGGTCTGCTGACGCGTGGTTATCGACAGCACCCAGTCACGACTCATTGGCACCAGTTCGCGGCGAAAGTAGGCCATAACGGCGCACAGCGTGCCGACGTGAACGGCGACATCGAACGCCAGCCCCTGGTCGGGCCAGCCGACGAGGGTTGGCACCAGAATCAGATGCGCGGAGCTGGAGATGGGTAGAAATTCAGTCAGCCCCTGTAGAATGGCGAGAACGAGTATTTGAGTAAAGTCCATTATTGCTTCTTATATTTGGGTGGATTGTGAGGCGAAGAGGAGGCACCAATCCTCGGGAGTCTTGGGTAAGAACAGGTAATGTCTGGAGGTGGTAGCTTGGCCGCACTAGGTTACTAGGTTGGTGACACGCTACTGTTGGGGTTGCCGCAAGCGCGAGCGCCCATTGGTGCAAACCCCGCTATTTGATCATGAAAAGGCGAAGCGTCACAGGAATTTTGTCACGTTTCACTATGGCACTCTTCGCTGTCGTCTTTTTCGTTCGTAAAAAGATGGCACAGTGATTGGTGGCTGTCGCTGTGCTGAACTGCCGCGGGATAGCGTTCGCGACATACCGGCTGGCTGTGCGGACAGCGTGGGTGAAAGTGGCAGCCAGTGGGTGGATCGATGGGTGATGGCAGGTCACCTTCGAGGCGGACAATCTCTTTTTTCGATGTGGTATCAATAGTCGGTACTGCTGACAGCAGTGCCTGGGTGTAGGGGTGTTTGGCGCTGTTTAGCACCTCATCGGTAGTGCCGCGTTCGACGATGCGGCCGAGGTACATCACCAGCACCTCATCGGCCAGATAGGCGACGACCGATAGGTTGTGGGTGATAAACAGATACGACAGGCCAAGCCTGTTTTGCAGCGATTTGAGCAGATTCAGTATCTGCGCTTGTACCGAAACATCCAGCGCACTGGTCGGTTCGTCGCAGATGATCAGCTTGGGTTCGACGGCCAGCGCGCGGGCGATGCAGATGCGCTGACGCTGCCCGCCGGAGAATTCGTGGGGGTAGCGGTATTTGCTGTCCGTCGGCAATCCGACCTGCTGCAGTAGCTGATCAATGCGTGCCTGGCGCTCGGTGCTGTTATTCCCCCCGACACGCAACGCTTGCATCCCCTCTTCGATAATATTGGCGACCACCATGCGCGGATTCATGGATGAGTAGGGGTCTTGAAAGATAATCTGAAAGTCACGACGCCGCCGACGCAGCGCCTCCCCTTTGAGCTGGGTCAGCTCATCCCCTTCGAAACAGATGCTGCCTGCGGTGGCTTTTGTGAGCTGCAGTATCGCTTTGCCAGCGGTGGTTTTGCCGCAACCCGATTCGCCGACCAGTGCCACAGTTTGGCCACGATGGATCGTCAAGTTGACGCCATCGACGGCATGCACATGGCCTGCTGTTCTTTTCAGTAGCCCTTTGCGGATCGGGAAATGGACCTTCAGCTCATCAACCGCTAGTAGCGTTACGTCGCTGGTATTGTCGCTGTTAGCGATCGTCCCATCATCCGGTCGCGTAACTGCATCGATGTCAGTTTTTGAATCGATATTTTCCCCAGCTTTACTTTCGAGAGCGGCCTGTTTGGCGCTGTTCTCTGCTGCTGCCAGATGACAGCGCACGTGGTGTACATTGTTGTTGTGGTGGTCTTCCGGGTCGCCGTTAACACTTTGCCATTGTGGCGGCTCAGTGCGACACAGCGGCCAGACGGCATCACAGCGTGGCGCGAAGCGGCAGCCGTCGAAGCGGGTGTGGGGTGAAGGGACATTGCCAGGAATGACCGCTAACGGCTGGTCCCTCTTCTTCATGTCGGGCAGCGACTGGAACAGTTTGCGGCTGTAAGGGTGAGCCGGACTGGCGAAAAAGTCGTCGCGACACGCCTGCTCGACCACCTGCCCGCCGTACATGACCGCGATGTGATCGGCCATTTCGGCAACGACGCCGAGGTCGTGCGTGATCATCAGCAGTGCCATGCCCATGTCGCGCTGCAGTTGTTCGAGCAGTTCGAGCACTTGGGCCTGAATGGTGACATCCAGCGCTGTGGTCGGTTCGTCGGCGATGAGCAGGTCGGGCTCGCCCGCCAGCGCAATGGCGATCATGACACGCTGTTTCATCCCCCCCGAGAGCTGATGAGGGTACTCTTTGGCGCGCGCTTTGGGGGCGGGAATGCCCACCGCATCGAGCAGTTCGTGAACGCGGTTGTCAGCGGCACTGCCCTTCAATCCTTTATGACGTGCCAGCGACTCGGCGATCTGCTCGTGCACAGTTAGCACCGGGTTGAGCGAGGTCATCGGCTCTTGAAAAATCATCGCGATGCGGCCGCCACGCACGGCGCGCATATCGACCTCGGGCAGCGTCAACAGGTTTTCGCCGTTGAGGAGGATCTGTCCTGCAGTGATCTGTCCCACAGGTTGTGGCAACAGACGCATGATCGATAGCGCGGTGATCGATTTGCCGCAGCCCGATTCGCCGAGCAGGGCAAAGGTCTCGCCACGACGAACGTCGAAACTGACGCCATCAACGGCACGCACCAACCCTTTTGTTGTGGCAAAGCAGGTTTGCAGTCCGCGCACGCTCAATAGTGGGTCATTCATGGTAGGGGACGTTCTCAATTAATCCATTTTTCTCAGGCGCGGGTCAAATGCGTCGCGGACAGCATCGGAGAAGAGGTTGGCTGACAGTACAAGAATAAACATCATCACAAAAGCGGCGAGCAGTGACCACCATACCATCGGCTCGCGTGCCATCTCTAGACGTGCAGCGTTAATCATGTTGCCCCAGCTCTGCATGGTTGGATCGACACCGACACCGACATAAGAGAGCACCGCTTCGGCCAGTACCAGGCCGCTAAAATCGAGCACCACGGCGATCAACACAATGTGCATGACATTGGGCAGAATGTGGCGGGTGATAATAGTCAGATGGCGCACACCAAAAGCGCGGGCAGCCTGGATGTAGTCGGTTTCACGCAGTTTGAGCGTTTCGCCACGCAGTATGCGGCACAGCCCGGTCCAGCTGGTGATGCCGAGAATGATGCAGAGAAAGAGCAGGCGCATGTCGGCACGATCAGTAACCGTCTCAAATTGTTCGGCGTTATTGGCCATGTAGACCTGTAGCATGAGTATCGACGCGGCGATCAACAGTACCCCAGGGATTGAGTTCAGGGTGGTGTAGAGGTACTGGATCACGTCGTCGATCCAGCCCCTGAAATAACCGGCCATGATGCCGAGCAGAATGGCGAACGGCAGCATGATCAGCGTTGTCAGTGCACCGATAACCAGGCCGGTACGTACGCTTTTCAATGTCTGGTAGAGAACATCTTCACCAACTTTGTCGGTACCGAAGACGTGGTACTTCGCCGACAGCGCGGTGAGCAGGCAGAGGATGGCAACGATAACGCCGATACAGACCAGTATCGCCCGCCACGGGGTTGCGCACTCATTGTTGAGGATGCGCTGCAGCATTGCTGCGGCTGAAGTTTGTTGGCCGTGACTCAGCCACCAGGCCGTGACGTAGATAATGATGCTCCACAGCAGCAGCGCAACAGCGAGTGCGCGCAGTGTAGTGGCGACAATGTCGGTGATGCGCTCAGTGGCGGGATCATCCAGATGGGCGCCGCCGTAAAGTAGCCGTGGGTAGGTGCGTTGCTGTCCGCCCTGTGGCAGCTCGATGGTCTCTTTGGCGTAGGCGTGCGCAGCAAGTGGTGCGGAGTAGGTTTTTTCTACGCGCTCGCGCAGTGGCGTCACGATGATGTCAAAGACGCTTAAAACCTCTGCGGAGTAGTGCGTTTCGTGTTGGTTGTTTTGGTTCTCTAGTGGCAGCTGAAAATGGATGGAGTCGAGCAGGCCGATGGTGACATAGGTGAGGAGAATGACCAGCGTGACGGCGCCGGTGCGCGTGCTCATCACCTGGCGCCATGGGCGGCGCAGATGTTCATGGCGTCGTGTGTAGATGATGAAATAGATGATCCCCGCGACCAGCAGGTAGATCAGCAGGTCCGTCAGTAGTAGTTCCGGTTTAATCATGGGCGCGCTACGCTAACGATACTCTGGGGTCAACCAGCGTGTATGAGATATCGGTGAGAATCAGGCCGATGATGTAGAGTACCGAGCCGAGAAACACCATGGCGCGCACGATGGCAAAATCCTGACTGTTGATGGCATCTATGGTGTAGCTGCCAAGGCCTGGGATACCAAAGAAAGATTCGACGATCAGACTGCCCATAAATAGCAGCGGCAGTGAGACGACGACGCCGGTGAGTATCGGGATCATGGCGTTTTTCAACACGTGCTTGAACAGTACCTGCTGTTCCGAGAGCCCTTTGGCGCGCGCGGTGCGCACGTAATCCTTGCCAATCTCTTCGAGAAAAATAGTGCGATACCAGCGCGTGCTGGAGCCGATGCCGCCGATGACGCCGATAATCACTGGCAGAATAAGAAATTTCAGCGCATCGCTGCCGCCATCGTATCCAGAGATCGGCACCAGATGCAGCAGTTTGCCGATGAGGTACTGGCCACCGATGATGTAGAACATGCCGGAGATCGACATCAATACCACGCATAATACGACGCCCCAGTAGTCGATATAGGTGGCGCGAAAAAATGCCAGTAGCATGGCGAATGTAATGTAGACGAGCAGCCCGACGATCAGTGTCGGCAGAGCAATGGCCAAGCTGGGCCACATGCGCTGGCTGATATCGTAGGAGATGTCGCGGCCACTGTCGGAGCGCCCGAAATCGAAGGCGAACAGGTTGACGCTCTTCTCGAACAGAATGGTGTCGGTGAGGGCGGCGCTGCCGGAGGCCTGACTGTTGTAGAGCATGGGCTTGTCGTAGCCGCGCTCGTGTTTCCATTTTTCAATAGCCTCTGCAGTGACATGTTTAACGCCGAGATTCATGCGTGCCATGTCGTCGGGCGTGTTGACCATAAAGAACAGCATGAACGTAATCAGGTTGACGCCGATGAGGATCGGTATGGCGTAGAGAATGCGGCGAATAATGTAGGCAATCATGAGGCAGAGCGCTTCGTATGATCCACGGCGTCGATCTGAACAGTTTGGCGTTCACGGCGACGGTAGCTGTAGAGTGCCGGTACGATGGTAACTGCCAGCAGTGCGATGACGAGGTAGAGCGGCCACATCACCGGCTGGTTCCACTGCGTACGTTTTTGCTTGCGCAGCTGCGGATCGATGCGCTTGTATTGCAGCGTATTGTGTGACATCAGGTTGGCTTTGGCATTCTTGTACCAGGCGTGGTGCAGCGTAAACTGCTTCGGGTGAAAGCCCCATAGCCACGGCGCATCACGGTGCAGAATCCCGTTCATCTGGTTGATGAGCTGTTGTCGTTGGGGGCTGCTGTCCATGTTTTTCATCTGCTCAAACAGCTGGTCAAAGTTATTGTTTTGGTAGTTGGCCGCGTTCTCCCCTCTGAATTCTACTTTGCCGTTGGGGCCGTAGAGTAGAAACATAAAGTTTTCCGGGTCGGGGTAATCAGCGTTCCAGCCCCAAAAGAAAAGCTGTGCGGTACCCTTGCTCATCTTCTCCTGAAATCGATTGTAGTCGCTGCCGCGGATGATCAGTTGAATATTTAGTTTTTCAAACTGTTTGCTGTACCAGTTGAGTACGGCTTTGGAGTCGGGCCCACTGGCAGCAGTGTCATAGTAAATAAGCAACGGTTTGCCTGTGTTGCTGTCGACACCGCCAGGGTATCCCGCTTCAGCCAGCAGCTGTTGCGCCACGGCGATCGGCTTGCGCTTTGGTTTGCCGTTGACCCAGTCGTAGACGTAAGGGTTGATACCTTGCTTGCCACTGCGATAACCAAAGATACCCGGGGGGATGATGCCCTGTGCTGCGATGCCACGGCCGTTCATAAAGATGGAGATATACTCCTCGTAATCTACCGCGATGGAGATTGCACGGCGCAGTTTGCGTGCACGCTCGCTATTGCCACCGACGACATCGTCGCGCATGTTGAAGCCCATATAGTAGGTCGATGCAGCAACGGCGGTAGTGAGCTCGATCCCTTTGGTGGCCATCTCCTGAGTGAGTGTGGTGTCACCCTGGCTGTTGAACGAAATCGCCTGGTCAAAGCTGTCGGAGCTGACGCCGGAGACATCGTAATAACCCTGCAGGAACTTACTCCAGTAGGGGATGTTCTCTTTCTCCAGACTGTAGACCACCTTATCGATGAATGGCATGGTTTTGCCCGCGTCATTGAGCAGACCCTGTGCAGCGTCACCCTTTTCTCCTGCACTGGGATAAGGTTCGCCGCGGTAGTTGGGATTACGTTCCAACACCATCTGACGGTTGGGGTTGTTTACCGTCAACATGTAAGCGCCGGTGCCTACCGGGTACCAGTCGAGCGTCAGGTTTTTCTCTTTCATGCCGGGCTGTGCGTAGAAGCGCTCTACCTCGGCTGCCATCGGCGAGAAAAACGGCATCGATAGCCAGTAGATCAGCTGCGGGTACTTGCCGCGTATTTTGATGCGATAGGTGTAGCGATCAACCACCTCTGCCCCTTCGAGCGGGTAGCGGGTCAGGTCGAGGTAAGGGGGGCGACTTGAGTCACTATCGGAGAGCTGTTTTGTCAGTGTGCCGTAGGCTGTATCGAGGGTCTGCGCATACGCTTTTAAGCCAACGATATATTCGCTCATGATGCCCAGGATAGGTGAGTGGATGCGTGGATGCGCCAGCCGTTTAATCTGGTAGACGTAGTCCGCAGCGATCAGCTCGCGGCTGGCGGTTTCGCTGAAGTCGGCCAGGGTGTGGATAGCGTCGAGCGCGGCGGCGTTCAGATTAAGATAGCGTGGTTCGCCAGCGCTGTTGGTCGCAAACGCAGGGTGTGGTTGATAGCGAATGCCGGGGCGAATATGGATGTCATAGATGCTGTAGGCGATCTGCTCCACGCCAGCGTCATTAGGCAGCGGGTTGTCCGCTGAGTCGTAAAATTTTGCTCTGGGTACTTCAGTGGCGGTGAGCGGTATCAGCTCGTAAGGTCGTTTCAAGTAGTGGTATTGCAGCGGTGGTTCGTAGATCTGGCCGATGAAGGCGTATTCGTTGGAGCTGTACGAACGCGCCGGGTCGAGGTGTTTGGGGCGCTCTGAAAATGAGGCGTAGAGAATATTCTCATCGCTTTCAGCCGTTGGATAGGGGTCGTTCCACGGCGTGTCGCTGCACGCCGTTAGCCACGTGATAAAAAAGACAACGACCAGTCGGCGGCAGTTTTTTAATCTTGCTTTGGGCCTTGAGGGCGATGATAAAAAGGTTGCAGTCATGTCCGTTTTGGCGAGTGTCTTCCGGGGGCAGCGGCGAATTATACCCTAAGCGTGATAGCGCTGCGCTGCTTGCTCGGCTCTTCCCGCGAGCGTTTTTTTTTTGTACTGTAGCGACCCTGATAGACTGTTAATCGGAATTAATTGGTAAATATTAAAGGTGCGCTATGGGTTTTCTTGAAAATAAAAATGTTCTCATCGTCGGTTTGGCCAGTACGCGCTCAATCGCTTGGGGTGTTGCCGAGGCGATGAAGCGCGAGGGCGCTAACCTTGCTTTTACCTATCAGAACGAGAAGCTTCAGGGGCGTGTCGATAAAATGGCGGCGCAGTGCGATTCGGATATTGTGCTGCCCTGCGACGTGAGCAGCGATGAGCAGATTGATGCGGTTTTTGAGCAGCTCGACAACTTTTGGGATCACCTTGATGTTATTGTGCACTCCGTCGCATTTGCGCCACGAGAGGAGCTGATGGGCGACTACCTCGACGCAGTGACCCGCGACGGTTTTAATCTCGCCCATGAGATCAGCTCTTACAGCTTTGCGGCGCTGGCCAAAGCTGGACGCAATATGATGGAGGGTCGTGATGGCGCGCTGTTGACAATGAGTTATCTCGGCGCTGAGCGGGCGATGCCTAACTACAACGTGATGGGCCTGGCCAAGGCGAGTCTTGAGGCTAATGTGCGTTATATGGCGCAGTCGCTGGGGCCGGATGGTATTCGCGTTAACGCCATTTCAGCCGGGCCGATCCGCACGCTGGCGGCGGCAGGCATTAGCGATTTTCGCAAGATGCTCGATCACGTCGAGAAGACCGCGCCGCTGCGCCGTAATGTCACCATCGAAGAGGTGGGCAATACGGCAGCATTTCTCTGCTCTGATCTCTCCTCGGGCATTACCGGCGAGATTGTTCATGTGGATTCCGGTTTCAGCAACATTGGTATGGCGCTGACGGACTAAACTTTGTCGCTGTTCGCAGCGTTGATCCCATCTTGCTGTTAGCCATTGCCCCGCAATAAACCCAGGATACTTTGATGCCGGAATACCGTTCGAGAACAACCACACGTGGCCGCAACATGGCGGGTGCCCGCGCGCTCTGGCGGGCAACAGGTATGAGTGAGGCGGATTTTGACAAACCGATCATCGCGGTAGCTAACTCGTTTACCCAGTTTGTGCCGGGGCATGTGCATCTCAAAGATCTTGGCCAGATGGTTGCGCGCGAGATCGAGGCGGCGGGCGGCGTCGCCAAAGAGTTCAACACCATCGCTGTCGATGACGGCATTGCCATGGGCCATGACGGTATGCTCTACAGTTTGCCGTCGCGGGAGATCATCGCCGACTCCGTAGAGTATATGGTTAACGCTCACTGCGCCGACGCGCTGGTGTGCATATCCAACTGCGACAAAATCACCCCTGGCATGTTGAATGCGGCGCTGCGCTTGAATATTCCGGTGATCTTTGTCTCTGGCGGACCCATGGAAGCGGGCAAGGCTGTGGTGGGCGAAAAAGAGGTCCATCTTGATCTCGTCGATGCGATGATCGCGGGCGCTGATTCGCGGGTGAGCGATGCGGACAGTCTGGCGATGGAGCGCTCTGCGTGTCCGACATGCGGCTCCTGCTCGGGCATGTTCACTGCTAACTCGATGAACTGTCTCACCGAAGCGCTGGGTCTGGCGCTACCCGGTAATGGCTCACTGCTGGCGACGCACACTGATCGTAAAGCGCTTTTTCTCGGTGCTGGGCGCGCGATTGTGGGTATGGCCAAACGTTATTACGAAGAGGATGATGCATCGTTGGCGCCGCGTGCGATCGCGACGTTTGAGGCGTTTGAAAACGCCATGAGTCTCGATATCGCCATGGGTGGTTCGACAAATACAATTCTTCATCTGCTGGCTGCTGCACAGGAGGGTGAAGTGGATTTCACCATGGCGGATATTGATCGCCTGTCGCGCAAGGTGCCTCATCTGGCCAAGGTGGCACCGAGCACGCCGCAATATCACATGGAGGATGTGCATCGTGCCGGTGGCGTGATGGCTATTTTGGGTGAGCTGGATCGCGGTGGCCTGATTCATCGTGATGTGGGCACTGTGCACAGCGAGACGATGGGCCAGGCGCTGGAGCGCTTTGATGTGCGTTGCTCCGATGCCGAGCAGCTGGTCTCCTTTTACAGTGCCGCGCCGGGTGGTGTGGTAACCACCGAGCCGTTTAGCCAGTCGAAGCGCTATGACGCTCTTGATCTGGATCGTGAGCAGGGCTGTCTGCGCGATATTGATCATGCCTACAGTCGCGACGGTGGTCTAGCGGTGCTCTACGGCAATATCGCCGTCGATGGGTGTGTGGTTAAAACGGCTGGTGTGGATGAGAGTTGTCTGAAATTCAGCGGTCCCGCACGAATTTTTGAGAGCCAGGATTCAGCGGTTGACGCGATCTTGGCGGACCGGGTTAAGGCTGGCGATGTGGTGATTATCCGCTACGAAGGTCCACGCGGTGGACCGGGTATGCAGGAGATGCTCTACCCAACGACTTATCTCAAATCACAGGGTTTGGGCAAGGCTTGTGCGCTGATTACCGATGGTCGTTTCTCTGGTGGAACATCCGGGCTGTCGATTGGCCATGTATCGCCCGAGGCTGCAGAGGGCGGTGCGATCGGCCTGGTGGAAGAGGGTGACACGATTCATATCGACATTCCCGGTCGCACCATCTCTGTGGCGTTAACGAACGAGGAGCTGGAGGGGCGCCGTCGCACTATGGAGAGTACTGGCGAGCAGGCGTGGCAAGCGCGAGGGCGTCAGAGAAAGGTGTCGCAGGCGCTGCGTGCTTATGCGGCTATGACCACTTCGGCGTCGCGTGGTGCAGTGCGTGATATCAGCAAACTTGGCTAAGCGGTTGCTTCTTAATCTGTGA
Organism: Gammaproteobacteria bacterium; assembly: GCA_013152295.1. GTDB lineage: Bacteria > Pseudomonadota > Gammaproteobacteria > JAADGQ01 > JAADGQ01 > JAADGQ01. Next base: position 9,413 of record JAADGQ010000003.1, on the reverse strand, counting down.
CACTGGTGGCCGATAGCATCTCTTTCGGTCAATCCTGGCGCCGTATTGGCGTTGAGAGTCTCTTGGTTTTGTGTGACAATTTCCTGTCAGGTGGGCGCATGGTCTTCGGTGGTCTTGTCCCGGTCGCTCCGACCGTTGTTACGCGTTTGTCGTGGTGCTCTGAACGCGGACTTTTCAATTCGATGGGGTGCTGTGCAAGCCATGGCTGGCTGTCGTGTTTGTGTTGCTCATCCATCCATGGGCCAGTTTTAATGCATGTCATAGCGGGAGCGAACCGATGAACATATCTCCACTCACCCAGAGACGACTCGTGTCGTTGTCTTTAATTTTGATGGTTTTGTGGGTTACTGGCTGTGCCGCAACGAAGCCGCTGGCTGTTGCTGATATCTCTCAGGGTGCGACAGCGGATTATGTGATTGGTCCTGGAGATCAGATCAATATTTTTGTCTGGCGCAATGCGGATGTATCCATCTCAGTGGCAGTGCGCCCTGATGGCAAGGTATCGACCCCGTTGGTGGAAGATATGGTGGCTATCGGAAAAACGCCGACGCAGTTGGCGCGCGAGATTGAATCGGTTCTAGCCACCTACATTAAAGATCCGATCGTGACGGTGATTGTTACCGGCTTTGGCGGACCCTACAACAAACAGATTCGCATCGTTGGCGAGGCGGCCCAGCCTCGCGCTATCCCCTACTCCGAAAACATGACGTTGCTGGATGTTATGATCGCGGTCGGTGGTTTGACCGAGTTTGCTGCTGGTGACAGGGCTCAGATTGTGCGCACCATTGGTGGTAGCCAGAAAAAGATTCCGGTACGCCTCAGCTCGCTGATGGATGGCGACATTGATGCCAATGCGTTGATGCGTCCGGGGGATATCTTGTTGATCCCTGAGTCCTGGTTTTAACGCTTTTGAATATCAGTTTTTTTCTCTTCTCTTTTCTTCTCTTGAGGGTAATAGGTTCAAACGATGCATGAAACAATAGCTCATCTACAGCAGCAGATTGCAATGGTCTTGCGGCATCGCTGGATTGCGTTGACCGTGGCATTTGCTATCTGTATTGCAGGTTGGAGCTATGTTTTTGTTATGCCCAATAAATATGAATCGTCAGCGCGGGTCTTTTTGAATACCGAATCGACGCTCAGGCCAGTGCTGAAGGGGTTGGCAGTGAATGCCGATATCAGTGAAAAGATGGCCATTGCGACCCGTCGAACGTTACTGAACCGACCCAACCTGGAGAAGGTTGCGCGTGGTACTGACTTGGATTTAAAAGCGAAAACACCGACAGAGTTTGAAAAGCTGCTTACCGAGTTGAAAGAGGCGATTACTATTGAGGGTCGCGGTGGGGCACGGGGTAGCAATATCTATGAGATCACTTACGAAAACCGCGATGCTAAAACGGCGAAGCGGGTTGTGGAGATGCTGCTCAGCATCTTTGTCGAAGACACGCTGGGAGCGACGCGTAAAGATACGTCCCTGACACAGAAATTTCTGGATGACCAAATTGTGGAGTATGAGGCGCGCCTGGAGGAGGCGGAGTTGCGGCTGGAGGAGTTCAAACGCAAAAACGTAGGCATGATGCCCACACAGGCAGGCGGATACTTTGCGCGCCTTCAAGCCGCGCAGGAGGCACTGCGAAAGGCGCAGCTTGAGGCGGGTGAGATTGAGCATCGAAAAAGTGAATTGAAGCGGCAACTTGCCGGTGAGACACCGGTTATTCGGAGTGCGCGCCAACCATTGGCGCAGCAACCCAGCGCCGTTGAGCAGCGACTCAATAGTTTGCAAACCAAGCTGGATGACCTGCTCCTGCAATATACTGAAAAGCATCCCGATGTTATCGCTGCGCGCAGGACGTTGAAAGTGCTTGAGGAGCGCAGGCAGGCCGAGTTGGCGCAAGATGAGGAGCCTACGACGCTGGGCAGCGATTCTGCGAACAACCCCATTTACCAAGAGTTGAAGATTGTGCTGAGTAAAATCGAAGCACAAGCGTCGGGTGTCAATGTTCGTGTCAATGAGTACAAAAAGCGCGTCGCTGAACTGCGTCGACTCGTCGATACTATCCCTAAAGTTGAAGCGGAGCTGGCGCGCCTCAATCGAGATTACAATGTGACGAAGCTGAATTACGAGAAGCTGTTGACCCGGCGAGAGTCTGCGAAGATATCCCGTGAAGCAGCGTTAAGCACCGATGAAGTGCAATTCAAAATCATTGATCCACCTGTCGTGCCTTTGGTGCCCGTGAGTCCGAACAGGCTGCAGTTGCTTGCACTCATCTTCATAGTGGGGCTTGGTGCTGGTGCAGGGCTGGCATGGCTGCTCTCCTCAATGCGCTCCATTTTTATGAATCGCAGTCAGCTGCATGAGATAACCGGGTTACCGGTGTTAGGTACCGTGTCGCGAGTAAGTACCGATGCCCAGCTATCACGGCAGCGCTTGATGGCGGTTCTGTTTTCCCTGGCCTGTGTTGGGCTACTGGCTATGTTCGCTGCCGTTATGGCTGTTGTCATGCTGAATATCGATGTTTTAGCGCATATTGAAAATATGATGGGTGGCGTCTGATGAGCATAATAGAGAAAGCGATCGAGAAGCTTGAGGGAGAGGATAAGCGCGAGCGTCGAGATGTCACGTCTGCTGTTCCTGACCACCTGGACCACGTGATCGGGACGCCTCAGCAGACGATAGGGCAGAGCGATGCTACGCTGGGTGGCACGACGAGTTTGCTCTACGATACCGACATGGTAACGTCGGTAGGGCTGGATGATCCGTTGTATCAGCGCGAAAAGTTTGTTGATGGTCCAATCTTCCCCGAGCAGAAAAACAAAGTTCAGATCAGCGAAAAAGCCAAAGCGAATAGAATGATTGCGGCGGGTCTTGAGCGTAGCCAGCTGATCGAGGAGTATCGGCGCATCAAGCGCCCACTGCTAAATAATGTGGCGGCTGTTGGGGCTACAGTGGTTGATAATGCTAGCCTGATTATGGTTACAAGCTCCGTTCCAGATGAGGGCAAAACGTTTACCGCAGTCAATCTGGCGATGAGTATTGCGATGGAGCGCGATAAGGCCGTATTGCTGGTGGATGCAGATGTAGCGAAACCATCGATCAGCGCGCTGCTCGGTATTGAATCAGAAGTTGGCTTGGTCGACTATTTGACCGGGGAGGTGCCCTCTCTGTCGGATCTGATTTTGAGCACCGATGTCCCGAATTTACGGATTTTGCCTGCCGGACGAACGCACCCTCACGCGACAGAGCTTCTATCGAGCGCCAGTATGCGCGATATGATGCGCGAATTTTCCAGTCGTTATGAAGATCGCATCGTGATTTTCGATTCACCGCCACTTTTAGCCGCGAACGAAGCAGCGGTGCTGGCTGAGCTGATGGGGCAAATTGTGTTGGTGGTTGAGGCGGAAAAAAGTCGGCAGGCTGGGGTGCTTGAAGCTTTGGCTCTGTTGAATCCTGATCAAATTATTGGGCTTGTTCTGAATAAGTGCCGTCAGCCCTCCAAGGAGGATTACTATAGCGGCTATTATGGTTATGGTTGATTGGTTCGAGAGACATTTTCGTGCGGTGCTGAGCAAGAGTCCTTTTGCTGTTTCTAAGGGCTGAGGCGCTCTGAGAGCATTTTCAATGAAAATGGCACCGGTGAGCATTTATTCAAGCAATTACGAGATGGCATTGGAAAACGCACGTTGTCTCTTCGGGTGTCCATGCAGGTACCGTAACGGCGTTCAGTCTGTCTATTTTTTCTGCTTCGTAGTGCTGTTGTTTGTTGCGGGTATCGGCCCGTCTTTCGCGGGTGAGTGGCGGGTTATTCCGACGATAGCGGTGACTCAGTACTACACTGACAATATTAGCTTGAGGCCTGCGGCGTCTGCTGAGAGTGAATCTGTTACTGCCATTGCGCCACAGCTGGCTGTACATGGAAAAGGACGGCGCTTGAAGTTGGACTTTGATTATCGCCTGCAACACTTAGTCCACAGAAAAGAGAGTGCTCGCAATCGTTCGTATCATCAGTTGCAGACGGATGCGACGCTGGAGTTAGCAAAGAAGTTTTTTTTTGTCGACGCCAGTGGTCGTGTGTCACAGCAGTTTATTGACCCAGCGCGGCGAACTTCGCGTGACAATATCGCGACTATCGGAAATCGCGCCGATGTGGTCGCTTATGGCGTCAGCCCCTATCTAAAAACCCGTTTTACTTCGCAGGTTGCGGGTGAGTTGAGGTTGAAGTATGACTCGGTGGAGTATGATCGAAAGGGACAGGGTGCGGCTCTCCCCGGCAGTCGTTCGACTGCGCTCATTGCGCAGATTGCCAGAGAGGCTATTCGTACCCGGCTTTCCTGGCGGGTGAAGTATGAAAAGAACAAATTTAAGTATGATGTAGCCAGTTTTGCTGATGTGATCTTCGAAAAAGCGGCGCTGCAGTTGGGTTACCGGTTGACGGCAAAGCTGACGGTGGCGATTGAGGGTGGGCGCGAAAGGAATGATTATGAATTCGTAACGACAAGGTCTGTTGCCAACCCTGATGATTCGTTTTGGATGGCGAGCCTCTCTTGGACCCCTCGCAGACAGACCCAATTGACGCTGGGAGGGGGAGAGCGCTTTTTTGGTCAGACCTATTTTGTCGAGGCATCACATCAGGCCAGTGCTGCGCAGTGGACGATCGATTATCGAGAGGATGTGACCACCGTTGCCCAGCAACAGTTTACCCAGCAGGTTTTTGGGGCCGGTGGAAGTGTGTTGCCGACACCGGGCAGTTTTTCGCTCGATACGGATGTGTTAGTGCGCAAGCGCTTTACGGCAGCGCTTGAGCTGGACTTTAAGCGTTCGAAACTTCGTCTGTCCGGTAGCAACGAAAAGCGTGAGTCTCAGCTGCTCGCCAGCGACGAAAAAACATACCGTAGTGGTGCTGCTTGGTCGTGGAATCTGTCTCGGCGCACTGCGGTAGAGATCTCGTACGAGCAGTTCACCCAAACATTTCGTGGGCGCGATCGTCGAGACAAAATGCGCAATACCACGTTTCAGCTTAAGCGCCTTTTAACGCGCAAACTGACGGCTGTTGTCAGATACACTATCGTTCGTCGTGCCTCGACAGATGTTAATTTTGAGTACGACGAGGAGAGGGTGTCGTTGGCTTTCAGCGCACAGTTGTGAGATTAATTGCTGAGAATTTTCAGTATGGCCTGTTGAGTTGGTAGGTGTGTTATGGGTTTTTATGCTGGATTGCGTGGCAGTGACTGAAAAGTGAAAGCTCTTGGCTTATTTCTTTTCCTGAAAATGTTAAAGTGACCACGCTTTTTCATCAGCGCAAGTGGGATAGAATGGCGGAACGGGCCATGTTAGAAGGTCTTCTGTTGGCGCAATCACAAAATCGTAGCTAAATAATGTATAAATCTTTCTACAAATTGTCGGCAAACCCATTTCAATTGGGACCGGACCCAAGGTTTTTCTTCGGTAGTCGTGGTCACAAGCGTGCGATGTCTTACCTGCGTTATGGGTTGACCCAGGGAGAGGGCTTTATTGTCATCACCGGCGATATCGGTACTGGAAAGACGACACTGGTGCGCACACTCTTTGCCGATCTGGCTAAAGAAAATGTGGTCGCAGTGCAGCTTGTGACGACGCAATTGGAGGCGGAAGATACCCTACGCATGGTTGCCGCATCTTTTGGCTTGGCTCATGAGGGCTTGGTTAAAGCGACACTGCTGAAAAATTTCGAGACATTTCTCATGGCACGCGCACGCGAAGGGAAGCGCGTGTTGCTGGTTATTGACGAGGCTCAAAACCTCCCCGCTCGCTCTCTGGAAGAGCTACGCATGTTGTCAAACTACCAAGCGGGTGATAAGGCGCTGCTGCAGAGTTTTTTATTGGGGCAGGTGGAGTTCAGGCAGACATTGCAGGCGCCAGGCCTGGAGCAGTTGCGGCAGCGCGTTATTGCTGCCTACCATCTGAATCCGTTGGGTTCGGACGAGACACGGGGTTACATAGAGCATCGCTTGCGTCTCGTGGGTTGGAAGGGTGACCCGGTGATCACCGACTCTGCTTTCTCCGCTATTCATGGCTATTGCGAAGGTACCCCGCGGCGCATCAATACGCTGTGCGACCGACTGTTGCTCTTCGGTTGCTTGGAGGAGATGCATGAAATTGACGGTGAGTCTGTCAAGACGGTCACCGATGAGCTTGCTCAAGAGGTGATAGCACCGCGCGCTGCTTCAGGCACCGCAGGTCGGCCTGCAGTAGAGGTTGCGCAGGAGCAGAACGAGATGGAGCCGCGGCTGGCGATTTTGGAAGCCAGAGTGACTGCCTTAGAGGCAACGTTGCGCCGTGAACGGGCGCGTATTCGTCAGGCGTTGATGCTGCACGGCGAGTAAGTAAGAGAGCGGCACCGCTCGCTCTTTGGTGCCGTAATGGTTGGCGAAGGTTGCTTTTTGACGAAGTACGATGCTTGTTTAACGGGCATCTGTTTGGTTGCGCTCTTTTGTTCTCTGAGGTAGTGGATCGTAGCCATCACTGTCCCGCTAACGCTATTTGTTTCTCCCCGTTTTCCCGGCTTTTAGGATGCTGTTCCCCATTTGTGGCGATTGATTGCCCCCCTTGATTGACTCTGAGGGAGAGTTCCATGCGTTTTATGATAGCTCTCGTTGTGGCGGGAGGGGGAATTGGCCGATATGAGGTGAGTGATGAGTTTTAATGTGCGGGAAATAAGGCACTACCCATGGCGGCGGGTTGTCGAGCTGTTGTGTTGCTGCTGACGAGTCGCGGGTAATGGAGATACGTGTTATTGATGCTGCGGAGGATTTTTACGCGCTGTCGGGTCAATGGGCTCAACTTTTGGCACAACGCAGTGAGGGGAGTGTCTTTACTACGTGGGAGTGGCAGTACAGTTGGTGGAAACATTACGGTGCTGATCGACAGCTGAGGATACTTGTTGCGACGGATGGGCGGGAGGTTGTCGGAATATTGCCGTTGTATCTGCAGGCACAACGGTCACTTTGGCTTTTCAGCCGCACGACTATCAGGTTTGTTGGTGTTGGTGGTGATACTTCTCCTGAGTACTTGGGGCCGGTTGTTGCGCCGCAAAGAGAGCGTCAGGTTGTTGCGGGTTTTATTGACCACCTGCTTCATCACATGCAGTGGGATGTGCTCTCTTTGAGCGATATTCTCTCTGGTTCAGTAATGGCTGTCGCGCTCGATAGTTATAGAGCCCAAGTGCGACTGCTTAGTCGTAAAGGTTTAAGCACGACAAACTCTTACATCACACTGCCGGGTTCGTGGGAGGTATTCCTCTCATCGTTGCATGCAAAGCGCAGATGGCGAATACGTAATAATCGCAGGAAAATAGCCAAACAGTTTCACCCTCGGTTTTATGTGCTTGAAGATGCCGATAAGCTGGAGCAGGTCATGGACAGATTGATTGAGTTGCACCATAAGCGGTGGGCTTCTCGCTCTGCTTCTTGTGCATTTTCCAGTGATAATTACGTGGCATTCCACAAAGATGTTATGCGTCTTTTTTTTAAGAGAGGGTGGTTGAAACTATACTGCTTAGCCATTGCTGGACAGCTTGTGGCGATCGATTATTGCTATTGCTTCAAAGGTCGAATTTATCAATTCCAACGTGGTTTTGACCCGGATTATCAGCGTTGGAAGCCGGGTCATGTGCTGCTTGAATATGCTATCGAGGATTCGATTAACGAAGGCAATGCAGTATTTGATTTCCTCCGAGGTCAATACAAGCACAAAGAACATATGACGAAAATGAAGCAGGATGCGTTGTTTTATGAATTTTGCCGTAAAAGTGTCGGTGGCTTTGCTTTTGCTTTTCGGTACTGGTATTTGCCGACATTAAAGCAGTGGGTGAATAGACGATAGTGGCATGCCGATTTCAATACATACGCCTATATAAAGAGAGATAGTAATTTGCTGACTAATGCGCTTACTTTTGATGTAGAGGACTATTTTCAGGTCAGTGCATTTGAAAGTGTAATTGATAGAGTGACCTGGAATAACCTTGAGTCGAGGGTTGAGGTGAATACTGAGCGCATCATGACGTTGCTGGCTGAAAAGGAGATCAAGGCAACGTTTTTTGTACTTGGCTGGATTGCTAAACGTTACCCAGGCATTGTTAAGAGTATTGTTGAACAGGGACATGAACTCGCTTGCCACGGCTACTCCCATAAGTTGATATACAATCAGACGCAAGAAGAGTTTAGGGATGAGACTGCACGCTCAAAAGATCTGCTCGAGTCTATTGCGAACACTCCCGTGCGTGGTTACCGGGCTGCCAGTTACTCGATTACCAAACGCTCACTATGGGCGCTGGATACCTTGATCGAGTTGGGTTTTGAGTATGACTCCAGCATCTATCCTGTGTTGCATGATCGGTATGGTATTGACGGTGCCCCCCGTTTCCCGCACATGATTGCACGTAGTGGCACGGGTTCGTTGCTGGAGTTTCCGGTATCAACGTTGAGTATTTTGGGGCGCAATCTTCCCGTGGGTGGTGGCGGCTACTTTCGCCTCTATCCCTACCGTGTGACTAAGGCCGCACTGACCGCGATAAACAGGCGGGATAAGATGCCCTTTATTTTTTATCTGCACCCATGGGAGATGGACCCTGACCAACCACGCATTAAGGGTAGCGTTTTTTCAAAATTCAGGCACTATAATAATTTGAGCATTTGCGAGGAGCGCCTGAAAATGTTGGTGAGTGATTTTTCATTTACCACAGTGCAGAAGGTTCTTGAAAATATTGAAATACCGTTGCAGGAAGTTGTTTATTGAGTTTGTTGTTGGCTTTTTTTGTTCGATGCAATGGTGTTTGAGTACATAACCTAAATGAGAAGCTTATCCGATAAAGCAGGTTTGCTCATCGCCCTGAACCTGTTCAAGTATGGGATCGGTTTTTTACTGCCAGTGTATTTGGTTCGAGCGCTGACGCAGGAAGAGTATGGCACCTATCAGCAGCTGCTGCTTATTGGCACCACGGCGGCAGGCTTGATGAGTCTGGGTTTGCCGAACTCCATCTATTATTACTACAACAATGTCACGGTCGGAAAAAAGAGAGCGTTGATACAGCAGACGGTAGCCATGTTGCTGGTTTCGGCCACTATTGCTGCTTTAGCTGTGTTCTACTTCAGTGGTGATATTGCCGCAGTCATGAGCAACCCCATGCTCGAAAATGTGCTGCCTCTTTACTGCGTATACATCCTGTTTTTTATCAGCGGTTCCTACTTTATTCATCTGCTGATCAGTCAGGACCGCTACTCCCTGGCCGTGATGGTGGAAGGTGGCGAAGCGATGGTGCGCGCGGCGATCATCGTTGTGCCGTTGTTCATGGGCGCCGGGTTTACCGGTCTTGTAGTGAGTATTGCGGCCTATGCGGTTATACGTCTGGTTGTGTATAGCTATATCGTCAAGAGCGACG
>JAADGQ010000065.1 GCA_013152295.1 Gammaproteobacteria bacterium | reverse complement strand
CCAAACCCAATCGCGACGAGGCGCCGCTCCTACATCAGATGCATTTATCAAAGGTGACAAAGCAAGATTAGTAAACTCACGAAGAGATGAACCGATAACCGTTCTGAATGTGGGATTTCTGTGCCTGCAGGTCGAGCTGTCGCAGCAAAATTGCTACTCAAGTGGAGAGGTGTCATGAGTTTTTCAATGCGTATTCAGGCCCTGAGCGCTGTTGCGGCGTCCGTTGTGGCGCTATTGGTACTAGCTGCCGTTTACGGTGGGTTTGGCGAGCACGTGCTGCTTGCCATCGGCGCAGGCTGTGCCCTGCTGCTGTTGATCTCGGGAATCGTTGTCGCCCGCTCGGTGAGCCGGGATATCGATCAACTTCAGGCGTCGATCAAGCAAATTGAAGAGCGACACGACCTGAGTGCCCGCGTCACCACAACGCAGCCTGACCTTGACGCCATCGCAGCAACCACCAATCACCTCATCGAGACCTTTCGTCGCATCGTGACCCGGGTCAACAACAATATCGAGAGCCTGTTTGAATCAGGTGCCCACATCTCTGCCGCTTCGGCAGAGATGGCCGCTGCCTCTGACCAGCAGCACGCCAGTGCCACGCAGGTTACCGAATCGATTTCGGAGCTAAGCAGCAGCATCGATGAGGTGGCGAGCAACGCCGGAGAGACCCGAGATATCTCCGGCGAGACCCACGAGCTATGCGTCGAAGGTGATCAACATGTGCAAGAGGTGAGCGCAGGGGTTGCACACGTGGAGGAGTCGTTTGATGCTGCGCTAAATCTGGTTCTTTCGCTGGCAGAGCGCTCCGATGAGATCGGCGGCATTATCGAAGTGATCGGTGGCATCGCAGATCAGACCAATCTGCTCGCCCTCAACGCGGCGATCGAGGCGGCGCGGGCCGGTGAACAGGGGCGTGGTTTTGCCGTCGTCGCCGATGAAGTGCGCGGCCTTGCCGAGCGCACCCGCTCGGCGACGGTCGAAGTTGCACGCATGGTAGAGGGGATTCGCGGCCAGACATCAGAGGTCGTCAGCAAGATGGAGAGCGGCCGCGAACAAGTGGCGCAGTGTGTAGATAAAACCGCCGAAACGGCATCGGTTTTGTCACACATTATTGATAAATCAGACAACGTGCAGCAGCGTGCAGATGGCATTGCTGCAGCTACTGACGCCCAAAACGGCACCAGTAACAATCTGGAAGAGATGGTGCGACTGATCAGTGAAACCTCCAGCCGCAGCCATGACAACATTCATAAAGCCAACAATGCCGTCCGTAAACTGTTGACGGAGGCCGTATCGCTGAACGAGACGGTGCGTGAATACAGCATTGAAGAGAGAAACGAGCTCAATCAAACATTGGACTACATCGTCCGCGTGCGCATGAACGCGGTACTGGTGACCAACGCAGCAAGCATCTCCGAAACTGTTGGGCCAGTAAAAGCGGTATCGCACCTCGATGACAGAATCGAGCTGCTGTGGAACCAATACTGCCTGCGCCCCGAATTTCACGGCGAAGAGCAACGCCTGGCAGAGCAGTTTCATACGCTGTGGGCAACATTCAAAGAGGCACGCGCCATCACCTTTTCAAGAGCTTGCACGGGGGACTTTAGTGCAGCAAGGGAGAATGCTGTCAGTAACGCGGGGCCAAAATTTCACACAGCAAAAACTGCATTAGCAGCGCTGATCGATTACCATAACAGCCAAAATAGACATCCGGCCTAAAAACCTCTGCCGCAATGACTCAGCCTACGGATACGGAGTAAGTAGTCGCGACAAAAGTGAGTTAGGCTCGGCCCTCTCCAGGCTATACATGTACCAACCACCATGAATAAACGCGGGTATCGCGCACTCATACCTGAAGCGGACGCCATCAGCTTGGGTGAGCGCCTCATTACCTTCATTGGTGCCCTGCTCAGCATTCTCGCCGTTGCAGCAGTCAGCAACCAGCTGATCGGTGGTGCAGGCTTGCCAATACTGGTGGCATCGATGGGCGCATCAGCGGTGCTGCTGTTCGCCGTACCACACAGTCGCTTCTCCCAGCCCTGGCCTTTTGTCGGCGGCCATTTAGTCTCGGCACTGATCGGCGTCGGCTGCGCGCAATGGATCCCCAACCTGTTTGCCGCCGCCGCGCTTGCTGTTGCACTCGCAATCGTTGCCATGCAGTATCTGCGCTGCCTGCACCCACCCGGTGGCGCTGTGGCATTGACTGCCATTATCGGTGGCCCGGAGATTCAGTCGCTGGGTTTCTCCTACGTATTAGCACCCGTCATACTCAACGTTATGCTAATGCTGGCGATGGCGTTATTGGTCAACAACCTGGCACCCCATCGACGCTACCCCGAGGTGGCGTTCGGCCGACAGCAAGCTGACCAGCAGCAGGAAAAGGAGCTCGAAGAGCTGAATTTCACTGAAAATGACCTGAGTCAGGCACTGCGTGATATGGACACCTACATTGATGTCTCTAAGCGGGATCTCAGTGCCATCTATGAATTAGCGCGCATGTACGCACAGCAGCGCCAGATTGGCGATCAGTTCTGCCGCGACGTAATGATTGATGATGTGATAACTGTAGAGTTTGGCAGCGAGCTGGAAGAGGTGTGGAGACTGTTACGCTCGAAAGGTATCAGCGGCCTGCCGGTGATTGACCGTGCGCGACGGGTAATCGGCATTCTCACATTGACCGACTTGCTCAGAGAAGCGAACGTGAGCAGTCACGAGCACTTGGCCGACCAGCTGCGTGAGTTCCTGAAACGTACGGCCGGTTTTGAATCAGATAAGGCCGAAGTCGCCGGGCAGGTAATGTCATCCCCGGTGATCACCATGCACAAAGACGAACCGATCGCGACGCTGATACCGCTTTTTACGGAAAAAAATATCCACCACATCCCCATCGTCGATGAGCAGAACAAACTGGTCGGCATGGTGACCCGCCTGTCGGTCATGAAGGCGATGTAGGGCGTAATAACCAACGGGCATTACGCCATGCGAAAGGATAGATGGACTCGTCGCGTTATTATCTGTTTGGTGGTTTTAAAAACGGTGGCATGGCGTAATGCCCGTTGGTTATTACGCCCTACGGTCCTATATTGATAGCACGAGCTTTAGACCTTCAGTCATAGCCACAAGCTTCTTCGCAGATAACATTCCAGATCTCTCTGACAAAAATACTTTATCTAATGTCAGTACTTGGGAAACATTTACGACGGATTCTTTAGCAAGGCCTGACTCTTTTTTTGATAGCGAGAAATTACCTGGCGCTTCCGCTAAACGGAGATTTGATGTGATTACAGCAACAATGGCTGTATTAATTTTGCTCTGATTGAATTCATTAGAAGATATAACCACAACGGGGCGCCGATAGCCGGGTTCCGAGCCTCGTGGCTCATCTAAAGTAGCCCACCATATTTCCCCTCGTTTCACTACCACTCTTCCTTGACAATGGATCGAACCTGCATAGCATGCAGTTCTTCATCTAATGAAGACGGCTCATCCCCATATATTTCATTTAGCTTCTTTGTAACATTTCGATTTTTATGGGATTTCATATATTCGGCGACAGCTTCAGCATAAAGCTCGCTCCTAGATATTCCCAAACGGTGAGCAAGCCCTTCAGCTGCCTGAAATATTGGATCGGGTATTGATATCGCGGTTTTCATAACACTCAAGTATAACTATAGTTATACCAGCGTCAAGCAGGCAGTGAAAAAATTGCACGAGAAGCAGAAGCGGGATCTTGACGACACAGTCCGCGAGATTATGGCTGACACGTCACTGGGTGTGATGAAGGTTGGCGTAATGCCCGTTGGTTATTACGCCCTACGGCCCTATTTCACGACAGGCATTCAACTGCTCAAGTATCGAAGCCACCCCCTGCTTCTCCAGCAGATCCATGTTGGTTTGTGGGATACTCTGCACATCGGGATGGGTCGCACGCGCACGCTCGATGCTCTCTTCCAGAATCAGGTGAAACATCGGGTAGAGTGAACGGTTGGTGTAGTTGCGTACGTCATCTGCTTCCAGATCGGCAAACTGATAGTCCGGGTGAAAACTGGCAACCTGAATCACCCCCTCCAAACGCAGCTCTGCAATCAGCAGGTCTACCACATCGAGAAACTCATTATAGTCGCGAAAATCGGCAAAACAGTTGGGCGCAATCAGAAGCGTGGTATCCATCAGCTCGGGGTCACGGTCGCGCAGTCGCAGCAACTCATCCATCAACACCTCCACCACCGCTTTCGGTTCACTCGCTGATGAGATCGTATAGCGAATCGTCTCTTGCTGAAACGGCTTGTGAGCAAACGGACAGAGGTTGTGGCGCACGATAAACGCCTCGACCCAACAGCGCGTTTGGGCGACCACCTGAGATTCCTTGATATTGTTATTGGACATCCACTATCTCCACCTCGTCTCCCACACAAATAGCACCATCTTTAATCACGCGACAACACACTCCGCCACGCCAATCCTTCGCCATGGCCTCAAACAGATTGTCGTGAACCTCTCGCATCCTTTCACAGGGGTCGGTCTCGCGGGTAATCAGTAGCTGCATCCGGCCAATGTGCAGCACACTGCCGACAGATTCGTGCAGTGCCACCCCTTCGA
>JAADGQ010000179.1 GCA_013152295.1 Gammaproteobacteria bacterium | reverse complement strand
GCACTCAAAAAGCTGAATGAAGGGACGCTGAAGGGGCGTTCGTTCAGAGTTAGGCAGATCTAGTTTGTATTAATTGGACCGCCTGGCACGGGGCGGTCTGTGGCCTCGGGCATTCTCTCCGGAACGCTGCCCGTCACGGTGGCCAGCTCTTGGCTTCTTCGGTCGGTTGGTGTGAGCCGGGCGCCGACTCAAACTGGACTCCGGCAAATTGTGGACGGGCTCGTAGCCATCGACCAGTTTGCGCGTTAGCAGCTGCTGGATAAGGCGCTCAATATCCACGAGTTGCTTAAACTCATCGGCGCTCACCAACGAAATTGCCTGACCCGTAGCGCCTGCACGGCCAGTGCGGCCGATGCGATGCACATAATCTTCCGCCACATTGGGCAGGTCAAAATTGACCACTTGCGGCAGCTGGTCAATATCCAGACCACGTGCCGCGATATCCGTTGCCACCAGCACCCGAACCGAACCACGTTTAAAGTCAGCCAGCGCTTTTGTTCGCGCCCCCTGGCTCTTGTTGCCGTGAATCGCTGCGGCCTTGATGCCTTTGTTATCCAGATGACGCGCCAGTCGGTTAGCGCCGTGTTTAGTCCTGCTAAAGACCAACACCTGCTGCCACTGGTTGTCTTGAATGAGTTGTGTCAGTAGTGCTGATTTCTTGTTTTTATCCACCGGACAGATCCACTGCTCGACAGATTTCACGGTGGTGTTACGCGGGCTGACCGAAATCTCAATGGGGTTATTGACCAACCCCTTAGCCAGCTTGCGGATGTCGTCAGAGAATGTCGCGGAGAACATCAGGTTTTGGCGCTGCTTGGGCAGTAGCGCCAGAATTTTGCGAATGTCGTGGATGAAACCCATGTCGAGCATACGGTCGGCTTCGTCGAGCACCAGAACTTCCAGCTGCTTGAATTTCACAGCGTTTTGACTGTACAGATCGAGCAGGCGTCCCGGTGTTGCTACCAGCACATCGACACCTTTGCGCAGCTTCATCATCTGCGGATTGATGCCAACCCCGCCAAACACCACCGCAGAGCGTAGTGGCAGGTGTCTGCCGTAGGTGGCTACGCTCTCTTCCACTTGCGCGGCCAGCTCGCGAGTCGGTGTCAGTACCAGAGCGCGCACCTGGTTGGCCTGCGCGCGCGGGCCATTTGCGAGGCGCTCTAATATAGGCAGTGTAAAACCTGCTGTCTTGCCCGTTCCCGTCTGGGCTGCCGCCATGACATCCTTGCCTTCGATGACTGCGGGTATCGCCTTAGCCTGGATCGGCGATGGCGTTTCGTAACCCTGATCGGCTACAGCTTTAAGGATAGGGTCTGACAAGCCCAGGGAGGCAAAACTCATAAATTCATCTCTTTTGTTGCTACTTTTCATGGAAGGGGTCGTCCCGACAGAACGGCGGGTGCGCGCAGCTTACAGGAACTCATTGCCAAGATCTATGCTTGCTTTGTTCGGCAAATTGGGCAGATCTGTTTTTTTATCGTGCACGGGCGGGCATAATGGCCGCGCATCTAATTGTGAGGAATAGTGCTGTATGAATAGTGAAGAAATTTTATTGCAACGCTGCAACGCAGCGTGTGAGCTGTGCAGTGCTGACGCAGGGCTGGCGGTTTATGAGGTTCCGCCTGTGGATCAGCCTGAGGTCGAGAGCAGTATCATGATTTGCAACCTGTGCCGTGCGCAAATCAACGATGCCGCGAGTATGGATGCCAACCACTGGCGCTGCCTGAACGACAGCATGTGGAGTTCGGTTCCGGCAGTTCAAGTGATGGCGTGGCGCCTGCTCAAACGCCTCTGTGCAGAGAGCTGGGCGCAAGATCTTCTCGATATGCTCTATCTGGATGAAGCGCACCAGCAGTGGGCCGAAGCCGCTGTTGACGATAGCAGCGACGATCACGACAGGCAGCCAACATTGGATAGCAATGGCAGCGCACTTGAAAATGGTGACTCGGTCACTCTGATTAAAGACCTTGTCGTCAAAGGCGCCAACTTTACTGCTAAACGTGGCACCACTGTGCGCAACATCGCTCTGACCTCAAATCCTGAGCAGATCGAAGGGCGCGTCAATGGTATGCGTATCGTACTGCTATCGTGTTTTTTGAAGCGATCGAATTAACAGGCGCAACTATTTGTTTGACCAGCGCCCGCGGCGGCGGGCGTTGTGTTCTCTCCCATTTACCCCCCTCTCCTAGACTTCCCTTTCTCAATAAAATCAAGCGCTAGCCGTTACCCGTTCAGACGCATCTGAAGCAGCGTGCAGCGGCATGCTTTGTCCAAAATGGTGCATGGGGAAATTCAATGCAAATATTGATGCAGCGATTCATAGCGCCATGAAACTGCTTATCGCCGATGCTGATCTCACCTCGCGCATTGCACTTGAAGCCATCACCCGAAGGTGGGGCTACGAGCCGGTAGTCGTCGAGGATGGCGCAGCAGCCTGGCAAGTGATGCGGGAAGAGGAGCCCCCGCAACTGCTGTTGCTTGACTGGACGATGCCCGCCCCCGGCGGTTTGGTGCTTTGCCAAAAAATTCGCCAACAATGTCAGGGCAAGCAGCCTTTTATTATCCTGCTGATGGCGAGAAAAGAGAGCGCTGACATTGTTAGCGGATTAGAGGCCGGAGCCAATGACCATATCGTCAAACCGTTCGAAATGGCTGAACTGCAAGCGCGGCTGCAGGTCGGGCGGCGCACGTTGGACCTGCAAGCGCAATCCAACGCTGCTGCGCAGGCCCTGATCTACCAAGCGTCGCATGACGACATGACCGGGCTGATGAACCGCCGCGCAGTGATGGATGCCCTGGAAAGGGAGCGCGCAGATGCGCAATGCGAGTCTCAAGTGCTGTGCATTGGCATGTGCGATATCGATCACTTTAAACGCATCAACGATGGTTACGGCGACCTGACGGGTGACGCGGTTTTGCAGGGAGTTGCAAGGCGTATTGAGGGTGCGCTGCGTCCCTACGATCATGTCGGTCGTTACGGTGGCGAGGCATTTCTCGTTGTGCTGAATGCTAATGAGCTGCAGGCGAAAGTGGTGTTTGAACGCATTTGTCATGCTGTTGCAAGCATGCCCATTGTTGTGCGGCAAACTGAGCTGAACGTGACGGTCAGCTGCGGCGTGAGCTTTTTCAGACCGCCACAGGACGATAGAGAGAGCGCTGAGCTGCTTGTCGCAGCGGACGGCGCGCTCTGTGAGGCCAAAGAAGGCGGCCGCAATCGGACCATTTTCAGATCAACGCAGAAAGATGTCACACACCATGAGTGAGCATCGCCGTCGATCACGCCATTCACTTGGTCGCAGCTTGCTGATGTGGTTTCTGCTGCTTGCCCTACTGCCACTATCGATCAACGCCTGGTTGGGTTATCGCCAAGCGGCTGATGGCTTGACAGCGATGGCAATCGAAGAGTTGGAGCAGGGCGCGAAGCTCAAGGCGCAACTGATTCAGATCTGGTTCGGTTACCGCTTTATGGATCTGCGCAGCCAGGCTGAGAGTCGACGCAATGCGCAGTTCCTCACGGCTCTGCGCGACGCTCTTGAAAGAAGTGGCCAACCTCTGGATAAGTTTGTTAATGGCGACACCTGGGCCGCTTTGGTGGACGCTCGGCAACAGGATTTGATGACCTTTATTCGCCGTTATGATTACCTGTATGACCTGTTTTTAATTGACCGTGACGGCAACATCCTCTTTTCGGCTGAGCGTGAATTCGATCTTGGCAGCAATATTTTTGGCGGGCCTTACGCGCAGACGCGCTTCGCAAAAATTGCTAAAACCAGCCTCGAAACCGGGCAGGCGCTGTTCTCAGATTTTGAGGGTCACGCGGCTTCCAATGTGTTGCTGACCGGCTTTCTTACGGCACCATTGCTAAACGAATCGGGTGAGACAATAGGCGTATTTGCCATTCAGTTGCAGCTTGAACGCATTAGAGCGCTGATGTTGGGTCACAGCGGTGACAGTTCGTTGAATCACTACTTGGTAGGCGAAGATGGTTTTTTACGCACCCCGCTTGCCGGGCAGGGGATGGATAGCGTGCTGCGCGAGCGCATTGACACGGAGCAGTTTAGGCGCTGGCAGCAAGATCGTGGTGATGGCGGGCTTGAGTCTGCCTCTGCATACCGTGGTCCTGCCGGTCAACAGGTGATCGGTCTGCGCCAATCGCTGCAGTTGCCGGGGGTGAGCTGGGTATTGATCAGTGAAATTGATCGTGATGAAGCGCTGGCGGCCGCCCACCGCCTGGGCTGGGTTACGCTGGTGATATTCCTGCTGACCGGTACGTTGGCGGCGCTGTTGGCGATCTACCAAGCACGTCGTATTACGCGCCCCATTACTCTGTTGGCTGATGCGAGCAGGGCGGTGGCGGCGGGTGACCTGGATCAGCAGGTGGTGATCCAGGCCAACAATGAGATCGGTCTGCTGGCCGATGCGTTCAACGAAATGTTGAGTGTGCGCAAACGACACATGAATGTGCTTGAAGAGAGCAACGACATTGCCCAGATGGCAATGGCTGAACTCGCCGAACAGAAGTTCGCCCTTGATCAACACGCTATCGTTGCCATTACTGATGTGCATGGCACTATTACCTTTGCCAATAAAAAGTTTTCTGAAATCAGTGGTTA
>JAADGQ010000149.1 GCA_013152295.1 Gammaproteobacteria bacterium | reverse complement strand
GTGAAGAAGAAGTCCACGGCTAAGAAGAAGAGCACCGCTAAGAAAAAATCAACGGCCAAGAAAAAAGCCGTCAAAAAGTCCGCTGTGAAGAAGAAGTCCATGGCTAAGAAGAAGAGTACCGCTAAGAAAAAACCCACTGCCAAGAAAAAGGCAGTCAAAAAAAGGGCTGTAAAGAAAAAACGCTAATGGCAAGAGCGCATAGATTCAAGGACAGCGCTATCACCCAACAGCAGTAAAATTTGAGAGCCAAAAATATGGCCAGACAGCCCTCCGGGTTGTTTGGCCATATTTCGTTGTACAATCCGCTTATTCACATCTATTTATGAGGGCAGATAAGTCGTGACGGATATTAATTCTGGATTGGGTGCGTTCCCAGGTCGGCGTATGCGACGTATGCGACGCGATGAGTTTTCCCGGCGTCTGATGCGAGAAACTGCACTCAGCGCCGACGACCTGATCTATCCCATGTTCGTTTTAGAGGGCAGTGGCAAGCGCGAACCGGTTCCTTCGATGCCGGGCGTAGCACGTGTCAGCATTGATCTGCTGTTACAGGAGGCTACTGAACTGGTTGAGCTGGGCATCCCCGCCGTGGCACTCTTTCCCGTTACACCTGACGAGAAAAAATCACTGGACGCTGCAGAGGCCTACAACCCGGAGGGTTTAGCACAAAGAGCGGTGAGGGCACTCAAACAGGCGCACCCCGATTTAGGCGTCATGACCGATGTTGCCCTGGACCCGTTCACCACGCACGGGCAGGACGGATTGATCGACGAATCAGGCTACGTATTGAATGATGAGACAGTGGATGTATTGGTCAAGCAAGCGCTATCTCACGCGCAGGCCGGGGCCGATATCGTCGCACCGTCCGATATGATGGATGGCCGCATTGGCGCCATACGCGAAGTGCTGGAGGCCGCAGACCAGCGCAACACACGCATCCTCGCTTACGCAGCCAAATACGCGTCGGCCTTTTACGGGCCGTTCCGTGACGCGGTAGGTTCGGGCAGCAATCTGGGTGGTGGCAACAAAAACAGCTATCAGATGGACCCCGCCAACAGCGACGAAGCGCTGTGGGAGGTAGCACTGGACCTGCAAGAGGGCGCGGACATGGTGATGATCAAACCCGGCATGCCCTACCTGGATATCGTGCGTCGCATCAAAGATCAATTTGCTGTGCCAACCTTCGTCTACCAAGTTAGCGGTGAGTACGCGATGCTCAAAGCGGCGACTCAGAATGGTTGGTTGGACGAACGAACCGTCGTGCTCGAGGCACTGCTCGCTTTTAAACGGGCTGGTAGTGATGGTATTCTCTCGTACTATGCAAAAGATGCAGCCCGCTGGTTAAAAAAGGAGGGCTGAACAGCCTGGCACTTTACATTGTTGGCTCTCTCCCGCTGCATCAGCCCGGTGTTTCGTTAGACACACCGGGTTAATTTTTGCCCAGCTTCCCCTCTGCCCAGTCGGCTATCCACTCTCACGCCGCATCTCCACTCTTTATAGCCTGAGCTTGCTCCCTGGGCAGGGTAGTTTTCTGAAATACAAAGGAATCAACATGGTTCAAGACTACATATTCCGCATGTTCGGGAGTTCCCCCGTACGCCCCCTGCAGCAACATATGGATAAGGTCCACGCGTGCGTCTCCAAGCTGGGGCCGTTATTCGAAGCGCAGATTAACGGGGATTTCGAAGCTGTTAAATCGCTGCAGCAAGAGGTCATCGCCATGGAGCATGAGGCCGATGTGCTCAAAAAACAGCTGCGACTCCACCTGCCGAAAAGCCTGTTCCTCTCCATGTCACGCAGAGATCTGCTCGATGTATTGAGAATGCAAGACAACATCGCCAATAAATCTAAAGACATCGCTGGATTGATCGTTGGGCGCAACATGCGGCTCCCGGAGACAATGAGTGAACGCTTTCTTGATTTCGTCAAACGCTGCATTGATGCGTCGGCGCAGGCAAAGAAAACTGTCAATGAGCTCGACGAACTAGTCGAGACCGGTTTCAGTGGCAACGAAGTAGAGCTGGTGGAGGAGATGATTCGCCAGCTTGATGATATAGAAGGCGATACTGATGTCATCCAGATCGAAATTCGCAACCGCTTATTTAAAATCGAGAGCGATCTACCACCTATCGACGTGATGTTTCTCTATCAACTGATTGAGTGGATTGGCGACATCGGCGATCTCTCGCAGCGTGTGGGCAGTCGCCTGCAGCTCATGTTAGCGAGGTAATTGACGATGGAATACGGCACAGTTTTTATCGTACTCGCGTGTTTTTTTGGGCTGTTGATGGCTTGGGGCATTGGTGCCAACGATGTGGCTAATGCGATGGGCACATCGGTGGGCTCTAAAGCGCTTACTATCAAGCAGGCCATTATTATTGCTGCTATTTTTGAGCTGGCTGGCGCCTATCTCGCCGGCGGCCAGGTGACCGAAACCATACGCAAAGGCATGATCGACGCGAGCCTGTTGCAAGGCACCCCAGAGCTTTTGGTGTTTGGCATGTTAGCAGCGCTGCTGGCCGCAGGAATCTGGCTGCTGATCGCCTCATACTGGGGTTGGCCTGTGTCAACCACGCACTCCATCGTGGGGGCGATCGTCGGCTTTGCCGCCGTCGGCATCGGCATTGATGCGGTCAATTGGGGCAAAGTCGGCTCAATTGCCATGAGCTGGGTCATCTCTCCGGTGCTTGCGGGTACGATCGCCTACCTGATATTTGTCAGTGTGCAACGACTAATTTTAGATGCACCAAACCCTTTCGAAAAAGCCAAGCGCTACGTTCCGATCTACATATTTTTTGTCGGCCTCATCATCGCGCTGGTGACACTGTTCAAGGGGCTCAAGCACACTGGCCTTCACCTGACAACGGGGGAGAACTATTTCGTTGCCGTCGCGGTAGGGCTGATAGCGTTTGCAATTGGCAAATATTTTATTGAAAAGATAAAAATCGATCCAGAGGCGGACCGAGACTTCCACTTTGCCAACGTAGAGAAAGTGTTTGCTGTTTTGATGATGTTTACCGCCTGCGCCATGGCATTTGCCCACGGCTCCAATGACGTGGCCAACGCGGTTGGACCGCTGGCAGCGGTCGTCAGTATCGTCGAAAATGATGGTGCGATTGCCGCGAAATCCGTACTGCCTGCCTGGGTGCTGCTGCTCGGTGGCGTGGGTATCGTCGCAGGGCTGATGATGTACGGCCACAAAGTGATTGCTACGGTGGGTACCGGCATTACCCAGTTGACTCCAAGTCGTGGTTTCGCAGCAACACTCGCAGCGGCAACCACAGTGGTTCTGGCTAGCGGTACAGGACTACCGATATCGACCACCCACACCCTGGTCGGCGCAATTCTCGGCGTTGGCATCGCGCGTGGCATTGCCGCCCTCAACCTGCGCGTTATCAGAACAATTTTCATGTCGTGGATCATAACGCTACCCGCAGGGGCGATCATGTCCATCATCATCTTCTTTATTCTTAAGGCCATATTCACTTAGGCCACAAAAAAACCTACAGAGATGAGTATGAATGATACCTATGCTGTGATGGGCAACCCTATCGCCCACAGCAAGTCACCACTGATTCACGCCCGATTTGCACGGCAAACGGCCCAACAACTCCAATACAACGCCATTGAGGTGGCAAAGGGCAGTTTTGCGCAGGCTGTGGATCTATTTCGCACCAATGGCGGCCGTGGCTTGAACATTACGGTGCCGTTCAAGGAGGAGGCGTGGCGCTACGTCGACAGGCGTAGCGAGCGGGCTGAAATCGCAGGAGCCGTGAACACCATCGATTTTCGCGGCGATGGCTGTTATGGCGACAACACTGACGGCGTAGGTATGGTGCGCGACATTATCGTCAACCACGGCGGCACCATCGCGGGCAAGCGAGTGATGTTATTGGGTGCGGGTGGTGCAGTGCGTGGCGTACTCGGGCCGCTGCTGGCCGAAAGCCCCGCACAGCTATTAATCGTCAACCGCACCGTTTCCAAAGCACGTGCGCTGGCGAAGCACTGCTGTGGCCCGGTTGAAGCATGTGGCTACGATGCGTTAGGCAATGCGGCGGCGGATATTGTCATCAACGGTACCGCCGCAAGCTTGGGCGGCAATGTGCCACCCTTGCCTGACGATGTGCTGGCCGAAGGCGCTTGGTGTTATGACATGATGTACGGCAATGAGCCAACGGCTTTTGTGCGTTGGGCACAAACCCATGGCGCAGCAAAATCCCTCGATGGTCTGGGTATGTTGGTCGAGCAGGCGGCAGAATCTTTTTATCTGTGGCGCGGCGTCAGGCCTGAAACCGCTCCGGTGATGGCAATGCTAAGAGGGCTTTGATCATACCTGCCGCACGCTGCAACAGAGGACTGTTTGAAAATACCTGGGCAAATCCGGGCAAAAGTGAACCTGGCTCTTTCATGACTGCCAACGTTGGGTTATGTTAACCCGCGTTGTGCAAATTCACGTTCACAAACCGAAGGGGGGATGAGTTCGATGGAGGAGGAGAATATACAAAGCCGTTTGACCAATGGTTCAACCTGGCTGAGGGGACTTTGGATCGTTGTATACGCAGTCGCGTTGCGCCTTGCTGAAATCGTATTGATTGCATGTGCAATATTCCAGTTTTTCGCAAGCCTGTGCACGGGCAAGCCCAATGAGCGCCTGCTAGTATTTGGTCGCAGCCTCAGTACTTTTATTCATCAAAGTGCCAGCTTTTTGAGCTACAGTGCCGATGAGCGTCCGTTCCCTTTCGCGGAATGGCCTGCTGAAAAGCCCGCTCGCAAAACTGCGACTGTAAAAAAATCAACCACAACCAAAAAGAGAGCGGCACCGAAAAAGAAGACCGCGACACCCAGCAGCCAATCCACAAATAAAGCGGTAAGTGATGGTGAGACTGTGATCGAAAAAGCGGCCAAAAAATCTGCCGAGAAAGCCACGGCGAACAAGCCAGACAGCCCGCAACCAGCGACTTAGATTTTTAGCTGTTTTTTTAGAAGTTAGAAGGAAAGGGGGGGGCTGTTTAGCCCTCCTTTTTTTCACCGTCAACAACATACCGCTGTGGTTAGATTACCCAATCTAGCGCCGATAACGCTTGCCTCCCGTCATCAGCGTCCTTTTTGAAAAAACACGATCTTTCAAACCCACGTTCAAGCTGATATCGCTCACTTCGATCGTCGTTTTACTGCCTGTCGTCAGGTTTTCGCCCTCGACACGATCCCACAACCACGCACCATCGACCTCTTTCCAAGTAATAGTTTGACGCATCCTCAACTGGTCACTCAGGTCATAGTAATCTGTGCGGGTACGAAGCAAGCTATCTTTCGCGATCCAGCTAACGGTCCTGCCATAGGGAAAGTTGGCATCCCGACTGTGCGGCGTGCTCTCTACGATATAGAAAGTCGCGGCTCCGCCCTCCTCCTCCGACTCAAGCAACCTGTGCTCATCCCAAGCCAAGGGCCGACTACTCAACGTGAGATGTTCACGCAGCAGCTGAGACCGACCAAACCCCTCATCCTGTCGCAACGGAGCCCGATTTTCACGGGGCGGCATCTTGCGCACAACCCTGAGCCGGGGCATGTAGATCCACTCATCATCATGCTTGTTCAATTCTGGTTTGCGCAACCAGCCCATATAACCTATCCCTTTGCCATCAGTGGGGAACTCCTTGAAGAAGATCACTTTTTCGGTGAAATCCCCGCTGCCACGATAATCCTTCCAGAGCATGGTAAATTCGGTACGGCTCTCTATCCCATCAGCGCCCTTAAACATAAAGCTGACTGTAGAGAGTGAGTCGTCACCGCTATAGATGGCGTTGGACCCCTTGATGATAGCCGCCGCCTCAGACAGCCCCTCCGCCGCAAGCGGAGAGATACAGCACGCCTGAACCAACAACAGAAGTATGAGCTGCCTGAAAACAAACATAACCACCCCGCTTCTCAGCACAATCAGCTTAACTAAATTACGCGCGACTAAACTTCATAATCAAGTGGATAATTCTAGCAAACTCGCTCAGCCAACGGGGCTTTTATCTCGGTTATTGCAATACTTTGAAAAGCACTAACGGGGTCAGAGCAACACTTTGTTAGCCGCAGCCACAGCCCGCCCAGACTCAATAGCACCTCCCAATGTGCTCAATACACTCTCCATTGCGCCAAGGAACACCAACACATTTTTCTTGCTGCTGCTGTGCCCCATCAATCCAACTCGCCATACCCGACCCGCAAGTGCGCCCAGTCCCGCGCCGATTTCAATGCCGTAATCAGCCAGCAGCAGTTGACGCACTCGCGCTTCATCAATCCCGTCGGGGACAACAACTGCATTCAACTGTGGCAAACGCGCGTTTTCGGCCACGAGCAGCTCGAGCTGCATCGCCTCCAAACCCGCACGCAGCGCCAAATGGTTGCGCTGATGACGAGCCCAAGCGTTTTCAAGCCCCTCTTCGTGCAACATAACCAAGGCTTCATGCAGGCCATATAGCAAATTGACCGGTGCGGTGTGGTGGTAAACCCTTTTCGCACCACCACCCCAGTAACCCATGACCAAATTGAGATCGAGAAACCAGCTCTGAACTTTGCTTTTACGGTTTTTGATTCTGTGCAGGGCTCTTTCGCCAAAGGTGACCGGCGACAATCCAGGAGCACACGACAAACACTTTTGAGTGCCGGAGTAGACTGCATCCACCGCCCACTCATCCACCTCCAAAGGCGAGCCCCCCAGAGAGGTCACGGCATCAACGATCACCAGACAATCGTAGCGATGCGCAATCTCCGTCAACGTCTTCACATCAGAGACCACACCTGTAGATGTCTCCGCCTGAACAAAAGCCACCACACTCGCCTCAGGATTGGCACTCAGCGCCTCTTCCAGCTTCGCCGCATCGACCGCCTGCCCCCACTCATCCTCAACCATCACGGCAGTGCCGCCGCAACGCTCTACGTTCTCCCTCATTCGCCCGCCGAACACACCATTTTGGCAGACTACCACCGTATCTCCCGGCTCCACCAAATTTGTAAACGCGCACTCCATGCCTGCTGAACCCGGTGCCGAGACCGGAATCGTCAATGGGTTTGTGGTTCGAAACGCCTGCTGCAACATGACCTTCATCTCATCCATCATCGCGACAAACGTAGGGTCGAGATGACCAACCGTGGGGCGGGCCATCGCCGCCAAAATTCGTGGATGCACGTCGGAGGGACCAGGGCCCATCAAGGTTCGCTGCGGGGGGTAAAAAGAGTTGAATTCCATACAAAAATTGACCCTATATAATTGATAAATAAGTACAACTCAGTATAGAAGCAGATCAGGAGAGTGTTCAAGCCAGACACCGTTACTCGCCGCGCATGGCACTGAAAGAGACAGGGGCAGGCAAGCCCACGCTAACCGTCGGTCGCTTCACCTCTGACAAAAATCAGATCCCAAACATCATGACCCAAGCGCTGCCCGCGCCGTTCAAATTTGGTTTTGGGACGATACTCCGGGCGTTTTGAAAAATTACCCGGCCCCGCTTGATTGCTGAAAGCGGGCTCAGCGCTCATTACATTCATCATCTGCATCGCATAGCCCTCCCAATCAGTCGCCATATGAAACACCCCGGCGGGCTTGAGCTTTTGCCCAACCAGTGTGACAAAATCTCGCTGCACAAGACGGCGTTTATGGTGGCGTTTTTTAGGCCACGGGTCGGAGAAAAAGAGGAAAAGTGCGTCCAGACTCGCATCGGGAATATTGTTGCGCAACACATCGACAGCATCAGCGTGAACAACGCGCAGGTTACTGAGCCCAAGAAGCTCTATCTGCCGCAGCAGACGACCAACGCCAGCGTGGTAGACCTCAATACCGATATAGTCGCGATCAGCATCAGCAGCGGCCATTGCCACCAGCGAGTCACCCTCACCAAAGCCGATCTCAACAACTCGCGGCGCCCGACGACCAAACAGCGCATCAAAATCAACAACAGCCTGATCGGTAACAACGATGCCGTAGCGCTCCATCTGTGTGGCAAAAGCGTTGCGTTGGCTCTGTGTCATGCGGGCACCACGACGTACAAAGCTGCGGATACGAGAGCGCTGTTCGTTAACACTCATAAATCAAAATTAGGGTCAGACAATACGCGGGGGAGGGTGAGATCGAAAAAGCTGCAGGCCCGACGCCAAAAACGCGACGCCGTCGTGCTCCTGCCGCAAATTGGGAGAGTGTGTGCGACTAAAAAAAGGTGCCATCGATGGGTGATGAAGCACTGGCATAACGTTTACGTGGAATGCGCCCAGCAAGATAGGCCGCCCGACCCGCCTCGGTCGCTTTTCTCATCGCCTCCGCCATCAACACCGGCTGTTTCGCGCCCGCAATGGCCGTATTCATCAACAAACCATCGCAACCCAACTCCATCGCAATCGCGGCATCGGATGCCGTGCCAACACCCGCATCAACAATAATCGGCACGCTGGCGTTCTCTACAATCGTCAGAATATTGTATGGGTTGCGAATACCTAAACCCGAACCAATCGGCGCCGCTAGCGGCATCACCGCCACACAGCCCATCTGCTCCAGGCGTTTGGCAATAATCGGATCATCATTGGTGTAGACCATCACTTTGAAGCCGTCATCGATGAGAATTTTCGCCGCCTCCAGCGTGGCAGGAATATCAGGAAACAACGTCTGCTCATCACCCAGCACCTCCAGCTTAACCAGATCGTGACCATCCAGTAACTCACGAGCAAGACGGCAGGTGCGCACCGCGTCTTCGACGTTATAGCAACCCGCAGTATTCGGCAGCAGGGTGTATCGATCGAGCGGAATGGCATCGAGCAGATTCGGCTCGTTCGGATTCTGACCCAGGTTGGTACGACGAATAGCCACTGTGATGATCTGTGCGCCACTCATCTCTACAGCAGCTTTGGTCTCTGCCAAATCACGGTATTTTCCGGTTCCGACCAGTAGCCGTGAACGATACTCAACACCCGCTATCGTCAACAGCTCTTCGCTGGATCGATTACTCATTATTTTTCAAATCCCAAATGAATGATAAGTGAACAACAAATTTAGACAAAAACAGAACAGGAGGAGAAGGGCCGCTTAACCACCACCGATAGCATGCACAATTTCAATCCGGTCTCCCGCGTTGAAACGATGCTTGGCAAATGTGCTGCGCGGGATAATTTCCAGATTGACCTCAACGGCAAGGCGCTTGCCGACCAGGTCCAGCATCTCCAGCAGCGCATCGACATTCAGATCATCAGCGACCTCACGGCTTTCGCCGTTAACCATAATTTCCATCACAAATAACCCGTGAAAATATCAACCCTTATAAATAACGGTTGACCAGTAAGTGTGTATAGCGCGAGAATCCAACACTGTTGGCGGGTGTAGTTCAATGGTAGAACCTCAGCTTCCCAAGCTGATGGCGTGGGTTCGATTCCCATCACCCGCTCCACCACCCGCACAGGCGATCACCCCGCCTGCCTTTTGCTGCCCGCCTTTCAGTTACACAGACTCTCGGCGCATCGAACATCGAGCAACAAAGCAATACCATACCCTTGAACAAGGCCATAAAGCATTGATTTTTTGTGGCTATTTTCAACTTCGCGTACATCAACCAACGCAGCTTCCTGCAGGGAGACAATCAACCAGTGGTATTTTCGCAGGTAGCGTCGCGCCATCTCTTCAGCACTGCCTTGTGACTCAGCCAGCACCATCAAAGAGGCATCAGCATCCGAAATCGACTCCTCATAGGGGTTACTCTGCGCAGGCTCAACAGCAAATACGAAGAAATAAATATCCATGGGACCAACTCGTGGTAAAAAAACCGCACAGATGGTACCACAATAACCCCAACGCAGAACTGCTGCCCTGACAACCCGCAGGGGAAAACAGATGCGCACACGCCAACTAGCGGAAAACCAAGCCCGTTACAACGAGACCCCGCATCACATGACGCCCGCTAGATGCAACATCAACATCACTGTCGCCAGCCCCGAAACGACCATAATTGTAGCCACTAACATGGCAAATACCAGACGCAATACCTTATCTCCACGACACGTTAAGAGTTCATTGATCGCTCATATCAGAGCGTCAGACAACCGCGGAGTATATGCTTTTTACCGCAATATTCGAAGGGATACGCTACTCTTTGTCGACCAATTGCAGCGGCGTATTGCAAAGCGGGCAGTAGGTCCAGTGGGGCAATTTATCTTCGGGCTCCAGCTCGATCGTCATGTCGTCACCACACTTCGGACACGCCCCGGTCGCCTTTTCCACCACTTCAGCAAGCTTATAACGCTTGACGGCCAGTATCGGTCCCATGATCAGAAACGCGGGCACAAGCACAAAGTGAGCCAGCGGAATAAACAGCGTCACCAAAGCAATACCCCACATGATCGCCAACGTTTTAACAGCGCGCCGCATACGATCGCTGCTGTTAAACGCCGTGACATGCAACACACCGCTGCGGCTGCCCTCATCACTGTGCTCTATGCTAATTCTGCGCTCTTGTGGGGTTGGCATAACGTTTTGATCCTCAATATTCTTTCACGCTGAAAGAGGCCTCCACCATGACCTACAGCCTCTTTACAGCATCAAAATGAGTGTATAAATTGACCGCCGTAACATAACATACTCGCGCGCTAAAGATAAAAAGCCAGCCCACCGCCAAAGAGTCTCCCGGATGAAAAAATTGACCGCTACAGCCCGGCCACTTGCGCTGAATTTAGCCACCATCACATACTGGAAAATCACACGTTGATGCGCCGCTCATTATTAAGTAAGCGGTTGATCATTTGGGCAAAACAGCACGGACGCCACCACCTTCCCTGGCAAGTTGACACCACGCCATACGGCATCTGGGTATCAGAGATCATGCTGCAACAGACGCAGGTGATAACGGTCATCCCCTATTACCAGCGTTTCATGGCACGCTTTCCCAACCTGAAAATACTTGCGAACGCCGCTGAGGATGAGGTTTTGCAGCACTGGCAAGGGCTGGGCTACTACGCCCGCGGGCGCAACCTGCACAGAGCCGCCTGCCAGATCGAGCGGCAACATCGCGGCTGCTTTCCAACCACTATCGAAGCGGTCGTCGCCCTACCGGGGATCGGCCGCTCCACCGCTGCGGCGATCCTCAGCTTCAGCAGCAACCAATCTCACGCCATTCTCGACGGCAACGTCAAGCGGGTGCTGGCCCGCTTTCACGGCGTCGAAGGCTGGACGGGACAATCCGCCATATTGAAAAAACTCTGGGCACTCGCCGAACAGCACACGCCGACCAAACAGACCGGCGCTTACAACCAAGCGATTATGGACCTCGGCTCAATTCTCTGCACACGAAGCAAGCCCAGCTGCACACAGTGCCCGCTGCACAGCGACTGCAGCGCCCACCGCCAAGGGCGAGAAAGTGAGCTACCCACACCGCGACCACGTAAAAAGTTACCGCTTAAACGCCGTCAAACCCTGATCATCGTCAGCGACAATGGCGAGTGCTATCTGGAGAAGCGGCCACCCACAGGCATTTGGGGCGGTTTATGGAGCTTCCCAGAGCTTCCAGAGACGCCTGACATCAGCCTCTGGTGCAGAGAAAAACTCGGTTACGAGGTGAATAATCATAAAACCTGGCCCACGCTCATCCACACCTTCAGCCACTACCGCCTCGAATTGACACCCATCTACGCAGAAATAACTGAGCACGCCAGTATGATAAGGGAAGCCGGGCGCGCCATCTGGTACAATCCGCGCCAATCCGAGGCGCTGGGATTAGCGGCGCCGGTCATTAAACTGCTACCTCGACTGCAATCCACATTAGAGAGAGATCACCCCAATGAGCCGTAAAATTCAATGTGTCAAATTAAAGCGCGAAGAAGAGGGGTTGGAGCGCGCGCCCTATCCTGGCGAACTGGGCCAAC
This sequence comes from Gammaproteobacteria bacterium, assembly GCA_013152295.1. Classification (GTDB taxonomy): domain Bacteria; phylum Pseudomonadota; class Gammaproteobacteria; order JAADGQ01; family JAADGQ01; genus JAADGQ01. The sequence continues at coordinate 10,606 of JAADGQ010000149.1, read as the reverse complement.
GTATCTACGAAAATGTGAGCAAAGCAGCCTGGCAGGATTGGTTGCGTCACCAGACCATGCTGATCAACGAGTACCGGCTGGTATTAATGGAGCCACGCGCGCGCTCGTTTTTAGCTGGCGAAATGGAGAAGTACTTCTTTAGTGAAGGGGATGACGTAGCGCAACCGGAAGGATACGTTCCGCCGAATAGCTAGGGCGGACTGAGCTGCGCAAACAGCTCGCTGTCGGTGCGAACCGACACGCTGACAATAGCGCTCTTCGCAAACCACTGCCGCAGTTGATCACTGCGTGTGGCGACTGCGGCAGCATACTGCATTCTGAGACTGACATTGCTGCAGTCAATGGTGTGCACCGCACCACTACCGGGCAAGCAGAGACGCACGCGATCCACGTCGGGCAATAGCCCCTCCGCCGGATCTTTAATGACAAAGGCGCGCACTTGGCGTCGTTCTGATAGTTGCTGCAACCAGGGCAGATGCTGCTGTTGTAGCTGTCGAAAGTCACTGATCAGACAGACCGTTGTGTTTAGGCGCACTGCCCGGCACAGGTGACCAAGCGCCGCCCCCCAATCACAGCCGGCTGTCGCTGTCACCAGCGAGCCATGAGGCAGTGGCGCAGCGATAGCCCGCAACATGTGCAGCGCCCCATCAAGCGTTGCCGTTGCGGGAAAAAACTGCTCGCGATGACCTGCCGTCAGCCCCGCCACGCGGTCACCTGTCGCCAGCGCAGAAAAAGTCAGCGCGGCCGCCACGCGAACTGCGCGCGCAGCCTTCAGCTCACCGCAGCTGGCAAACGCCATCGTCGGACTGCGATCCACAAACCAGGTCAGCATCGACTGGCGCTCTTCACGAAAAACTTTAGTGCTAACTCGACCACTGCGCGCCGTCGCCCGCCAGTCAATATAGCGAATGTCGTCACCCGCCTGATACGCCCTGCTGTCCATCAAGTCCATACCCTGACCGCGAAACGCAGAGTGCCACTGACCATGACGTGACACCGCAGGATGGAGAGAGACGGCACCATAACACGCCACCTGCTGCTGCACTCGATGCAGCTCTTCTGTTGTTAACAACGCCGTACCTTGCTGCTCTGTCACCCGCGCAGTCCTGCTCACGGCACAGGCACTTTATCAATGAGTGCGGTGATCACCTCTCTTTTGCTGATTGCCTCTGCACGAGCAGAAAAACTCAATGCGAGGCGATGGTTCAGCACATCGTAAGCCAACTCAATGATGTCGCCCGGCTCGACAAAGTCACGATCACACAGATAGGCTCTTGCCCGCGCACAACGGGCCAGCGCCAACGTTGCACGCGGTGATGCGCCGCGTGCAATCCACTCTGCACAACTTTCATCCCAACAGGCCGGGGCACGCGTCGCAGCCACTAACGTGACGATGTAACGCGCCAACATTTCATCCATATAGATACTGTTCACATCGCTGCGCGCACTCAGTACCTGCTCTGCGGTTAACACTGTCTGCAACGGTTCAGCTATACCTTGCTGCAAACGTTGCTGCTCACGGCGCAAGATCTCCAGCTCCTGATCTGCATCAGGATAGTCGAGCTCAACCTTCATCATAAAGCGATCAAGCTGCGCTTCCGGCAGTGCATAAGTACCCTCCTGCTCGATCGGATTCTGCGTTGCCATCACCAGAAAAACAGCAGGCAATGCATGCGTCTTGTCACCGATGGTCACTTGTCGCTCTTGCATCGCCTCCAGTAATGCAGACTGCACTTTGGGCGGTGCGCGATTAATCTCGTCAGCGAGAATAACTTCATTGAACAGCGGCCCGGCCAAAAATTTGAAGTGGCCATCCTGCGCAACGAATATATCGCTGCCGGTTATGTCACCAGGAATCATGTCAGGGGTAAATTGAATACGTTTGAATTGCAGCGCCATACCACTGGCCAATACACGCACTGCCGATGTTTTCGCCAAGCCGGGCAACCCTTCGACGAGAAGGTGGCCATCGGTTAGTACCGCGATCATTAAACGTTCAATCAGTGGCTCCTGGCCAACGATATGCCGAGCCATATGTTCACGCAGAAGGGAGAAATTATTTTTCATAAAACAGATTATTAGAGGAGACAGATAAAGTAATGACCATTGAGAAAAAGATGCCGTTTCACAAACTTTAGGCGCTTGACGATAACAAGCAAAGTACTCGAAAACAGCTGCGCATAAATTCTAAACAGTTGTGAATATAACCGAAACGCACATTATGCACGTTAAACGCTTGAGTATTGAATTCACAGCGTGTATGTTCACGCCGAGTACACACTGATTCTATTTCGGGTTTCACAGGGGCATGGCTTGATAGTTGCCCGCGAACGGTGCTTAAATCAAAACTATGCCTCGACCACTAAGAATAGAGTACGAAGGCGCTTGGTACCATGTTACCAACCGAAGCGCAGGGCGGCGTATGGTCTTCCGTACGGATGCTCAACGCGAAACTTTTCTTGGGCTGCTTGGCGAAGTTAGTGAAACTTACCAGATCGAAATACACGCCTACTGCCTGCTCTCCAATCAGTACCACCTACTTATCCGCACACCCAAAAGTAATCTCAGCGAGTCGATGCGCCAGCTCAACAGCGCATACACGCAACGCTATAACGCATCGGCGCGCAATAAAGGGCGCCTGTTTCGCGACCGCTTCAAAGCGGTATTGATCGACCCTGAGCACTACATCGCCCGCGTTGGCCGCTATATCCACCTGCTGCCGAAATCCACCCATAAAACTAAAGCACTAGCCACTTATGCCTGGTCCAGCTACCCAGCCTGCGCCGGCAAGACCAAAGCCCCGGCATGGCTGCACCGCACTAAAGTCCTCAACGTCGCTGAAAAACGCCTCTCGGCCAAACAATATATGCACTTTGTAGAGATGGAGAGCGATAAAGAGCTGGCTGCTTTTTACGGTAAAAAAACTTTACGTTCCGTGCTCGGTAGTGATGACTTTATCAAAGCGGCCAAAGCAGGTCGTTTAAACAACTCCCGTAAAAGAGGGGTCAGCGTTGCGAAGAGTCCATCGTTGCGCACGATCATGCAGGTTGTTGCCAAAAAATTTGGCGTCGAATACAAGATGCTTTTTCAGGAGATGCGTGGCAGAGCGGGAGGTAACACGCCAAGGACTGTCGCAATGGTCATTGCACGCACTCCTGGCGGCTACTCGTTAAAGGCGATTGCTGAAGCCCTAAAAGTCGGCGATATCTCTACCGTATCTGCAGCAACCAAACGCACGAAAAGCCGTCTTGCAGAGAGCGCCAAGCTGCGCCGCCAAGTCGCCACTATCAAGTCAGAGCTGTTTAAAACATAGCAACCAACCATCACGGCTTGGTGTATCTGTTGCGACCGTAACAGACCCATGCACGAATACTACTCACCACTCAAATCGCTGCACATCAGCTGCGCTGCACTGAGCATTACGCTCTATCTGCTGCGCAACTACTGGATGCTTCGTCACTCACCGCTGCTAAACAGCATCTGGGCCAGAGTGGTGCCACATGTTATCGATACACTATTTCTCGCCAGCGGCATCCTATTGACCGTGATTATCGGACAGTACCCGTTCACCAACACGTGGCTGAGTGCAAAAGTCGTGGGGCTCATTGTCTATATTGGCCTGGGATTTATGGCGATGAGAGGAGGTACAGCGACAACGCGCACAATCTGCTTTGCCGCATCGCTGCTGATCTTTGCCTACATCGTCTCTGTGGCTGTGAGCAAAAACGCGCTACCGTGGCTATGACCGGGCACATAACCAAGAGCAGGGGAAAGGTAAAAGTGAGCCAGAAGGAAAATAGGCGCTCAGCGTTGCAACCAGCGGCTAATCTGCATCAAATCATCCACTGATAACAGACCCGCCGCCTGCTTCAGACGCAACGTATTGAGGATATAGTCGTAGCGAGCACGAGCATAGTCGCGCTGCGCCAGAAATAGTGCCTGGCGCGCCTGCAACAGATCGACAGTAGTGCGCGTACCAACCTCCAGCCCCACCTCAATCGCCTCCATCGCACTGCGACTGGAGATCACCGCCTGCTCCAGCGCCGTCACCTGACTGATACTGGCCACCACGCCGCGATAAGCCTCCCGCGCTTGACGCAGCACCGCACGGCGCTGCTGCTCAAGCACCTCACGGTTTTGCTCATAGCGAAGAAGTGCCTCACGCGTGCGTGAACTCACCACGCCACCTTGATAGATCGGCACATTAAGCTGCAAAGCGAGGGTTGTCGAATCGATCTCACTGCCGCCGAAGCTACCGCCCCCAGAGACTGCACGCGAACGGCTGGCAACAAAGTCAAGTGAGGGGTAGTGACCCGCCCGCTGTAGCTCCACCGCGTGACGCAGCACCTCATTGGCGTGGCGCACCGCGACCAGCTGCGGATTGTGCTCCAGCGCACTCGCAACCCACTGCTCCACATCGGCAGGTTCAGGAGTCACCAAAGGCGTCTTCGCCATCAACAGAGAGAGCTCGCTGACATCACCTGCCGTGAACTCCCGAAGCGCTTCACGACTATCCGACACCTGATTTTGCGCGGCGATTTTGCGCGCCACCGTCAAGTCGTGACGTGCCTGCGCCTCGTGCACATCGGTGATCGCGATGAGGCCAACCTCGAAGCGCTGTCGCGTCTGCTCTAGCTGCCTTTCAAGTGCGCGCAGCTCTGCCTGTGCAAACGCCAGATCATCCAGCGCCGCCAACACATCGAAATAACGCTCCGCAATACGCACCATCAGCGCCTGCTCAGCAGCGCTCAACTCCGCATCGGCCTGATGGATTGCCGCACTTGCCTGGCGCAAACCCACGTAGTTTTCGTGACGGTAAATCGGCTGCGTCAGAGCCAACGAATAACCATGACTGTTAAAGCGCTGAACGCCACCAAAACTGCCAAACTGTGTGGAATCAAATACCTGATCCCGCGTATTGCGTGTCACATCGGCAGAGAAAGAGAGTTGCGGTAGCAAGTTGGAGCGCGCCTGCTTGCGCGCCTCAACAACAGCCTGACGACTCTTCTGCGCCTGACGCAGCTGAGGATCGTTGTCGAGGGCGGAGCGGTAGACCGCCAGCAGATCCGCTGCCGAACTCTGTCCGGCGCACAGAAGCAGCAACATTGCCGCTACAAGCATCCGTACAGATACCTCAGCCAGCCGCCGCCTTGCCCAGCGATCCGTCATGATGCCCTGAAATGGAATAAGCAACCTTGGCGCGCAGCCAGCAGTGGATATTGCCGGATGGTTAAAATACAAATCGGGAGGGCTCAACAACATTACGTAGCGGTTTCAGATCGGTCTCAAAGAGGCTCTCTGTTAACCACTCTGCAGCTGCAACCCGCGTCACCAGCAGCACCTCCATCACCGGAGAGGTGCCGACGATCGCAATCAAGCGTCCACCAATATTTAACGATTTTTTATAGGTGTCAGGCAGCACAGGCAGTGAGCCGGTGATTGCAATAACGTCATAAGGCGCACCCTGATCCCAGCCCGCAGCAGCATCACCGCTCTCAAAGGTGACATTGGTAATGCCGTGGCTAGCCAAACAGCTGGCGGCACTGCTCGTAAACTCTTCAACGATATCCACACTGACAACAGTGCGCCCCGACTTGGCCAACAGTGACGTAAAGTAACCACTGCCAGTGCCCACTTCCAAAATGGTATCGCCCGACCTGACATCAAGTGCCTGGAGCAGACGTGCCTCCTCTTTTGGATGCAGCATCGCCTCACCGTGGGCCAGAGGGATGGCAATATCTGCATAAGCGAGCTGACGGTAAGCGTCAGGAACATACTCCTCACGCGGAGTGCTCTCCAACAGATCAAGAACACGCTGATCAAGCACCTCCCACGGTCGTATCTGCTGCTCAATCATGTTGTAACGGGCTTGTTGTAATTCCATCGCGATGACCAAACCTCTCACTTACGGTTAACTGGCGTCCAGAAAAATAGCTGGAAAACGAAAGCACTAGAGACTAAGCGCTTTGTATAACCATGGCAAGAAAGCCAGACGCCTATTTTTAGGCAGGTAGTGATACAGACTTGCAAATCATCAACTGATTCTATAGATTTCTGCGGGTGAAAATCCTCCCTGATCAACGCGTAGCCAGTCCTGTTTCAACCCTTTTCCGATGATTGTCCGCTAGTGGACACCACCCCATCGCAGCCAGAGACCCTTTTGTTATGAGTGCAACCCCCAAAGAGCTGATTGATGTGCCGATGAAACCCTCGGTGCAGCCATTCCCCAACTCGAAAAAAATTCACGTTGAGGGCAGCAGTCCCGATATCCGGGTAGCGATGCGCGAAATCAAGCTCTCAGCTACACCAACCAAAACGGGGATGGAAGAGAACCCGGCCATCGTGGTCTACGATACCTCCGGCCCGTTTACCGACACCACGATGGAGGTCGATCTGCGCGAGGGCATTCCCGCGATCCGCTCACCGTGGATTGCCGCCCAAGGCGATTGTGAAGCGCTCGACGGACAGAGCTCGCAATACTCCCGCCAGCGCGCTGCAGACACCAGCACCGCCTACTTGCGCTTCCCCAATTTGCGCCAACCGTTGCGCGCCAAAGCGGGGAAAAATGTATCGCAGATGCACTACGCGCGACGCGGCATCATCACACCAGAGATGGAGTACGTGGCTATTCGCGAAAACATGCGTCTGGATAGCGTTCGCGATCAAGGTTTGCTGACTCAACACAAAGGCGAATCGTTTGGCGCAGCGATTCCTGCCCAGATCACCCCCGAATTTGTACGTGAAGAGATCGCTCAGGGGCGCGCCATTATCCCGGCCAACATCAACCATCCTGAGTTAGAGCCGGTAATTATCGGCCGCAATTTTTTGGTCAAGATCAACTGCAACCTGGGCAACTCGGCGCTCTCCTCCTCCATTACAGAAGAGGTAGAGAAGATGATCTGGGGCATCCGCTGGGGCGGTGATACGGTAATGGATCTCTCCACCGGCAAGAATATCCACGAAACCCGCGAGTGGATCATTCGCAACAGCCCGGCACCCATCGGCACCGTGCCAATCTACCAGGCATTAGAGAAGGTCGATGGCGTCGCTGAAAACCTCACCTGGGAGATCTACCGCGACACCCTCATCGAACAAGCCGAGCAGGGCGTTGACTACTTCACCATCCATGCCGGCGTACGTCTCGCTCACATCCCGTTGACCGCCAAACGCGTCACCGGCATCGTCTCACGCGGCGGCGCTATTTTGGCCAAGTGGTGTCTGGCGCACCATCAGGAGAACTTCCTCTACACCCACTTCGAAGAGATCTGCGAGATCATGAAGGCGTACGATGTCTCCTTCTCGCTGGGCGACGGCTTGCGCCCCGGCTCCATTGCCGATGCCAACGACGAAGCCCAGTTCGCCGAGCTGGAGACACTGGGCGAACTGACCAAAATTGCCTGGAAACACGACGTGCAGACGATGATCGAAGGCCCCGGCCATGTGCCGATGCATATGATCAAAGTCAACATGGACAAACAGCTCGACGAATGTGGCGAAGCGCCTTTTTATACCTTGGGGCCACTGACCACCGACATCGCCCCCGGCTACGACCACATCACCTCCGGCATCGGCGCAGCAATGATCGGCTGGTACGGCTGCGCCATGCTCTGCTACGTCACCCCCAAAGAGCACCTTGGACTGCCCGACAAAGAGGATGTGCGTACCGGCATCATCACCTACAAAATTGCGGCTCACGCCGCCGACCTTGCCAAAGGGCACCCCGGCGCACAGATCCGCGACAACGCGCTCTCCAAAGCGCGCTTTGAATTCCGTTGGGAGGATCAATTCAACCTCGGCCTCGATCCGGAAAAAGCACGTGAATTCCATGACGAGACGCTGCCCAAAGAGTCCGCTAAAATCGCCCATTTCTGCTCCATGTGCGGTCCACGTTTCTGCTCCATGAAGATCAGCCAAGAGGTCAGAGACTACGCCAACCAGCAGGGCGCATCCGTCAAAGAGATTCAGCTCAAAGGCATGCAGGAGATGGCGGATAAGTTCACCGAACAGAACGCCGAAGTCTACCGTAAGGTCTGACATGCAAAAAAAAATCGACATCCCCATTGACGTAACAGCCGAGACCAAATGCAGTTACTGCCCTGACTCGCGCTGCTGTACCTATGTCACCCAACAGCTCGACAAGCCGCGCTCGAAGGACGATTTTAGACTGCTGCTGTGGCAGGTCTCTCACCAGAATGTCGAAGTTTACAAAGACAGCGACGGCTGGTTTCTGCTCTTCAATGGCAGCTGTGAACATTTGGAGGCGGATGGAAAATGCGCCATCTACGAAACCCGTCCGCCGATCTGTCGCGACCACACCAACGACCATTGCGAGCTCGACTCACCCGCTGAAGAGGGCTTTGACCTCTACTTCACCAACTACGAACAGCTGCTTAAATATTGCCGCAAACGCTTTAAAAAGTGGGACAAAAAGAAAAAAGAGAAGAAGAGCTAGTTAGCCAGTAGCAGGTAGAGCCATGGCAAAACCACCGCGTTTATTGCAGTCAAAAATTGTCGCTAAATCGCGCCTGTTCACCATTGAGCAGATGGATCTACGCTTCTCCAACGGCGTTGAGGTACAGTATGAGCGCCTGCTCGGCTCGGCCAACGGCGCGGTACTGATCATCCCCATGCGCGATGACGATACGGTGCTGCTCATTCGTGAATACGCGGCGGGCGTACAACGTTACGAGCTGGCGCTGCCCAAAGGGCGCATCGAAGATGGCGAGTCAGCGCTGCAAGCCGCCAACCGCGAAATGATGGAAGAGGTCGGCTACGGCGCTCGCAAGTTGACGCTACTGCGCTCACTGACCACCTCGCCGAGCTACCTCAACCATGCCACACACATTGTGCTGGCCCAGCAGCTCTACCCCAAAAAGCTTGAGGGCGACGAGCCCGAAGAGATCGAAGTGGTGCCGTGGTGCCTCAGTGAACTGGATACGCTTCTGCTTCAGGATGAGTGCAGCGAAGCACGCAGCATTGCTGCACTGTTTATGGCCAGAGAGCTACTGCAAAAAGCGCCCTCGTAAAAATGGATAAGCCGTACTGCAACTACTCGGCCACCGAGCGCAATTGCGGCTGCGGTGGCGGTGTTTTTCCTGCTTGTGCTTGAGACGCACCTTCCCCAATGCGCAACAAACTGGGCAGCAGCAGCAGCGTGAACACCGTGCTGACCGCCATGCCACCAACAATCACCGCCGCCAATCCCCGATAGAGTTCGGAGCCCGCACCGGGCATCAGCAGCAGCGGCAGCATGCCGAAGATGCTGGTGAGCGTACTCATCAATATTGGCCGCAAGCGCATACGCACCGCCTGCTCCACCGCAGCAGCGCGGCACAAACCCTCGCGCTCGGCGCTGCGGGTCTGATGCACCAGCAAAATCGCGTTATTAACCACCAGGCCGAGCAGAATAATGAAACCGATCATGGTCAGCAGATCCATCGGTTGAAATATGCCCATCGAGTTGATCGCTAACAGCGCCAATACGCCACCCACTGTTGCCAGCGGAATCGCCAACACCACCAGCAGGCTGTCGAGAAATGAGCGAAACAGTGCGCTCATCAACAGATAGAGAATGACAATGGCGAGAATAAAATTACCGAGCATGTTGGCTTTGGCGGTTTCCAGCTTATCAGCGGTGCCCGCGTAGCGGATATCGCCATCTTCCGGCATTAAATTGACCATCACCGGCTGCGCTTTTTCGCGGATAATACGCACCGCCTCGTCAAGCGACATGCCCTCCGGTGGCGTCACCCGCAGGGTGATGGTACGCCGCCGATCGATACGCCGAATCTCCGCCGGGCCAGCGGTACGCGTGATATCCACCAGCGCATTGAGCGGCAGCACTCCGGCATCGGGCGTTGCCAACGGCAAATTGGCCAGCTCTTCCGGTGTGGACCACGGCACCGCTCTGAGGATGATGTCGAGGCGCTGCTCACCATCAAAGTAGTCGCCCACAAAGAGGCCGTCGCCCAGCGCGCGGATGATTCCGGTCAGAGTGCTGCGATCCCAACCCGCCTCAACAATGTTGCGCTCTATCGGTGTCAGACGCAGTTCGGGATCTGACAGATCGAGACCGGGGAAAGGTCGCACTGACGCACCCGGCAAGATACGGTGAATCGTGCCAAAACCTACTTGCGCCGCCTGCAGTAACGACTCAATGCTGCGCCCCTGTAGATCGACATCGATCGTGTTGCCCGTACCAAATCCGCCAAACAGTGACGAACGTTTGGCAAACGCCAACGTATCGGGAAAACCGCGAGGAATTAATTAGCGGCACCAACGCCTTCGTCTGCTTAGCATCCTTGGTACGCGCGCCCATAAATACGAAGCGGGAAGAGGCGACGAAGAAATAGTCATTCACATGAGGCGACTCATCACCGTCAATGTATGGCTGCATACGCTGGGCAATCACCTCGCCCATATCTTTTGCGATGTAATCAATATTGGTGCCGGGGGGCGGCATGATCATGGCGAATACCAGGTTGCGATTACCTTGCGGCAGATAGTCCGCCTTCGGCGCAAGCTGCCAGACCAGGATCGCTGGCAGTGTGAGCAGACCGACGATCCACAGCCCCCGCCGCAACCGGGTTGCGGTCAATGTCATGAT
>JAADGQ010000072.1 GCA_013152295.1 Gammaproteobacteria bacterium | reverse complement strand
CAGAAACACATCAACCCATTGTAATAACTGGGAAAAGGGGTAATGCGGTCCTTGTCTCCGAAGATGATTGGAACGCCGTTACTGAAACTCTCCATTTGCTCTCAGTACAGGGAATGAGGGAGTCCATACAAGAGGGCATGAAAGAAGATTTAGCAAAATGCTCCAAGGAGCTTGATTGGTGAGCTGCTGGGGGGTGGTGTATACAAAACAAGCACAAAAAGATGCCAAAAAACTATCTGCATCGGGACTAAAGAAAAAGGCTCAGATACTTCTGGAATTGGTAAAAAAGAACCCCTATCAAAACCCACCCCCATATGAAAAGTTGGTGGGTGATTTATCTGGCGCTTACTCAAGACGAATTAATATTCAGCATAGACTTGTGTATCAAGTATACGAGAATGAAAAAGTAATAAAAATTATTCGGTTATGGACGCACTACGAATAGAGACCAGATGCGTTTATCTGTAGTAGTTCAAACTTGATCACCTCAAAACGGCAGTTGGCCTTTCATGTTGCGCATCATCTTGGCCATGCCGCCACCCTTGGACATACGCTTCATCATCTTCTGCATCTGCGTGAACTGCTTTAACAAACGATTGACATCCTGCACCTGAGTGCCTGAGCCGGCGGCGATGCGACGTTTGCGTGAGCCTTTGATCACAGCGGGAAAGCGTCGCTCTTGCGGCGTCATGGAGTTGATGATCGCTTCCAGCTGTTTGGTGTGATCATTGTTAACCTGGTCTTTCATCTTGTCGGAGATGTTGGACATGCCGGGCAGCTTGTCGACCAGGCTGCTAATACCACCCATGCTGCTGATCTGTTGCAGCTGATCGCGAAAATCCTGAAGATCAAAGCCCTGACCCTTTTGCATCTTGCGGGCAAATTTCTCGGCCTTTTTGTGATCGACGGAGCGCTGTGCCTCTTCGACCAGACTCAGCACATCCCCCATGCCCAAAATTCGTGACGCTACGCGATCGGGGTGGAACGGTTCCAGCGCATCGCTCTTCTCACCCACGCCGAGGAATTTGATCGGTTTGCCAGTGATATGGCGTACCGACAGCGCTGCACCGCCGCGCGCATCGCCATCAGTTTTGGTCAAGATGACGCCGGTCAGTGGCAGTGCCTCATCGAATGCTTTGGCAGTATGTACGGCATCCTGCCCAGTCATACTATCGACCACAAAAAGTGTTTCGATGGGGTTGAGCACGCCGTGGATCTTTTTGATCTCGTCCATCATCTCGGCGTCGATATGCAGGCGACCTGCTGTATCGACGATCACTACGTCGATGTGCTGTTTGCGCGCGTGTTTTAGCACACCTTTGGCGATCTTCACCGGCTTGTCGGAGGTGGCGCTGGGATAAAATTCTGCCTCAACTTCTGCGGCAACCGTTTTCAGCTGCTCAATCGCCGCCGGGCGATAGATGTCACAGCTGGTCACGATCACCGATTTTTTGTGGCGCTCTTTAAGAAAGCGCGCCAGCTTGCCCACCGTGGTGGTTTTACCCGCCCCTTGCAGGCCTGCCATCAGAATCACCGCGGGCGGTTGTGCTGCCAGGTTCAGCTCTTCGCAGGCATCCCCCATGATGCTGACCAACTCATCCTGAACCACTTTAACCAGCGCCTGGCCGGGCGTCAGACTCTGCAATACCTCCTGCCCAATGGCTCGTTCTTTGGCTTTGGCGATAAATTCGCGCACCACCGGCAGCGCTACGTCGGCCTCAAGCAGCGCCATACGCACTTCGCGCATGGCATCTTTAATGTTGTCTTCGCTGAGGCGCCCCTGGCCGCGGAGCTTTTTGAGGGTAGTGCCGAGGCGGTCTGTGAGTGAATCAAACATGGTGTTATTGAAAACCTGAGGTGAAGTGAAAAGGGTGGGGTAGCGATCTGCGCAATGATAGGCAACGCGGAGTCAACATTCAAATGGCGCCGCCTTTCGTTTGTGCCCGCATTCAGGAACAGAACCTGCATTGACCTGCATGAGTTTCGTTCGAGGTTTTAAAACAGCCAGCAATATGTCGCTGATAGCGGTATGACGGAGCGGGTTGACAGAAAACTGACGGGTTGCAGGGGTCGTTGTTGCTAACGCTATGGCACGCAAAAAAAAGCCTGAAGAGCATGAAAATCATGAGCGCTGGTTGGTCTCTTATGCAGACTTCATTACGTTGCTGTTCGCATTCTTTGTGGTGATGTACTCCATCTCGTCAGTAAATGAGGGGAAGTATCGGGTGCTCTCCGAGGCTTTGACAGCAGCGTTCAGAAATCCCAATAAATCACTTGAACCGATTCAGGTGGGTGCCTTCTCCAAATCGCCACAGGATATTAGCTATGACCTGCGCAAGTCCCCCTACGCAATAAAGCCGCCGCCTGAGTTCCCTGTGCCCGATGTGTTGATGGATAGTCCTGACGAAACAGGAAAATTCAAACCATCAAAGCGTGCGCCAAAGCTTGCCAGCGATGGTGCCAAGGGCGATGGCAAACTCAAAGGCGCTCAGGCACTGAAGGAGATATCGGATCGTATCGAGCGTGCTCTGGCTGGCCTGATAGCAGAGAAACTGATCGAGGTTCGCCGTGATCAGTTCTGGATGGAGGTTGAGATTAAAAGCAGCATTCTTTTCTCCAGTGGCGTTGCCACACTACAGCCGGAAGCGCGTGGCATCCTCAAATCATTGGCGAATATTCTCAATCAATTCCCCAATCCGATTCATGTGGAGGGCTTCACCGATTCGGTGCCGATCTCTACCAGTGAATTTCGCTCTAATTGGGAGCTCTCAGCGGCTCGCGCCGCGACTGTCGTGCATCTTTTTATGAAACAACATGTCGATCCGCGGCGTATGGCGGCCATTGGCTATGGTGAATTTCAGCCGATCGATAGCAACGATACACCGCAAGGGCGTAGCAATAATCGCAGGGTGGTGTTGGTGGTGTTGGCCGGTGTCGATGTGCGGCAGATGCTCACGGATGAACAGAAAGAGAAACAGATAGCACAGGCTACGGCGGCGGACCCGGTCACTGCTCCTGTTGCAGCCGCCGAAGCGGATGCACAGTCCGATGCCGGTCACGGCACGGCAAAAGTTGCCGCTGTTGCCGAGGAGGGGAGGGCGCCTGCACGCCCTGATCCAGTCCCAGAGATGCCTCTTGCTACCCCCCCAGCTATTCCCGGTGAACCAACGGATGTGACTTACAAAGAGAAGACAGATCGTGGTGTCTTTCCAGTGATCGATATGCCCTTCGAAACGGCTGCGCCTATCGACTTGCGGCAGCCAGATTTGAGTGGCGGACGGGAGGAGCAGTGATGAGAGTCTGGGCCGTATCCAACCAAAAGGGGGGTGTGGGTAAAACGACGACGGCGGTAACACTGGCTGCGTTGCTGTCGGCACGTGGTGAGCGCACGCTGCTGCTGGATTTAGATCCGCACGGTTCGCTCAGCTCCTATTTTGGTTTTGACCCCGACACTGCGGAAGAGAGCGTCTATTCGCTCTTTAGCGAGGGTGTCTCTGCGGTGTCGCGCCTGGCGCAGTCGTTGCCGTTTAGTGGCATGGATCTGCTGCCGGCCTCTACAGCGATGGCGACGCTGGACCGCCAGCTTGGCACTCAGGATGGCAAAGGGTTGGTGATATCGCGGGCGCTGGATCGAGTGTCTATGCATTATGACTGCGCGATCATCGATTGCCCACCAATGTTGGGCGTGTTGATGGTCAATGCGCTGGCCGCTTGCGAGCGCTTGATTGTGCCGGTGCAGACGGAGTTTTTAGCGCTGAAGGGGTTGGAGAGAATGCTGCACACCCTGACCATGATTACGCGCGCACGCCATCAGCAGCTACCTTATATTGTGGTGCCAACACTTTTTGACCGTCGTACCCGCGCCTCTACAGAGTCACTGCGTCACCTGCGTGAGCGTTACGCGGACAACGTCTGGTCTGGCGTGATCCCTGTTGATACCCAGTTTCGTGATGCCAGCCAGGCTGGGGTGCCACTGCCTCTATTCAAACCCGGCGGGCGCGGGACACTGGCTTACAGTGGCTTGTTGGATGTGTTATTGGCCGCTAGCGAGCAACGCGTAAAAGACGATGCGGTAGCTATGCAATGAGCGCTGTAACGGGGCATCGCAAACAGAGTTTATTGGGCCAACAACAGGCATTGGAAGTCTATATGGACTCTCTGCTGAAGGTGGAGAGCGAAGAGGCTCCAGTACCGATTCACTCCCCGACCCCTCCTTCCGACCCCGTTAGCCCCGAGATAGAAACGCACGCTGTAACTACTAATTCTGCTGCTTTGTCGCCATCTGCCGATATTAAAGATGGCGATGTCGTTTGTGCCAAAAGTGGTGTCGAAGCCGAGACTAAGACAGAGGAAGACGCCATTGTCCCCGATTGGGCGCATCGACCTTTTCAGTGCGTTGTTTTTAGCGTTGCAGGGTTAAAGCTGGCACTGCCGATGTCGGCGTTGCAGTGTTCGCTGGATTGGAGTGACTCCATTCGGCCGATCGCTGCGCCACACCCTTGGTATTTGGGCGTGTTCTCCTATCAGGGGAACGATGTGAAAGTGATCGATCTTGGCTGCTTTATTTTGCCGGATACCCAGTGTTCGCAGCTGCAAGATGTTAATGGCCGTCTGGCGAAAATTGCTGTGATCAAGGGTTCCCAGTGGGCATTGGCGTGCGGCAAGGTACTGGGGGTGGTCACGATCAGTGGTGACGACCTGCTCTGGCGGACCCGCCACGGCAAACGGCCATGGCTGGCAGGCACTTCGATCAAACATAAGTTTGGGCTTCTCGATAGTGCCGCAATGGTGA
>JAADGQ010000020.1 GCA_013152295.1 Gammaproteobacteria bacterium | reverse complement strand
CCGGGCGCCTTGAAGATATGGCGCAGGGTATCGAGTGCCTGCTCAGTGACGATCCCGGCGTTGCCAGCGAAATGGCGCAAAAGCTGGACAGTCTCAACCGCGAGCGGCGTTCGATTGAGAACGAAATGCGCCAACAGGCATTGAGTGCACTGGATGTGCTGGATGACACTTTCAGCGTTGACAGTGACGCCATCGCCGCCGGGCTGTGCCTCTATGATGAGAGTTGGCATCAGGGTGTTATTGGTATTCTGGCATCGCGCATCAAAGAGAAGCTGCATCGTCCGGTGATCGCTTTTGCCCCTTCGACCGAGGCTGGTGAGATCAAAGGCTCTGCCCGTTCGGTGCCGGGTGTTCATGTTAAAGATGTCCTCGAAGCCATTGCTGCTCAACACCCGGACATGCTTAAAAAATTTGGTGGCCACGCGATGGCTGCTGGATTAACTTTGGCAAGTGATCATTTTGAACCTTTTAAACAGGCATTTAACGAAGCGGTGCTGCGTCAGCTTGATGGTGATGAGCTGAAAGGCGTGATGCTGTCAGACGGTGAGCTAACAGCAAATCAGCTCAATTTGGAGCTTGCTGAAACGTTACGCAATGCTGCACCGTGGGGGCAGGGGTTTTCTGAACCACTGTTTGATGGTGTGTTTGAGGTAGTGAGTCAGCGCGTGGTTGGCGAAAACCACCTAAAAATAACGCTGCGCGTTGCACACGATTCGCGATTGATTGATGCCATCGCATTCAACGTTGATGATACGACGCAGCTCGAAGGTGTTAATGAAGTACATCTGGTGTACAAGCTGGATGTGAACGAATACCGTGGTCAACGCACTGCTCAACTGATCATCGATTATATCGATCTGTAGAAAATCTACTCTCTATGTAGTGTTTAAGTATTAGCCTGGCTTGAAACAACTCTGCCCAGGGCCAATATAATCTCATCCACGTTAATGGTGTTTTGGGTATCGACTGTTATACAGTACACCTCTTCATCATCGCTCAAAGGGCGATAGTATTTTATCTGCTGCTCAAGCACTTCGATGTTCGCTTCCGATGCATCGTCCCCTTTTTTACTGCGCTGCTCGATCCATTTGCGTAGCAGTTTTTCGGGGGCTTTTACATGCAATATAGCAAAGGGTACACGCAGTTGCCGAGCAAGCGCACGAAAAATTTCGCGCTGTTCTCTTTTTAAAAATGCGGCGTCAATAACTACCGGGAAGCCCGCGTGAATCACTTGTGTGGCCAGCTCTGTCAGCCGTTCGTAGGTTTTTTCTCCAGCCGCTGTGCTGTATAAACCGTCGCCCAGTTTTGACTGCGAGTGATCATTCGCAGCGAGCCCGTGCAAGCGTTTACGCTCCACATCAGAGCGTAAACGTATGGCCGCGTAGTGGTCAGCAAGCTGTTGGCTCACGATAGATTTCCCTGAACCAGAGAGGCCATGAGTAATAATTACAGGCATGGCACGTTGATCTGTATACTGCTCTGCCAGAGAGATGTACTCACGGTACTGCTGCCATACTGATTTTTTCTCAACGTCATCAATGTGCGCCTGACCAAGCCTGATCACGGCTACCTTGGCGCGCACCATGGCGCGATAGATCAGGTAGTAGCGCAGCAGCGTCAAGCCTGAGTAGTCACCGCTGCGTTCCAGGTAGGCGTTTAGAAAATGAAATGCCAGATCAGAGCGCTGTCGATCCTGCAGATCCATCACCAGAAAGGCAATATCGCTGATAACATCGATCCAGCGCAGTGTGTCATTGAACTCCAGGCAGTCGAAAATAAGCGGTTCATCATCCAGCAAAACCATGTTTGCCAGATGCATGTCACCGTGGCACTCACGGATAAACCCCTCTTTTTTGCGCAGCTGAAAATCGTTCCAATGACGTTGGTGAAAGGCACGCATCCATACTTCAAGTCGCTGTAGTTGCTCAATCTGTTGCGGCTGTTCAAGTAGTGCTCGAATCTGCTCAAAATTTTCAATAATCGGCTGTAACACAGCGTTGGCCGTGCCGAATGGATCATTGGTTCCCGCGCTCGGTATGTTTTGATGGAAGTGGTTAATCTGCATCGCAAGCTTATCCATACATCTGACGCCAACTGTTTCACCTTCACCTTTTTTCTCTGTCGCGAGTAGTCGGTCCAGCTGTGCGGACTGGGGAAACTGGCACATCTTGACGGCATACTCGATGACTGTTTCATGAGCACAAGGCGCTGTTTTAAGTGTCGGGTTTTGCGCGCTGCCGCAGATAGTGACAACCTCGAGGTAGAGCGGCTTGGCCAGCCTCTGGTTCAAGCGCAGCTCTTCATGGCAGTAGTAACGACGTTTTTCCAGTGTGGAGAAGTCAAGAAATCCGAGATCAAGCGGCTTTTTTATTTTGTAGGCAAACTCGCCGGTGAGAATAACCCAGGATATGTGGGTCTCAATGACTTGAAATTGTGTGACAGGATGAGTATAAAGCGCGGCGTTTTGCAACGTTTGAATAAGTGTTTCATGGTGACTGCTTTGCATTTCTGTTTTCCCACTTATTTCATTTTATCACTATTCGTGACGATGAATCAGTGCTGTGTTTCGTGTATAAAAATGGTGTTAGACTCGCTAGCCTATTTTTCGACAACAGATGCTATTAACGCTCATGATAACGCGCTCTCCTGCTAAAGTACTGCTCATCGCCATCGTTGTTATGTGGGTGGTTTACGGACTGCAATATTTTTTACCACTGCAACAATTTGGCATCGTACCACGCACGTTCAGCGGTTTGATTGGTATCGTTGCGGCGCCGTTTCTGCACGCCAACTTGCTACATCTGATAACCAACACGGTGAGTCTGGTTCTGCTCGGTATGCTATTTTTTACAGTGCAGGGGAAGAAATCACTGACGATCTCTATCGAGATTATTCTCATCGGTGGTTTTCTCACCTGGCTTATCGGCCGCCCGGATAGTGTGCATATCGGTGCCAGTGGCTATATCTACGGGCTGCTCGGTTATGCGCTGTTTATTGGTATTTTTCAACGCAAGTGGAGCAATATCCTGTTCTCTGCGGTGATCTTTTTTCTTTATGGTGGCGCTCTGTGGGGGCTACTGCCCGTCAACCCTTTTGTCTCATGGGAAGGCCATGTCAGTGGCTTTGTCGCTGGTGCACTGTGTGCCAAGTTTGCCGGACAGCAGCAACGTACGGGTACTTCATCGTAGTTATCCTCGTATTTCAAAGGTCTAAATTAGTGACGGGGTGCACAACCCAAAGCTGATGATCCTGTTTTCATAGCGATTCAATTCAATTTGTTTGGGTAACGATCCGCTATATAGGGTATGGACATTCGTTGTCGGCATCGACCGAGCAACGATCTATCTACACAACAGACAACCGCAGCGGACGCCTCGCATGATGAGTGCCAGGAAACCCTCTCTGTCACTTATCCGTTTTCGTCAACCCGGTGTTAGCTTTGAGTCAACACTGGGTTCAGTGCATGAGCCATCTGGTTTTGGTCTGAAATGCACTGTTTGCAGCGACTGAATTCTAAGGAGACACCATGAGTATCGATACAGTCGATGAGATGCTTGTTAACCTTGATATAACCGATGAAGAACAGAAAAGCCTATTGCCTGCAGATGGCGAATCCAAACGCATCCGCGCAGCAAAAATACGTCGTCTACTTGAACGTCGTCGCGACATGAAGCAGTTAAGAGAACGGCTTACGGATACCTTTGACTATATTGACGTGGGTTAACGTTGCTCGATCGTTGCACGACTTGCTTTTCATTCGGTATCCGTCCGGCTGCTGCACAAACAAAAAGGGGTGCTAGAATAGCGGGCGACTTGATAACGGGAACAAGCGGTTGAGCATCTACTCTCTGGATAAACTGATTGGC
This sequence comes from Gammaproteobacteria bacterium, assembly GCA_013152295.1. GTDB lineage: Bacteria > Pseudomonadota > Gammaproteobacteria > JAADGQ01 > JAADGQ01 > JAADGQ01. The sequence goes on along the minus strand of JAADGQ010000020.1, from coordinate 28,101 downwards.
GAAGCGCGCAGGCTGGCCAGTGACTACCGCAAGGCTACCGGTAAATCGCTCGGTGGTGTCAGTGGCGAAGTGGCTCAATATGATGCGGCAAAGCTGCTCGACCTCGAGCTGTGTCCCGAGCAATCGGTGGGGTACGATGCCATCGGTCGTGGCCTCAGAGAGGGCAGGCGCATTCAGATCAAGGGCCGCGCTATCTTCGATGAGAGCAAGGCAAGCCGTCAGCGCGTCGGTCAGCTGAAAGTTGATCAGCAGTGGGACAGCGTGGTGTTGGTGATGATGGACGAGCACTTCGAAACCACCGAAATTTACGAAGCGCATAGAGAGCAGCTGCTCGATGCCATGGTGGACAGCAGCGCCAAACGCAGCAAACGTGGTGCGCTGTCGGTGGCGAAATTCAAGGTCATCGCCCAGCTGGTTTGGAGCCGCGAAGATGGCCTGCTGGACGATGGTGTTTGGGATAACCAAGTCAATCGCTGATTAAGTTTGCAAGTACCGATGGAACGCGCTGCACGACTGCTGGCCGCTGGCGGACCGCTGGCCCGCCATATCCCCGGATTCACCCCACGTATTGAGCAGCAGGAGATGGCTGATGCGATCGCCGATGCGATTGCTAATGGCAGTATGTTGATTGCCGAGGCCGGTACGGGCACCGGGAAAACGCTCGCCTATCTTGTTCCCGCGCTGCTTTCTGGCGCAAAAGTCACCATCGCCACCGGCACCAAAAACCTGCAGGATCAACTCTTCTACCGAGACCTCCCCCAAGTGCGTGCAGCGTTGGCGCTCTCCAGCCCGATTGCGCTGCTCAAGGGGCGCGCTAACTACCTCTGCCTGCACCGTCTGCAACAACATATCGAGCAGGGTGCCAGCCACGACAGTGAGCAGGGCGTGCAGTTGCATGCCATCCATGCGTGGGCGAAGCAGACGCACAGTGGCGACATCGGCGAGATGACGCAGATCAGTGAGCAGGCGCGGATATGGTCACACGTAACCGCCAGCGCAGACGATTGCACCGATCAGCAGTGTGCCCAGTTTGAGCACTGTTTCTTGATGCGGGCGCGACAACAGGCAGAGCAGGCGCAGATCGTCATCATCAACCATCACCTGTTGTTGGCTGATATGGCACTGCGCGATGAAGGTTATAACGCGCTGCTTGCCGCTACCGACGCATTTATTATCGACGAGGCTCACCAGCTGCCCGAGATTGCGGCACGCTTTTTTGGCCGATCGCTGGCGAGCCGTCAACTGCAACGATTGACGGAGGATAGCCGCAGCGCTCAGCAGCAGGACGCTCCCGACCAACGCCAGCTCAGTGAGCATGCCGATATGCTGGGTGCCGCCGTTAGCGCCATGGTCGCGGCTCTTCGCGACGTTGAACACCGCGCAGAGCGCACGGAAGGGCTCAGTGTGGCGTGGTCCGATGCAGCCCATTGTGCCCATTTTCGGCATCGCGTTGAGCAGCTCAGTAGCGCGTTGCAGCAGCTACAGCAGTCACTGGCCAGCGCCGCACTGCGGAGCAAAAATCTTGAGCAGTGTGCGCGTCGTTGTGACGAGCAGCGCCACCATTTTGAGCAGCTCACGCGCGACGATGTGGCAGATGCCATTCCCTGGCTTTCGAGCGGCCAGCACGCATTCACGCTGCATCACACCCCGCTTGAGGTGTGCAGCGCTTTTCAGGAGCGGCTGGCGCACTATGACAGCAGTTGGATCTTCACCTCAGCAACCTTGGCCGTGGGCGAAAAATTCAAACATTTTGCTGCACAGTTGGGGTTGGAGCAGGCCGTCACGCGCCAGTGGTTGAGTCCGTTCGATTACGCACAACAGAGCTGCTGTTATATCCCCGCAGGGATGCCTGATCCGCGTCACGACAGCTATACGGCAGCCGTTGTTGAGGCGGCGCTGCCGGTGCTGCGCGCCAGTCGTGGGCGTGCTTTTATGCTGTTTACCAGCCACCGTGCCTTGCAACAGGCCGCACGTTTACTTCATCATAGCGCGCTGGACTACCCACTGCTGGTGCAGGGCAGCGCGCCACGCAGTGAGCTGGTCGCACGTTTTCGTCGCCACGGCAATGCGATACTGCTTGGCAGCAGCAGCTTTTGGCAGGGTGTTGATGTGCCGGGACCGGCCCTGTCGTGTGTCATTATCGATAAGTTACCCTTTGCGTCACCGGGCAACCCCGTGCTGCAGGCGCGTATCGAAGCACTGAAATCTGCCGGACGTAACCCCTTTTTCGACTACCAGTTACCACAAGCAGTTATCGCGCTAAAGCAGGGGATTGGACGACTGATACGCGGTCACAATGATCGTGGTCTATTGATGATCTGCGACCCACGGCTGCTGGGGAAGTCATACGGCAAGGCATTTTTAAAAAGTATGCCCGCGATGCCGCGCAGCCACTCGCTGGAAGCGGTCCACGCATTTTTTAGTCAAGAGCTGACCACTACAGACAACAATAGTGGCGATAGCGCCACCAATCAGGAAGTGTAAACACAATGAACGACCGTTCGTCATCATCTCTGCTGGAGCAGCAGCTCAGCCAACGTATTCTTATCCTCGACGGCGCCATGGGCACCATGATTCAGCGCTATCAGTTAAGCAAAGGGGACTACCACGGCGAACGTTTTGCGCAGTGGCGTGCGGATCTGAAAGGCAATAACGATCTGTTAACGCTGACGAGGCCTGATATCATCAAAGCGATTCACAGCGAATACCTGAAGGCTGGTGCCGACATCATCGAGACCAACACCTTCGGTGCCAACGCGACCACGCTGCACAAATATGACCTTGAAGCGATCAACTACGAGCTGAATGTCGCCGGTGCCAAGCTAGCCCGCGAGGCGTGCGATGCGATGGCTACCCCGGCTCGGCCACGCTTTGTTGCGGGCGTTATTGGCCCGACCGACAGCACCTGCTCGATCTCGCCGGATGTTAACGATCCCGCCGCGCGCAACATCACCTTTGACGATCTGGTTGTCGATTACTCTGAAGCGTGCCGTGGCTTGATCGATGGGGGTGTCGATATCATCCTCATCGAAACCATTTTCGATACCTTAAATGCCAAGGCGGCGATCTTTGCTGTGCAGACGGTGTTTGAAGCGAGTGGTGTCACGCTGCTGATCTCCGGCACCATCACCGATCAGTCGGGTCGTACGCTGACCGGTCAGGTGACGGAGGCTTTTTATAACTCGTTGGCCCACGCCGAGCCGATCTCTATCGGTCTCAACTGCGCCCTGGGTGCAGAGGAGCTGCGCCAATATGTCGAAGAGCTGTCGCGCGTGGCCAACTGCTACGTGAGCGCCCACCCCAACGCAGGGCTGCCCAATCCGTTGGCACCGACAGGCTACGACGATACGCCGGAGAACATGGCCGGTTTTATCAAAGAGTGGGCCGAGAGTGGTTTTCTCAACATCATCGGCGGCTGTTGCGGTACGTCGCCCGACTTTATTCGCGCGATTGCTGAGGTCGTTAAAGATGTCGCGCCGCGCCAGATCCCGACTATTCCTGTTGAGTGTCGTCTGTCGGGTCTGGAGCCTTTCAATATCGGTAAGGGGTCACTGTTTGTTAATGTTGGCGAACGTGCCAATGTGACAGGCTCTGCTAAATTTAAACGCCTTATTCTGGAAGGTAATTTTGACCAAGCGCTGGATGTCTGCCGGGAGCAGGTCGACAATGGCGCGCAGATTATCGATATCAACATGGACGAAGCGATGCTCGATGGCAAAGCCTCCATGGTTCACTACCTGAATCTGGTTGCATCAGAGCCGGATATCTCAAAGGTGCCCGTGATGGTTGACTCCTCCAAGTGGGAGATCATCGAAGCGGGTCTGAAGTGCATTCAAGGTAAAGGTGTGGTGAACTCCATCTCGCTCAAAGAGGGTAGGGAGCCATTCATCAAGTACGCCAAATTGATCAAAAAATATGGCGCAGCTGCTGTGGTCATGGCTTTTGATGAAGCGGGTCAGGCCGATACCTTTGCGCGCAAGATCGAAATCTGCAAAAACTCCTACGATCTGCTGGTCAACGAAGTTGGCTTCCCGCCGCAGGATATTATCTTCGATCCTAACATTTTTGCCGTCGCTACCGGCATCGACGAACATAACAACTACGCTGTCGATTTTATTGAAGCGACGCGCTGGATCAAACAAAATCTACCTCACGCCAAAGTCTCCGGCGGCGTCTCCAACGTGTCGTTCTCTTTCCGTGGCAACAACCCGGTGCGCGAAGCGATTCACGCGGTATTTCTCTATCATGCGATCAAAGCAGGTATGGATATGGGGATCGTTAACGCGGTGCAGTTGGCGGTCTACGATGACTTGCCGCAGCAGCTGCGCGAGCGTGTCGAAGATGTCATTTTAAACCGCCGTGACGATAGCACTGATCGTCTGCTGGAGATCGCTGACAGCTATCGTGGCGATGGCAAAGAGCTCAAAAAAGAGAATTTGGAGTGGCGCACCTTGTCGGTGGGCAAGCGCATCGAACACGCCATGATCAAAGGTATCGACACTTATGTCGTCGCCGATGCGGAAGAGGCACGCCAGTCGTTTGAACGACCGATCCACGTTATCGAAGGGCCGTTGATGGATGGCATGAACAGCGTTGGCGATCTGTTTGGTGCGGGAAAAATGTTTCTGCCACAAGTGGTCAAGTCCGCCCGTGTGATGAAAAAGGCCGTCGCCCATCTGATCCCTTTTATTGAAGCAGAAAAAGCTGAGGGCGCCGCGCAGAGCAACGGCAAAATTTTGATGGCGACTGTTAAGGGTGACGTGCACGATATCGGTAAAAATATTGTCGGCGTGGTGTTGCAGTGCAATAATTTTGAAGTGATCGACATCGGCGTTATGGTGCCCACCGTGACCATTTTGGAAGCGGCAAAAAAACATGATGTCGATGTGATTGGCCTCTCTGGTTTGATTACGCCATCACTGGAAGAGATGACCCATATCGCCAAAGAGATGCAGCGCCTGGGCATGAATATTCCGGTGATGGTTGGTGGTGCAACCACATCGAAGGCGCACACTGCGGTAAAAATTTCACCGCAGTGTGATCACCCCATCGTCTGGGTTAAAGATGCATCACGCGCCGTGGGTGTCGCGCAGAGTTTGATCTCACCGGAGCTGCGCGAAAAGTTTGTTACAGACTTGAATGACGATTACGCCGCCGTGCGTGAGCGCCATGCCAGTCGCCAGAAAAAAACGCGCTGGCTAACCCTTGATGCAGCGCGCAGCAACAAAGTTGCGATCGATTGGCACGGTTATCAACCGCCACAACCTCGGCAGTGTGCATACAGTGCCGATGATGTGACGGTGCTTAATCGCCTGCCTCTCGACGAGATCAGCGCTTACATCGACTGGACCCCTTTTTTCCACACCTGGGAGTTGAAAGGCAGTTACCCGAAAATTTTCGACGATGAAGCGAAAGGCAGCGAAGCGCGCAAGTTATTTGATGATGCGCAGCACATGTTGTCAAAAATTATTGGCGAGGGTTGGCTCGAAGGGCGCGCTGTGTTTGGTCTCTTTCCTGCCAATAGTNNNGATGATGTTGAGCTCTACGCCGACAAAGCGCGCAGCGAAACCCTGGCCACGCTGCACTTTTTACGCCAGCAGCAACAGAATCCTCCCGCCAAACCCAATCGCTGTCTGGCCGATTTTATCGCTCCGAAAGAGAGTGGCCTGGCTGATCACATTGGCCTGTTTGCCGTTACCACGGGCATTGGTATCGAGACAAAGCTGGCCGAGTTTGCAGCCGCTCACGATGATTACAACGACATCATGTTAAAAGCACTGGCCGACCGACTTGCTGAAGCGGCTGCCGAGTGGTTGCACGAAAAGGTGCGCCGTGAGGCCTGGGGGTATGAGAGCGGCGCGCGCCTCGATAACAGCGCGCTGATCAAAGAGCAGTATCAGGGTACGCGTCCTGCACCGGGTTATCCCGCCTGCCCTGACCACACCGAAAAAGCCGTGTTGTGGCAGTTGTTAAAGGCGGATCAACGTGTCGGCATTTCGCTCACCGAATCGTACGCCATGCTGCCCACTGCTGCGGTGAGTGGCCTCTATTTTTCACACCCTGACGCCTCCTATTTCGCTGTGGGAAAAATCAATCGCGATCAGGTAGAATCCTACGCGCAACGCAAAGCGCAGAGTATGAAAACCACGCAGCAGTGGTTAGCTCCTAACCTGGGCTATGACGATGAGTTGACCGACTAACTTACAGGCCGCAGCTATGTCTAAACTGACGCAATCCGATGCTTGGCAAGCGCTACGGGCACATCACCAGCAGATGTCTCAACAGCACATGCGCACGCTCTTCGCAGACGACACAAAACGTTTTGATACGTTCTCTCTCAAGTTCAACGATATTCTGCTTGACTACTCGAAAAACATCGTCACCGCAGAGACGATGAAATTGTTGACAGCACTTGCCGAGCAGGCGGAGTTGGAGACCTGGCGAGAGCGCATGTTTCGTGGCGATGCGATTAACTTCACCGAGGGGCGCGCGGTGCTACACACGGCATTGCGTAAGCGCACCGGCACATCGCAGAGCGTCGATGGCAAAGCGGTGATGGACGAGGTCAACGCGGTGTTGGCGCAGATGCGCACATTCAGCGATGCGGTACGCAATGGCCGTTGGCACGGCTTTAGCGGCAAGGCGATTCGCGATGTGGTCAACATCGGTATCGGCGGCTCAGACCTCGGGCCGGTGATGGTCACTGAGGCGTTAAAACCCTATAGCAGAGCCAATCTCAACGTTCACTTCGTCTCCAACATCGATGGCACGCAGATTATCGAGTGCCTCAAACCTTTGAACCCTGAAACCACGCTCTTCATCATCGCCTCAAAAACGTTTACCACCCAGGAGACGATGACTAACGCAGCGACCGCTAAAAGTTGGCTGTTGGAAGCGGCTGGTGGCAGTGCTGCGATTGCCAAACATTTTGTCGCGCTGTCGACGAATGCTGAAGCGGTCTCCGCATTCGGTATCGACACACGCAACATGTTTCATTTTTGGGATTGGGTGGGCGGCCGCTATTCGTTGTGGAGCGCTATCGGTCTCGCCATTATGATTGACATCGGTGCCGATAACTTCGACGCGCTGTTAAGTGGCGCTCATGAGATGGACGAGCACTTTCAGCAAGCGCCGCTGGAGCACAATATGCCAGTTATCCTTGGTCTGCTCGGCATTTGGTACAACAATTTTTTCGGCGCGCAGAGCCACGCTATTCTACCCTACGACCAATACTTGCATCGCTTCCCCGCCTATTTTCAGCAGGGCGATATGGAGAGCAACGGCAAACGGGTTGATCGTCAGGGCAACGAAGTTGATTACAGTACTGGTCCGATCATCTGGGGTGAACCCGGCACCAATGGACAACACGCTTTTTACCAACTTATTCATCAGGGCAGCAAGTTGGTGCCCTGCGACTTTCTCGCGCCCATTGAGAGCCACAACCCGGTGGGCGAGCACCACCGTATTTTGCTGTCGAACTTTTTTGCGCAGACGGAAGCGTTGATGGCTGGCAAAACCGCGCAGCAGGCTCGCGCTGAGCTGGAAACAGCAGGTATGTTCGGAGAGGCACTCGAACAACTTTTGCCACACAAGGTGTTCCCTGGTAACCGACCCAGTAACTCCATTTTATTTCAAAAGCTGACCCCTAAAACACTGGGTTCATTAATCACTCTATATGAGCATAAAATCTTTGTGCAGGGCATTATCTGGAACATCAACTCGTTTGATCAGTGGGGTGTTGAGCTGGGTAAACAACTCGCCCAGGCGATACTGCCCGAACTCGCTGGTGACAAGGCGGTGGTTGGTCACGATGCATCGACCAACGGACTGATTAACCACTACAAGGCCAGTTGTTGATGGCGTATTGTGGTTTTTGTGGTGGTGGCTAAATAGTGACTAAGGTGATTATGTCCGTTTCTATAGACTCAGGGTATTTTTCTGTATTGCAATACATTCCGTGAGCAAGTGCCTGCCTTGTTTTAACTTTGTAGCAGGGTGACGCTACTAGCCTGGGTTTCATTCCTCAGTTTGGGCTACCTGCTCCGTTGATTCAAGAAGGTATCCAACGCCACGGACTGTGCGGATCATCTTCGCACCGATTTTGTTGCGCAGATAGGTGATATGTACATCCACCGCATTGGACTGAATATCTGATGTTTGCCCCCAAACCTCCTCAATTAGACGTGTCCGAGTCATGACCTCTCCTGTATGGTGAGCTAATGCCAGCAGAAGGTCGTATTCGCGCTTGGTGAGCTTCAGTAGATTGTTGCCGATATAAGCGGTGCGATCTTTAGGGTTCAGCGTTAACCTTCCAATAGTGATTTTATCCCCCCGGAGCGCCCTTTTTAGAATCAGGTCAATGCGGGCCAGTAGCTCTTGGAATGAAAACGGCTTGATGAGGTAGTCGTCAGCGCCGCTACGCAGCCCTTCAACGCGTTCCTCGGGGCGATCTCGGGCGGTGAGGCAGATTGCTGGCGTGGAGTCTCCTGAGCGCCGAAGTTCGCGTACGAGATCAAGGCCGTCTCCATCGGGAAGCATGCGGTCTAGTACAATGACATCGACCGGCGAATTACTGAGTGCTATCTTGGCTTGATGGATATCACCGGAAACCACTACTTCATAGCCCTCTTCGGCGAATCCTTGAGCTAAAAATCGAGCCATTTTAGGGGCGTCTTCGAGCAATAGAACTTTCATTACCTGCCTTATTTTATTGTTGAATAGAAGTGGTCAGCGTAAACCGGCAGCCGCCTCCAGAGCGATGTTCGAATGTACAGTCCCCTTGATGCCAACGGGCAATTTTTCGAACGATGGCCAAACCTCTTCCTGAGCCCGGTTGATGTGTTGCGTCGATACGAGAACTGGCGCCGAGGTTAAATGCTTTATCGGCCATACCCTTCACCATTCCAGCGCCACGGTCTTCGATGATGCACCGCAGGTCACCGTCGTGAGCCTTATCAAATGTCACTGTGACTTGGGATTTTGGAGCATGAATAGCGACGTTGTTTAGCAAGTTGGTGATGGCGATCACGATCAGGTTTGGATTTACGAGCACCGGTTGTTCATTGATTACGTTGATCGTAAGTTTGCATTCAGCGGCATCCAGAGCAGAGCGAACGCGTGTTAGAACTGCCTCCATTAGTTTGCTCGGTGCTATCCGTTTTAGCAGGGCCATCTGCTCCTCTTTATACTCCACGCGCTCCAAGGTCGCTAAATCCTCGAGCAGTTGTGTGAGCACTGCTACCTCCGTTTTCACCGACTCCAGTGTGTCACGGTACTGTTCAGATGAGCGGGGGCGCCCGGTGACGACCTCCAGCTCCCACAAGATAGAGCTGAGCGGTGACCGAAATTCGTGTGCCGCCTCTGAGATAATCTCGCTCTCTGTGGAAAGGGTTTTTTCCAGTCGCTGGATCTGAGCCTCTCGCTCCTGGATAACTTGGGTCGCCCGCCTCATCCACCACCACATCCCGGCAGCTGTAAGCATGAACATTGTCGAGATAGATAGAGCCAGCACCGTACGCGCTCGCGCCAAGAGCTGGTATACGGGTGTGACGTCGGTATAGATCTCAAATACACCAACGACTTGTCTATTAACGATCATGGGTACGTACGTTTCGACGACTGAAATCCCGTAGCGTTCTTCGGAAAATGCGGTAAAAGAGTCTCGTTGCGAGAGTTGGCTGGCAGGTGTTGCGCTGGTGACGGCTTGCATGAAACCTGCGTTTTCGGATCCTTTGACTTCTCCGACCTGGGATGGTGCGGATGAATAGACGGTGAACCCTGATGGATGATAGATCTTCACCTTCAGGATTGATTGATCGCGGATCAGGTTCCGCACGGCGGAGTCTAACGCTCTGAACTGTGGGTTACTTAAAAGGTCGGCAGTATTGCTGACACGTGGCGCTGCTTCAATGAGTGGGCTGAATTTCTCCCACAATGCTGCCCCTAGAGCGTATGTGAGTGCTACGTTGCCGTCTTCAGCTTCAATGATGAGGCTCTTTTGGGCGAAGTGTTGCTCTATGCCAATGATGACAAAAGCCGAAATAAAAAGCCCAATACAAACAAACCACCATGCAAGGCGGATTGGGAGGTCGGTGGTTGGCGAATTTACAGTCACGGTGTTTCTAATATTCATGCCTCACCTGAGGACGAAGAGCGCCTCTAAATATGTAGCTGAGTCGCGACGGATTATAGCCTTTCCTTCTATCGCCGTCGCTAATTAAATAGCGTTAACAAAGGGGTAGGAGCTGTTTTTAATTAAATATTCATGTGTTATTCATTATTGTTTAATGATTCGTGGAGTTAAGAGCAGAGAGGGGGCTGGCGTTTTGTTTGCTGGATGATTATCGAAGCGTTTCTGGTCAGCTGCATCCTGACAAGGCGGTCGATATGGAGATAATCGCTAATTTTTTTACACCCTTCTATTTTGTGCGGTTTCAGGGTGTTTTTGAAGAGATTTAGGGGCGGCGAACGCCCTCTCGTTTTCTGTCAACACCTCCCTCCACTATGGCTTAACAGTCACCAAAGTTGCCTTTTTACTCCCCTGTTACCTGTTTTTGTTTGTAGGTGTCTAATTGGCATGTAAGTGATGCGCTGCATGGCTTGGAGGTGATTGCAGGGGCTGCTTGGTGTGAATCAAGGGCCCTTATAAAGAGGAGGGTGTGAGTTTGGTTTGGTGGTTGAGATTCATCTCCTAAGGGTTCGCGGGAGGGGTATATCCAGCATTTTCTTCGCCGGACGGTGTTTATTCGCTAATTGCACTGAAAAGCAGGTTTGAAGTGAAAATAACCGTCAGGCTTTTTTACGATTATTTCGCTTCGCGCAGCTTCAGTGTTTTTTTGAAGAGAGAGGGAGAGGCGCTGTAATTTATTGTTAACCTTAATTAAAAATTGATTAAGAGTTAATTAAATATTAATTGGTATATATTTTGCTTTCACTATGTTGCACGAAAGTTGTGGGTTTGGGTTGGAGGGATATACATTGCGGAAACTTAAGCCAAGTAGACCACGAATATAAAAGGAGTTGCTTATATATTTTTCGAGCCAGTGATCACTTGATGAAATAAAAATATTGAAAAAAATTTAGGTTAAATTTAATTAGGAAGGGATATCGTTATGAGGTATAGATCAAAACGTATAAGTGCGCTTGCGAAGTATGCGTTACCTTTCATGCTAGCTGCGCCGAGCGTCGGGATGAGTGACTATTTTCTTGCCGATGGCGTCACGCTTGTAGAAGGGGAGCCTGTACTCATTCCTCGCGACGCGAATGTGGGTACTTTTGAAGGTGGTCCTACCGGTACAGTAGCCGATGCACGCATAAATATTGCGGTACCAGAATCAGTGCAGCGCGGTGGTGGTGGGTACAACATTCCTACGGGGGCGAACCCCAGCCCCATGTATGGTGTGCAGCCTTTTACTCAAAAAATGCTGCGTTTCGAGGAGTTTGGTCCGGAGCCGTTACCTGCTGAAGGTGACATCGTTCCAGGTGGCTCATTGCCCCCGCCGGTTAATTATCAAAGCGGGCCTGATGGCGTTGCTCTGGATACTTTCTTAGCGCAAGACATTAACCCTTACCCAGTCCGGGTATCTAATACCGCAGATACAAATCCATGGGAAACCGACATTGAAAGTTTCATTGGTCGCGATTTAGTTGCGCCACCGGCCGAAGGTCGCCCGCCGGGTGAGTTGTGGTCGCATCAACGTTGGGGTGAGTTCTATCCTGAAGCTTATTATCAGACTGCACAAGCAGGCGCTCGTACCAATGGTGGTCTACGTGACAGCAAACAGATGCATGGCTACAGCACGGGTGAATTTGCACCGGGTGGTTTGTATCACAATACCGTGGGCGTACCTGGGTTTGATGGAACCACGGCGGGCATACCGATTAAGTTCCATCCCGATATGCCACTGCAAGAGCAAAACTCCCTGTTTACTTTTGATGGCACGTTACCACCAAAACTGTTAACTGCGCGCTATGGTGAGACATTGTTGATGCGGCACTACAACGCATTGCCGATTGATCCATCGGCAAATAATGGCTTTGGTATACACACTGTTACCACTCACGAGCACAATGGGCATAACCCAGGCGAGAGTGATGGTTATGCACAGGCATTTTTCTTTCCTGGGCAGTACTACGATTACCGTTGGCCGATGGAGCTTGCCGGTTACGACAGCATCAATACCAATGCTAGTGATCCTAGAGCCGGTTCGCCGGATGGTCATGGCGGTATTACCAACGTTCGTGGTGATTTTCGTGAAACCATGAGCACGCATTGGTTTCACGATCATATGCTCGATTTCACAGCGCAAAATGTCTACAAGGGTAATGCAGCGGCAATGAACTATTACAGTGCCCTCGACCGCGGTAACGAGGCCATTGATGATGGTGTGAACTTGCGTTTTCCAAGTGGAACAGCTCTTGATTGGGGTAACCGTGATTACGATGTAAACCTTTTGTACGGTGATAAAGCATGGGATTCGGACGGCCAACTGTTCTTTAATATCTTCAATACAGACGGTTTTCTAGGTGACCAGGTTCTCACCAACTGGTTATACAAACCTACTCTTGATGTTCGTTCCAGAAAATATCGTTTTCGCATGTTGAACGGTTCGGTTTCGCGCTACTTCAAGGTAGCAATGGTTACCGAAGCGGGTGAACGTGTACCTTTCTACTTGATTGCGAATGATGGCAACATCATGGAGCACTCAGTCTACTTTCCTGATGGTGAGCTGCCAACGCAATCCATTGCGGAACGTTATGACATCGTTGTTGACTTCAGCCAATATGCGCCAGGTACCAGAATTTATTTGGTTAACTTGATGGAGCATAAAAACGGTCGTGGTCCTGAAAAAGACTCCATTCCTTTGGCCGATGTGCTCTCCGGTGCTTACAACCCACAGGTTGTTGATGGTCAGTGGGAAGGCGGTGATCCAGGGGTTGGCAAATTTCTTGAAATTGTGGTCAGAGAGTACAGCGGTACTGACCTCAGTATGGATCCAGCAGATTATGTCGTTGGCGGAAAGACGATGATCGAATTGCCTGGATTTTCCGAGCAAGAGCTTGCTGATGCAACACACCGCTCGTTCCATTTTGGCCGTGCAAATGGCACGGACGGTAAGCCTTGGACAATCAAGACCGATGGCGGTACTGGTTTTGGCGCGGATCCTAGGCGACTGACAGCTGCGCCCTCTATTGGTGGTGTTGAAATTTGGCACCTTAGTACAGGTGGTGGATGGTCTCATCCGATTCATGTCCACTTTGAAGAGGGACAAATTTTGAGTCGAGACGGGATGATGCCCCCGCCGTGGGAGGCCTTTGCTCGAAAAGATATGTATCGCATTGGGCCAGAAGTTCATAGTAGTCGGAAAATCGACATCGCATTTCGCTTCAGGGAGTTTGCCGGTACCTTTGTTGAGCATTGTCACAATACGCAGCATGAAGATACCGCGATGCTGATGCGATGGGATAACGAAAATCCAGGTCAAACCATACTGTTACCTACACCCATGCCAACTTGGGATGGTGTGACCTATGTTGATTCTCATGCGCTGCCAACCTTTAGGACTGGTGATGCCGATGCGGCAGCAAAAGGTGTTGTTGTGCCAACCGAACCAGCTAATGGAGGCGATGTTAATGGTGATGGCATCATAGATCGCGTCTTTAATGATGATGAGCTGCGTGCAATGGCACCGCCAGCACTTGAGTTGAATCATGTGCCGGATATGCAACACATTCTTGATGATTTTATTGCTAATAAAGATTGGGCAATTGCTCTGGGTAAAGCCTTTTTCTGGGATCAGGCAGTAGGTTCTGACGGACAAGCTTGTGCATCGTGCCACTTTGCAGCGGGTGCGGATAACCGTTCGAAGAACCAGTTGTCACCGGGTTTGAAAAATACGATCGCGGGCATGGATCCATTCTCATTTGATACCACGGATACAGGTGGTGGTGGCGTTAACTACCAGCTGGTTGAGGGCGACTATCCGTTTCCAAAAGTGGGTTCTAATGGACTGTTTTTTGACGATGTAGCAGGTTCGCAAGGCCTTAGTGCAAAGAGCTTCAAGCGAATTTCACTCCGTCGTAATAAAGACAAATGTGAATCTTTGCCGAGCGATTTCAGCGTCGCGGGCATTAATCATCGCCAAGTGACGGCACGTAATACGCCGACAGTGATTAATGCTGTGTTCAACCACCGTAACTTCTGGGACGGTCGGGCGAACAATATGTTTAATGGGGTTGATCCTCTGGGTCGTCGTTCAAACCTCAATAACCCTGATCAGGGTATTTGGAAATTTGATCGTCGAACTCGCCAGGTGACGAAAGAGCAAGTGCTCATTAAGAACGCTAGCTTGGCTTCTCAGGCAACGGGACCGGCATTGGATTCTTTCGAAATGTCTTGTGCAGGTAGAACTTTCCCGCTGCTAGGCAAAAAAATGCTTAAGCGTCGTGCTCTGAAGAAACAAATGATAGCGCGAGACGATAGTGTACTTGGGCCTTATGTTCGTCCGTCAGGTAAAGGCATGAAGTTTACCTATGCACAGATGATTCGTCGGGCGTTTAAACCAGAGTATTGGGCAGCTCGTGGCAAAGTCGAGGGTCGGTTTAACCAGATGCAGGCCAATTTCTCGCTGTTTTGGGGGCTGGCTATTCAGATGTATGAGGCGACATTGGTCTCTCACCAGGCCCCTTTTGATGCATTTGCCAGAGGCGATAACACTGCGTTGACAGAGCAAGAGAAACTTGGTCTTGAAATGTTTGTTCGTGAGGACCGTGGCCATTGCATGGCATGCCATTCCGGTAGTGAGTTTACCAGCGCTAGTGTGAGTATGCGTGCTGAGGCTATTCCTGGTCTTGAGTTGGAGCCAGGCGTTGCCGAGGTTATCGGTCCAATCGAAAGGATGCGTATGGCTGATGGTGGCCGAGCAGTCTATGACGGTGGTTTTTATAACATCGGAGTGACACAGACAGAAATGGATCTCTGTGTTGGTGCTGATTTAGGTGGCGCGCCGCTCTCGTTCTCTCGTCAGGCGGTGACCGGACAGATTGTCGATGCCGAGGCGGGAGTTGATGCTGTTGGTGATGATGGGGATTTTGCCGTACCGGGTGGCCCTGTTGTTATTGCCGAGCGAATCGATGTGGACGGTGCATGTAAAACGCCGACCATTCGTAACGTCGAGCTAACTGCACCATATTTCCATAATGGTAGTCACGCAACATTAGAGCAAGTTACAGCATCGTATATGGTGAAATTTAAACATCTGTTCTCTGATGAAAACAGCGCCAACCTATCGCGCGGAATCTTTGCTGTTGATATTCAAGGCCTCGCATCTGATGGGGTGAGCGTTCGCGGTGGTGAGCTCGATGCGCTTGTAGCCTTTATGAAAGCGATGACCGATCAGCGGGTGCGCTTGCATCAGGCGCCATTTGATCATCCTGAGTTACGCGTTCCTAATGGCTCAGCTGGCTCCGATGCTGATGGCGATGGTATCGCTGACGATGACTTGATCGTTATTCCAGCAGTAGGTGTAGGTGGTCTAAGTGCCCCCTTGCCTGAATTCATGGAGATGTAAAGGTGTAGCTTGTAAGGGATTGGATTGATCTGGGTCAGTTGGCCCAGATCAATCCGCTATATAGCGTAGATACATTTTATTTTTATTAATTTTTAATTATGAGGAAGAACTATTATGAGATTTAAACCTAGGATAAGGCAGTTTCCTCTCATTGGTGCTGCAGTTTTAGTGCTGTTTTTTGGAGCAATTGCTCCGACTCATGCGACCATTGTAGATGTTTTTGGAGAGATCGATTTTGCTGATCCAAATCCGTTTGGATTGAGCGAATTTGATTCAATTAGTGGTGTTATTGATTGGGATGAAACTTCAGTTACTGGTTCGGGTATTGAGACGATTGGGTTTAATAGCGTTAAAATAGTGCTGGGTAGCGAGATACTTTTTGGAGATTCTTCACTGGGTGATTTTTTAACTTTTGAAGATGGTGATTTGGTTGGTGTTAATATGTTTTCCTTTACCAGTGATCTCGATTGGGATTTTTTTATGGCGGGGAGTGCGTTTGATCTTCTTAGTTGGAGTAGCGGTAATTTCGTGAGCGGTTCCTTTGATTTCACAGGCGTCTCTAATCCGGTTCCTGAACCTAGCGCCTTTTTGTTGTTTGCTGCCGGACTCTTGGGGTTTTCTCGCTACGCTTCCTCTCGACGTAATCCCGTTCATAAAATTACCAATTCTTAAAGCGTTCATTAATAGGATGGGTGTGTAGTATTTTTAATAAAACGCAGATGTTTTTTGTTTGTAAATAGAACTTTTCATTAAACAGCAACGTGCTTTTAATATGTTTTGAAAGCTTTGCTTAGTGATGAAGACAGGGCCTCGTAACAGAGGTTCTGTCTTTTCTTTATTGAAATTCTTACGAATAGAGCAAAAATCGAGCATGAGTGGACATTGAAAGAATTTGAAATTATTCGAGTTGTTCACAATCCATTAAATTTTTTAATGCAAGACTGCCAGTCTTATGGAAATAAAGGTAGCCTGCCAATAGTTATTAATGACAGGCTAGAGTCGGTTAAATGGTGCAGAAAGGGAAGAGGTATGCTTACGAAAATCCATTCTATAGTACGGTCAAGAAAGGTAACGACTGCTCTGTTGTTTGTGGTAGCAATAATCATAATGCAGTTGAGCAGTACGGTTGCTGCTGATGCTAATCACCATCACGGTCAAAACCATGAAAAACATCATGGTCACAATCAGCTTAAATCTCACACGGGCTCAATAAAAAAGCCGAAAAAATCCCGCTGGGGAACAGATTACTTTCCAAACATAACATTGATTACGCAGGATGGGAAAAAGGTTAAATTTTTTGATGACCTTATTAAAGATAAAGTCGTTGCAATTAACTTTATTTTTACCAGCTGCGATGACTCCTGTCCTCTGGAAACTGCAAGATTACGCCAAGTACAAAAAATTCTCGGTGACAGAGTTGGTCGTGACGTGTTTATGTATTCAATCAGTATTGATCCGAAAGTCGACACCCCTTCCGTACTGACAGAGTATATGAAAAAATTCAAGGTGGGTCCTGGTTGGACATTTCTAACTGGTAATGAGGAGGAAATTATCACCCTAAGAAGAAAGCTTGGTTTATATATCGAGGAAATTCAGAACGATAAAGAAAATCCTGACGATCATAATCTTAGCTTGGTGATAGGCAATCAAAAAACAGGCCGCTGGATGAAGCGCTCGCCATTTGAAAACCCATATGTCTTAGCATCACAGTTGGGTGATTGGTTGCATAATTGGGAGCGTAAACCGGATATGCATAAAAACTACGCGAATGCACCTAAGGTTCGGCAAATTTCTCCTGGGGAGGCGCTGTTTCGAACGCGTTGTAGTTCATGTCATAGTTATGGCAAAGATGGTGTTGGGCCTGATTTATTGAATGTTACGAAAAAGCGTGATCGGGCTTGGTTGACGCGTTGGTTACAAGAGCCGGATAAAATGTTAGCAGAGAAGGACCCATTAGCGCTGCGTCTCTTCGAGAGATATAAAATTCCTATGCCAAATATGCGTTTGACCCCAAAAGATGTGGAGGACATGCTCTCATATATGGAGGGTGAAGATGCCAGGCTGGAAAACGCAACGACTGCTAAAGCGGAAGATCTGTAGTAGGCGATATCCTCCGGGCTCAACCTTGCTCTGTTTGCGGTTTTTCATCCAGCACTAGGCGGATTCGCTGTGCCAGATCTGCCTTGCGATAGGGCTTGCTGAGCAGGTGGGTGGAGAATCGTGCCAAGCCGTTATGCGCAATGGTTTTTGAGGTAAAGCCGGAGGTCAGCAACACTTTCAGTTCAGGCCGCTGTTGCGTGGCCTGCTGTGCCAGCTCATAGCCACTCATCCCCCCCGGCATCACCACGTCGCTGAACAGCAGATCAATTTTTTCACCACTCTTTTCGTCGAGCGCGACGAGTGCCTGCTGTGCATTCTCCGCGAGGTGGGTGTAGTAACCCAGATCGCTCAGATATTGGTCTGCGAGCTGTAGCAGGTCGATTTCATCGTCAACGATAAGGATGGATTCACGGCCGCCGGGCAGCTTGAGTGGCTGATTGTCATCGACCGTTGCGCTGGATTTAGTGGCCATGGCGCGTGGCAGATAGAGGCGTATGCTGGTGCCGACGCCGAGCTCAGAATAGACGTTGATGTGGCCGTCATAGCGCTTTACAAAACCATAAACCATGGCCATTCCCAACCCTGTGCCCTGACCTTCGGGTTTGGTCGTGAAAAAGGGCTCAAAGATGTGCTCCAGGGTCTCCTTGTTCATGCCTGTGCCGGTGTCACTTAACAACAATTGCACATATTCACCGGCCTCGATACCGGGGTGACGGGTGGCATAGGCTGCGTCCAGATCCCTGTTGCTGGTCTCGATCAGCAGTGTGCCGCCACCGGGCATGGCATCGCGCGCGTTGATCACCAGATTGAGGATGGAGTCCTGCAGTTCGCCGTCGTTGATCTCGGTTAGCCACAGGTTGTCTCCCGGAAAATAGCGCACGTCGACTTCGGGAGTGACCGAGCGCGCAATTATGCCCTTCAGTGATCGCAGTGTCGTGTTGAGATTGACTACCGTTTTTTGCGTAGCCTGGCGGCGAGAAAATGTCAGTAGTTGGCGTGTCAGATCGATGCAGCGCAGCGTTGCCTTGGTGGCGGACTCAATCCATTGGCGTGATTTTTTATCGTTGTCAGCGTAGTTCTCAAGCAGGTCGAGATAGCCGATAACAACGCCCAGCTGATTGTTGAAGTCGTGAGCGATACCGCCGGATAACTGGCCGATGGCATCCATCTTCTGTGCTTGTTGCAGCTGCCGTTGTAGCTGATCGCGCTCTGCGTGTGAGCGCAGGGTGATGATGCCGTAGGCCAGATCATCGGCGAGCTCACTCAGCAGTTGCACCTCCTCTTCATCGAAGGCGTCGGCATCGCGGGCGTAGACGTTGAGTGCGCCAAACGGCTGCTTTTTTCTGATGAGTGGCAAGGCGATGGATGAGCGATAGCCGCGCTGCAGGGCAGGTTCGCGCCATAGTGCATAGCGTGGGTCATCAGGAATATTGCGGATGATGCTG
Organism: Gammaproteobacteria bacterium; assembly: GCA_013152295.1. GTDB lineage: Bacteria > Pseudomonadota > Gammaproteobacteria > JAADGQ01 > JAADGQ01 > JAADGQ01. The sequence continues at coordinate 8,987 of JAADGQ010000020.1, read as the reverse complement.
GGCTGCGCGGTGCGAATCGCGGTGCCTGTTGGACCACACCCCTGCTCTGTATCACCCCAGGCCAGCTTTAATGTGTTGAGATAGCCCTGCTCGTAGCCCGCTTGTGCGACGGGTCTAACACTCTTTGCATTATCGTTTTCGGCAAAACCGACCCAGGCCAGATGGTACCCCGCATCTTCTACAATCACGCGGCACACTTTGTCGAGCAGCTCCTGCTCATCTTCGGCTCTGATCAGAATTTCGCTGCAGGCTCTCAACGCTTGCAGCGATCGATTCAACCGTTTCAATGACTGTTCAGTCTGATAGCGCTGCGTAATATCCTGCACAAAGCCGACAGAGCGTAGCGGTTGGCCTGTGTCACTATAAAAGGTCTCGCAGCATTCGATGACATATTTGATCGCGCCGTCTGGCATGCGCAGGCGATGCTCAATGCGGTAGGCTTTTTTGTTTTTTACTGATGCGGCGTAGGCGCTGTCCACGCGCTCCCGGTCATCCGGGTGGATGGCTTCCAGAAACGTTTCGTAGGAGGCTTCGAGCTTGCGCGGATCAGTGCCGAAAATACGATAAATCTCATCCGACCAAAGCAGCTTGTTGGTCACCAGATCCAGCTCCCAGCTCCCGATGTGGGCCATGCGCTGAGCATCGTTTGAACGCGCTTCGCTCTGTTTCAACGCGTTAATGGATGTTTTCAAGCTGCCGCGCATTTGGTTGATGGCGTTGGTCACCAGATCCAGCTCGTCCATTTTTTGCGGGGGGTTGCTCTCACGTTTCAGGCGCAACGTGTTGTCCAGTGTGTTGGCGTGCAGGCCGCGCACGAAGTCTGCAATACGTGTTAAATGCCGAATGATCAGGGTATGGCAAATGTAGAGAATGAAGAGTGCGACCAGAAAGGTTTTGATGGCGTTGCTGACGAGAATAATCCACACTTTGTCAATCAAGCGTTGGTAGATATTGCTGACGCTGGCGACAACGGTCAGCGTGCCGATTTTGATATTTTGCCCACGATGGTGGTGGATCATCGGGTATTGACGGGATATCACATTTTTCGATTGAGGAGTGCCAACGGTGGTCCACACCCTCTCTTCGTCCTTGACCTGTGCGAACTGCATGTCACGAAGTTGGGAGATACCTTCAAGGTGTGTTCTGAGCTCCTTGGTATCTGACACCCACAAGGTGCTGGTTAGGCTTTTAAGGTGGACATCCTCGATCTGTTGCAGGTGCTCCTCGATGAGATCGATGTCGCTGCTGTAGTCCATATACAGTTGATTGGTGGTGGCCAGCAGTGTGATGAAGGAGCTGAACAGCAGTACATAGACGACAAGACGGCGAGTCAACGTGGAGTTATAAGTCTGAAAATTCGGATTCAGCATGACTTTGTATGGTGTTATTGCTCAGCGAATGGCGTCAGTATCTGTTGAAAGAGCTGTTGGTAGCTCCCATCATGCTTCATTGCGCGCAGGGCTAGGCTCAGTTTCGGTACTAGGTGTCGGTGTTTTTTGTGCAGGTAGACATACATGCCGCGGCGCGCCAGGGGTGGTTTCAGTACGGTTACCCCGCGAACACTATTTTGCCTGATGTAGCCAAGCCCGCTCCAGCGCGAGTAGACGATCGCATCTACCCGCTCTTTGAGCAGTAGAGTGAAGAGCTGCTCGACGTTCTTGACTTGAGTGATTTCGGCGGCTTCGGTGATGTTGCGCTCGAGGATCTTCCAGCCGGTAACAATGGCGACTGAATAGGGCTTCAGGCTCTGCCAGTCGGTGATCGGGAGCGTTGCCTGCTTGGTGAAGACAACAAATTCCGCATCGATCACTCTCTCGGGAACTTGTATCAGATTGGGGTAGCTTTTCTGCAGCCCTGCGATCCTGAGCAGGTCACCATCATCAATGCCGGCATTGGCGTTGATCAGCGCTCTCTCTGCGGGCAGGCGAATTGATCTGAAGTCGTAGCCGATGCGCCGCAGCGCCTCTTTGACAACAGTATCGGCAAAACCACTTTGTGCGTCATTGGATAGCGGTGAGGTCAGTGCCGTATTCAGCACCAGTGTTTCGTTGGCTAGCAGTAGTCCGGGGGCAGCAAGCCAGCTCAGCAGGTAGCTTAGGGCCAGCCACTGGCAGGTGCGATTCGTTTTTATACGCCGCATTACTTCGAATCCAACCCTGTTTTCTGTGGACTTGCTGTGAGTGCAAGGGAACACACCCGCTGGCAGGTTACGCTACAATACCTCTTTTGAGCAAAAAGAAGTGTTCGGTGACCGCTATACGTTTCACACCATTTATCGCTTTTCTCTGCTGCTGCAGCGTGATGCTGGGTGGTTGCACGACGAACGGAGTCAAACCCGACAAGGCCGATGGCGAGACAGTCGGCAATGTAGCCGCTGATGAGCAGTACATCAAGGGCAACAGAGCGCTGAGCGCGGGTGACTACCGATCTGCGATTAAATATTTCCGTCTGCAGGAGCGTCGCCATCCGCAGCACCCGGCAACCCAACAAGCGCAGCTGGAGACGATCTACGCCTATTTCAAACACAATGCACCGGCTGCCGCTGTACGGGCTGCCAATGCGTTTATTGAGCGCTACCCGGACCAGCAAAACTTGCCCTACGTCTACTATTTGCGAGGGTTGGCGCTGTACGAAAGTGGCATTGAAGCGACGATGGGGGAGGGGGCTGGTGCGAGCAAAACGGCACGGCAGTCGTATCGCTACTTTGTGGCGCTGCTTAAGAATTTTCCCGAGAGCCAATACGCGGCTGATGCCAAAGAGCGGATGGCTGTGTTGCGCGATGTTTTGGCCTCTTACGAGACCAAAAGGGCCGCTAAGGCTCTCGCCGCCGGTCAGTACGCTACTGCTACGGTGCGGGCCAAATATGTGCTGGAGAATTACCAGAATACATCGGCTATCGAAGAGGCGTTGAGCGTGCTCACCCAAGCCTATGAGGCGCTCGGGGTAGGGGCTCAGCAGTGACTTGCACGCGTGTCGATGCTGGGTCGCGAGGGTGCAGGGCAAACAGGTTATACTGCCGCTGTTTTTTCGTATCGCCCCACCAACCAGATGACAATAGATCCAGTATGATGCAAAGCACTTTCAGTCGTAGCGCGCTCTCTCTTATCCTCACACTTGCCGTGTCAGTTCTGCTGTCGGGCTGTTCGGTGTTTGGGGTGGAGGAGGACCCCAGCACCTGGCCGGTGGAGCGCGTCTATCAAGAGGCCAGGCAGGCATTGAATAACGAAGACTACGAGGTCGCCATTGATCACTACGAGTCGTTGATCTCACGCTACCCGTTTGGTGACTACGCCAAACAGGCGCAGTTGGATGTTGCCTATGCCTACTACAAATTCGATGAGCCCGAGTCGGCAATCTCTGCGGCCAACCACTTTATTAAACTCTACCCACGCCATGAGCGGGTGGACTACGCCATCTACCTGAAAGGGCTGGTGCGCTTTAATCAGGGCGCTGACAATATTGACAGTCTGTTCAAGCTTGATCCCACCGAGCGGGACCCCGGTAGCTCGCGTGAATCACTGCAATACTTCCGTGAACTGACATCGCGTTACCCCGACAGCCCGTATACTCATGACGCGCAGCAACGCATTATCTATCTGCACAACAAACTCGCTCGCCATGAGATTCATGTGATCGATTACTACCTGCGTCGTGGCGCCTATCTGGCTGCTGCTAACCGTGCCAAAGCGGTTCTCGTGCGCTATCAACAGACCCCATCGGTTGTTGATGCGCTACAGATGATGGTGCAGGCCTACCGTCAACTCAAGCTGGATGATCTGGCTGCCGATGCGCAGCGGGTGTTGGAGCTCAATTTTCCTGAGTACAAAGATTCATGATGGTCGCGTGCCGTGTTCGCTGACTTGAGCCGCGCCTGAGAGAGCCAAAAAAATAGAGCAAAGGGGGAAGAGCCGTATGTGGGATTTTTTTGAGACCGTTCGCCATCGCCATTCCATACGTAAATATCAGCTTGATGCACCGGTCGAACGCGAAAAGCTGCACGCTGTTTTAGAGATGGCCTGCGCCGCCCCCAGTGCGGGTGATCTGCAGTCCTATCACATCGTTGTCGTCACCAATCAGCAGGTTCGGGATCACCTGTGTGAGGCTGCTGACAATCAGGATTTTATCCGCGAAGCGCCCGTGTCGCTGGTTTTTTGTAGTGATCCGGCGCGCTGTAGCAAAGTTTACGGTGATCGCGGTGAGCAGCTCTACGCGTTGCAGGATGCGACGATCGCTGCCAGCTATGCACAGCTAGCGGTTGTTGCTGCAGGCATGGCCTCTACCTGGGTCGGGCAGTTTGATGAGCAAGCGGTCATCCGCCAACTCAGCCTCAAGCCAGGCGTGCGCCCGGTTGCGTTGCTCAGTATTGGCTATCCTGCCGAGCTGCCGGCGCCAAGCTCCAGAAGACGGCTTGACGATGTGTTGACCTATCTCGACTGAACCCTGTTTTGCTCCGCTGTCATCGAATTGAAACCTAACTGCGGTAGTGTTTCGCCATCAGTGATTGATCGCGAATCAGGCGAACCTCAGAGGGTGCGGACATGAAGGGAAAAATTATTGGCTATGCTGTCTTGGTATTTGCTTTTACTGCGCTGGCGACCGCGACCGCAGTTGCCAGCGGTAGTGCTTTCACAAAAAAGTGGCAGGGTGGTGTAGCGTTCAGTGTCGTGGCCCCCATGGAGGCGGCGCGGTTTTCCAGTATCGATAGCGGTGCTAAAACGTCCACATTGATGCTCAGTCTGGGTATTGGCAGCGGCGCCTTCCACTCTCCTCAAGATTCGCCCAATCTGTTCTACGCGATTACCGATCGCGGCCCCAGTTTCTCTTGTCGTAAAAGTAAAAAAATTATTGGCATTGCCAACTTTTGCGGCCCATCAGTGGATGACGGCACGCTCTTCGCCGTTCCGGACTACACGCCGCGCATTGTCAAGATAGCCCTCTCTGATCAGCTTGACGCGACCATTGTCGAGACCATCGAACTCAAAGATCGCGACGGCAAGCCGATTAGCGGCCTGCCCAATCCGCTGCGTCATATGCAAAACAGGCCTGGCTATAGCAACAGTGGTGCGCGTCTCCGCTACGATGCCAATGGTGTTGATAGCGAAGCGCTGGTGCGGCTGAAAAATGGTGGTTTTTGGATTAGTGATGAGTATGCCCCCAGCCTGATTCATGTGGCGCAAAATGGCACCATCCTGGAGCGCGTTGTGCCCGAGTCGGTCGCCGCAGATCTGCAGCAGGCCAACTACCCGGTCCGGGGCGGGTTGCCTGACATCTACAAATATCGAAAGGACGGTCAGGGGATCGAATCCATTGCGCTCTCACCTGACGAGCGTGCGCTCTATTTTATGATGCAGCGCCCGCTGGCCAATCCTGACAACAGCACCCAGCGTCGCTCCCGCCATGTACGACTGATGAAATATGCCCTCAACGAAGAGGGCTCGCTAGGCGTACCGCTGGGTGAGTACCTCTATGTGCTGGATACGCCACAAACTTTTGCCAACCTGCGACGCGGCGAAGGTGATCTGAAAAAGGGCGGGTATTACCCTCAGCGCAACGTTAAAGTGAGTGAGATCGTTGCGCTTGCTGGTGACGAGTTGCTTGTTTTAGAGCGGGTTCGTGATGTGAGCAAGCTCTATCGCATCAACCTGAATAGCGGTGACAACATTTTGGGTACGACGCTCAGTCGGGGTGCAGTGAGCAGTCGTGAGTCTGAGGTTGGTAAAACGTTGGAGCAGCTCTACGACCCTGCTGGGCGATATGCGGCCCCGGTCGTCAAAGTGTCACTCTTTAATAGCATGACCGATATGCCTGGCAATTTAGTGTTGCCGCCAAAAGTGGAGGGTATGGCGCTGCTCGATAAGCGGCACTTGCTGCTCATCGGCGATAATGACTTTGGCATTGGTAACGTTAGTGGCGCGACTAACCGCCAGAATACACAGGCCGTTATTATCGACATCGGTGCGCAACTCGCCGCGACGGCGGGCAAAACAGCACGTATAAAAATGGTCGAAATCGGCTCCTACGAGAGCGGCATCTATAACGCCAGTGCTGCGGAAATTACCGCCTACGACAAACAGCGTCGTGAGATCTATGTTGTTAACGCCAAATCGGGCAAAGTGGATATTCTCGACGCAGCCGATCCTGAGCAGCTGCGTTACATCGGTGAGCTTAATGTTGCTGCCGATAGCGGTGTGGCGGGGCTTGGTGCGGTTAACAGCGTCTCTGTGCACGGTGGCCTGCTTGCTGCTGCCGCTGAGCGCGGCGATGGCAACGGTAATGACAAGCAGGGGCTCGGTATTGTTGCCTTCTACAACCTTGATGATCGTTCACTGATAAAAACCGTCAACGTGGGCTCCCTGCCTGACATGGTCACGTTTACCCCGGCGGGAACAAAACTGCTGGTCGCTAACGAGGGTGAGCCTAATGATCGTTACGATGTTGATCCCGAAGGCTCAATCAGCATCATCGATATTGTCGCCGGTGTGCCCGCTGATCGAGCGGTGACTGTCGGCTTCGGTGACTTCAACCGAGGCGCCTCCCGCGCTTATGAGCTGCCTAACGCAGTACGTATCTTCGGCAAAAATGCCAGCGTCGCCCAAGATCTGGAGCCCGAATACATCACCGTTGCAGCTGATTCCAAAACCGCGTGGGTGTCGCTGCAAGAGAACAATGCACTGGCTGAGATCGACATCGACGCAGCTCGTATCACAAAAATTGTCGCGCTCGGCTTCAAAGATCATAGCTTGGAAAGTCATGAGCTGGATCTCAGCGATCGGGACAATACGGACAAGCTGGATGGCATGCTGCTGCGTAATGGTCGTGCGAAGATCAATATTCGCAACTGGGATAACGTGTGGGGGATGTACCAGCCGGACACCATCGCCAACTACAGCGTCGCCGGGCAGCACTACGTGGTGACGGCTAACGAAGGCGATAGCCGTGATTACAGCGGTTTTAGCGAAGAGGCGCGCTTAAGCGATCGAGTTGCAGCAGGGGAGAGGCTCGATGCGCAGTTGGCCGCACAGAAAAGCAAACAGGCGTTGGGGCGGCTGAAATTCACCACGACATTGGGTGCGCGCGATGGTGTCAGGCGTCAGCTTTACGCTTTCGGTGCGCGCTCTTTCTCTATTTGGGATGACGCAGGTGGCCGCGTTTACGATAGTGGTAGCGACTTCGAGCACATCACCGCAGGCCGTTTGGGGCGCGACTTCAATGCCAATAATAACAAGGCGCCCGACAGCGCCAAAAATGACCGCTCCGCCTCCAAAGGGCCGGAGCCCGAGGCGTTGGCATTGGGGCGCATCAATGGCCGCACCTACGCATTTATCGGTCTGGAGCGGGTGGGCGGCATCATGCTTTACGACATTACTTCACCTTATGCGCCCCAGTTTATTCAATACACCAACAACCGTGATTTTGCGAAAAACCCCAGCAAAGAAGCAGCGGGGGATTCAGGCCCAGAGGGGATGACGTTCGTTGCGGCGGCGGATAGCCCCACTGGCAAGGCGCTGTTGATTGTTGCTAATGAAGTGAGTGGTTCTACGACGGTTTATCAAGTTTATTGACAGGAGGGTGGATTCGCGTATAATGTCCACGGCTTGAAATTACGTCTTACTATTTATGTGTACCATTTTGATGTCCTGTCGTTTAGTCCTCATCCTGCCACTTCATAAGTAAAAGAAAAAAACTTCCAGCTAAACAGGCCCTGTTGTCATTTGTATGTGACCGGGGCTTTAATTACCCATTGAATTAATAGGATATTGTTATGTCTACTACTACCGGCACCGTTAAATGGTTCAACGAATCTAAGGGTTTTGGCTTTATCGAGCAAGAGTCTGGTCCCGACGTATTTGCCCACCACAGTGCCATCTCTGGTTCAGGTTTCAAGACCCTGGCGGAAGGCCAAAAGGTTGAGTTCACTGTCACTCAGGGCCAGAAGGGTCCTCAGGCTGAGAACATCGTCGCGATCTGATTTGTCGGATCATGACGGGTCTGCACTGCAGGCCAACCTCATAGCCTATCGGGTTTGAGGATCGAAAGGGGCAGGGCCTGATGGCTCTGCCCCTTTTTTGTTGGTCCCTTGTATTCAGAAACCAACTGCACCGCCCGGCTATTGAGCCGCGCCACCACAAAAAGAGCGCCGCCATGAGCCAGACCGCCTTTTCATCCCTTGAGCTGCATCCCGCGCTGCTTAAAAATATTGCCTCCCTGGGTTATCAGGCGATGACCCCCATTCAGGCGCAGAGCCTGCCTCACATCCTGGCCGGGAAAGATGTTATTGCGCAGGGGAAGACCGGCTCGGGAAAAACCGCAGCGTTCAGTCTGGGCCTGCTGCAAAAGCTCGATGTAAAACGCTTTCGTGTGCAGTCGCTGGTGCTCTGTCCGACGCGTGAGCTGGCCGATCAGGTTGCCAAAGAGGTGCGCAAGCTAGCCCGCGCCATTCACAACATCAAAGTGCTTACCTTGTGCGGCGGCGCACCCCTTGGGCCTCAAATTGGTTCGCTGGAGCACGGTGCCCACATCATCGTCGGTACGCCGGGGCGTGTGGAGGATCACCTGCGCAAAGGCACGCTCAAGCTGGATCACCTGAACACCTTCGTGCTTGATGAGGCCGACCGTATGCTCGATATGGGTTTTCAGACAGCGCTGGATGCCATTGTCGAGCGCACCCCTAAAAAGCGCCAAACTTTGCTGTTGAGTGCGACCTTTCCTGAAAACATACAGTCTCTGGCCAAGCGCGTGATGCTTCGCCCGGTCGTGGTGCAGGTGGAATCAACTCACGACAGCAACAGCATTGAGCAGTTTTTCTATGAGCTGGATGAGGGGGTATCACGCATGACCGCGCTGCGCCTGCTGTTGCTGAAATACCGCCCCGAAAGTGCGGCAGTGTTTTGCAATACCAAACGGGAAGCACAAGAGGTGGCTGACAAACTGTGCGGCTATGGCTTTGGTGCGCTGGCGCTGCACGGTGATCTGGAGCAGCGCGAGCG
>JAADGQ010000062.1 GCA_013152295.1 Gammaproteobacteria bacterium | reverse complement strand
CGATGCAGGGTGCGAGCGTACGCTATGTAATGCTTCACGCTAAGTCAAGCCATAGGCCGTCTGCTTGTTAGCGGCTTCAATTGCTTCATGTGGTTTTTGTGCGTCACTGCTATTTGGTCGTTTTTCCCGCGGCACAGTTCCCCCAGCTGCTTGCGAAAGCAGCTGGGAACAGGATACAGTCTGCCTCCGAGCAGGCGGGGGCTATACCTTGACGCGCCCTTAATCCATCATCATCTACTATTATTACTATCTGTCACGTTAAAATTAGGAACTCAATGAACAGTAATGACTCCCCGGACGGCAAGCAGGCGTTGAACTATCGTGATGCCGGTGTCGATATCGATGCCGGCAACCGCTTGGTAGAGAAGATAAAGCCGCTTGCCAAAGCCACCCGGCGTCCAGAAGTGCTCGATAGCCTGGGTGGTTTCGGCGCGCTGTTCGAGTTGCCGCTGGAGCGCTACCGGCAGCCGGTGTTGGTGTCGGGTACTGATGGCATCGGAACCAAGCTGAAGCTGGCTATCGATCTTGGTGTGCACGATACGGTGGGCATCGATCTCGTGGCGATGTGCGTGAACGACATCATCGTACAAGGCGCCGAGCCGCTGTTTTTTCTCGACTATTTTGCCACGGGTCAGCTGGATGTCGATGCGGCAGCTGCGTTTGTAAAAGGGGTTGCCGATGGCTGCAGTCAGGCGGGAGCTGCGCTGGTTGGTGGTGAGACTGCAGAGATGCCCGGTCTGTACCGGGGAGGCGATTTCGATGCTGCTGGTTTCTGTGTTGGCGTAGTAGAAAAAGAGCGCATTATTGATGGCAGTGCCGTAAAGGCGGGCGATGTGCTGATTGGTCTGGCGTCGTCCGGTGCTCATTCCAATGGCTACTCACTGATCCGCAAGGTTGTTGAGAGCGCTGGCGCACAGTTGCAACAGCCGTTTGCGGATACCACGTTGGGTGCTGTCCTTCTTGAGCCGACGCGTATCTACGTGAAATCCCTGCTCAAGCTTTTTACCCAGGTCGATGTTCACGCTCTGGCGCATATTACCGGCGGTGGTCTGCTGGAAAACTTGCCGCGCGTGCTGCCGCAGAGGCATTGCGCAGTGATTGACGGCGGGGCGTGGACGCGCCCGGCGATATTTGACTGGTTGCAGGCGCAGGGGAATATCGATGATGACGAAATGCATCGCACCTTCAATTGTGGGATTGGCATGGTGGCCTGTGTTGCGGCGTGCGATGCTGAGGCGACGCTTGCGCTGCTTGAGGCGCAGGGGGAGGCAGTCTGGCGCATCGGCACCATTGCGTTGTCGTCTGATGCTGAGCAGGTTGTGATCAGCCGTTAATCTTTTTTCTATTCTATGAAGAGAGCGGATTCCTGATGGCGTTGCCTATTGTTGTGTTGATCTCCGGTACGGGCAGTAACCTGCAGGCGATTATCGATGCCCAGGCCAGTGGCGCGCTGAATGTGGATATACGCGCAGTGATTAGCAACAGGCCTGGGGTGGCAGGGCTGGAGCGCGCTGAGCGTGCGGGTATCCCCGCTCGGGTGCTTGACCATACCGGCTTTGCGAGCCGTGAAGATTTCGATAAGGCACTGATGGAGCTGATCGATGGCTATCGGCCATCGCTGGTTGTCCTCGCCGGTTTCATGCGTATATTGAGCGACGAATTCGCTGACCACTATGCCCGGCGTATGCTGAATATTCATCCTTCCCTGCTACCCGAGTTTCGGGGTCTCAACACCCACCAACGGGCTCTCGATGCGGGAAGGCGTCGGCACGGTGCCAGCGTCCATTTTGTGACATCGGAACTGGATGGCGGTCCGCTCATCGTACAAGGGGTTGTGACGGTAGCGGACGATGATACGGCGCAGACGCTGGCAGCAAAGGTGCAGCGCTGCGAGCACCAGATCTACCCGTTGGCGATCGGCTGGTTTGCTAGCGGAGCGCTGGTGGTGAATAACGATCACTTGTTGATTGATGGGGAGCTGGCGCCGAAGGTTGTTCTTCAGTGATACGTTGCCAGCTCTCGGCGCGCAGGGGTGTGGTGTGGTGTGCGTGGCTAGTATTTATGGCGCTGTTGCCGAGCTTGTCGACAGCAGCAGTGGCTGAAGAGTTGCCCCTTTTTTCGGCGAAGTATGACCTGCTTCGGTATGGCATCACTGTTGGCGAATCGCGCCTTGCGCTCAGTCGTGGAGAGGGTGATACCTTCATTTATGAATCCCGTTCGCGAACGCGTGGTGTGATCTCGCTTTTTCTCAAAGACCGTATCAAGGAGCGCAGTGAGTGGCGCTATGAAGAGCACAGCATCCAGCCGCTCAGATACCTCTATCTCCACAGTGGCGGAAAAAAGGAGCGCCGTGTGCAGCTCTCGTTCGACTGGGTGCGACAGCGTGTCATCAACGACATTAATGGTGATGCATGGCAGATGCCTGTCGAGGCCAATACACAAGATAAGTTGGGTTATCAGCTGATGATGATGCGCGATCTGATGCAAGGGAAAAAAGAGATGGAGTATGTTGTTGCTGATGGCGGGAAGCTGAAGGTTTTCAGCTTTGCGGTAGATGGCACGGAGCCGATAGAGACCGAAATTGGACGCTATGAGACTGTGCGTTTGGTTCGTCGGGGCGGCAAGCGAGAGACTACCGTGTGGTGTGCGTCGCGACTCAGTTATCTGCCAGTACGCCTCTATCAAAAAGAGAAAAATGGTGGGCTGCGTAAAATGGTGATTACCTCTGTACGCGGCCTTCCCTGAGCGTAGCGAGCCTGGGCTTGCGGGGCTATTTTTGCTGTTTGGTTGCTTGATGCCGGTTATCCGCCCGCATAGCGCCTTGATTGGGAACCCGCTATACTCAGCCGATTGTGTGGCGGTGCCTGCTTGTTGGTCGCTTGCCTGTTTTTATTGACTAGATTGTTCAGCCTCCCCCATTTTATGAGGGTTGGCGCTGGTACACGGTGCATTTGAGTAAATGACAAAGAATCTTGATAGTTTTGATACCCGGTCAACCTTGATTGTGGGCAACAGAACCTACGCTTACCACTCTTTGACGAAATTGGCGCAGACAGGCATTGGCGATGTCGCCTGTTTGCCTTTCTCGCTTAAAGTGTTGCTTGAGAACCTGTTGCGTCAGGAAGATGGCGTGGCGGTGAAGAGGGCAGATATTGAATCTTTGGTGAAGTGGCAGCCCAGTGCACAGCCGGATAAAGAGATTCTCTTCATGCCTGCGCGGGTGCTGCTTCAAGACTTCACTGGTGTGCCAGCTGTTGCAGATCTTGCGGCGATGCGTTCGGCGCTCAAGCGGTTGGGCGGTGACCCAAAAAAAATCAATCCATACACGCTGGCCGATCTTGTTATCGATCATTCGGTTCAGGTTGACCATTACGGTACAGTGGGCGCATTCCGCTTTAATGCCGAGTTGGAGTACCAGCGTAATCGAGAGCGCTATCAGTTCTTGCGCTGGGGGCAGCGGGCTTTCGATAATTTTCGCGTGGTTCCACCTGATACCGGTATCGTGCATCAAATCAATCTAGAGTGCCTGGCCAGAGTTGTAATGAGTGCTGAGCGCGATGGCGAAAACTGGCTCTATCCCGATACGCTCATCGGCACGGATTCCCACACGACGATGATCAACGGCCTCGGTGTTGTTGGTTGGGGCGTGGGTGGTATCGAGGCCGAGGCGGCGTTGCTGGGGCAGCCCTGTTCTTTATTGATCCCCCAAGTGATCGGGGTCAAATTGGTCGGTCGCCTGTCGCCACGAGTGATGGCGACTGATCTGGTGCTGACGATCACCGAGATGCTGCGCAAAAAAGGGGTGGTTGGTAAGTTCGTCGAATTTTTTGGCCCTGGTTTGGGCGGGCTCTCTTTGGCAGATCGGGCGACCATTGCCAATATGGCTCCGGAGTATGGTGCGACCATCGGCCTGTTTCCGGTCGATCAGAAGACGACGGAGTACCTCTGCTTGACAGGGCGAGGCGAGTTGGCACCGCTGGTGGAGGCCTATTACCGTGCTCAGGGCATGTGGTCTGAAGGCCATCAGTCGCAGCCTGCATATTCCGACACAGTGGAGCTGGATCTTGCCAGCGTTGAGCCATCGTTGGCAGGGCCAAGCCGTCCCCAAGACAGGGTGCCTCTTCCTGGTGTGCGCGGCTCCTTTCGTAATGCGCTCGTTGCGCATCTGGAGGGGGGGCAAGCTAAGTCAGACCAGCGAGCGATGATGGATTGGCTGGGCGAAGGCGGTAATCCGATGCTGGTCGCGCCTGAGCTGCAGGAGTTGCAGCCGGATGCGCGCAGGGTCGACTGGGAGACGTGTGTGCCGGTGCGTCAACCAGATGGTGTTGCATACAACTTATGTCATGGCTCTGTAGTGATCGCTGCCATTACCAGCTGCACCAACACATCGAACCCAGCAGGCTTGATCGCTGCCGGGTTGTTGGCTAAGAAGGCTGTTGAAAACGGACTAAAAACGAAACCATGGGTTAAAACCAGTCTGGCCCCCGGTTCGCGAGTTGTTACCGATTACCTGAAAGTGTCAGGGTTGATGCCTTATCTCGAGGCGTTGGGTTTTCACGTTGTTGGTTATGGGTGCACCACGTGCATCGGGAATAGTGGCCCGCTACCTGGGCACATCAGCGAAGCAATCAATGAGGGCAACCTCTCTGTCGCGTCAGTACTGTCAGGTAATCGCAACTTTGAAGGGCGTGTGAACCCTCAGGTCAGAGCTAACTATCTTGCCTCTCCTGCGTTGGTTGTGGCTTATGCGTTGGCTGGCAATTTAAATATTGATTTAATGTCTGATCCGATTGGCAGCAATGGCAACAATCAATTGCTATTTCTCCGTGACGTGTGGCC
>JAADGQ010000123.1 GCA_013152295.1 Gammaproteobacteria bacterium | reverse complement strand
TGACTTCAACTCGCCCCAGTTCATCAGGGTCAACCAGATCAGTTACGAGCGCTGGGTAGACACCAAAATAACATTGGCGACCACCATCGGTAGTGAATGCGTTGATCACGAGTAACTCCCCAGCGTCGCCCGCTCTGCGCAAAACGTGGTGCGATGCCCTTGCGCCAAATCATAACTGTGACAAACGTGCGTTACGTAATAGTCGCTGCCATTAAAGGGTGTGCCCATGTGTTGCAAGTCAAGCAAGCTGCCAACAATCATGTCCGGTGTACCGCGGGTCACGCCATTAACCGTGATAAAGCGACGCGAACGGCGGAGCATCTCTGCACGTGCCCACTCAGCGGCTTCGTTGCTGTTTAACGCCACTTCGCGTACACGCCGCGAGATGCGCTCACCGAATGCCGATTGCAACACCGATGGCCCACTGCGCCCCTGAGATACCTCGGCCTGAATCGCATCGTCACCCGCCTCTTCATCAATCACTTCGCGCTGCTGGGCGTCATAACCGCTGACCCGTACGGCGGTACGTTGATGCGCCAGATCCGCACAAGCCTGTACCGTAATGATATCCGTCCCCCGCAGCAGTGTGATCTCAGTGCCATGCCGACGGTCGCGGGTCTTGAAAAAAAGATCGTCACCATCAACCCACACTTCAGCCTGAATCAAGCGCGCACGCTCACGCAAAAACGCCAGGTCACTCATATTCCATTGCTGGATACGATCATAGGTAGGGCCATCAGCGTCGACCTGGGCGTTCAATCCATGTTCGGCGGCAATCTCTCCCGCGATATCAGCATCGCTCATCTCTTCGTAGCTACGCGCGCGCCGAGTCATGCGCAGATCCATCAACCGATCTTCTGCATGGACGCACACTTCGGGCTCGTCCCCCTCTTCAAAGCTCACTTCCAGAGCGCTGATATAGCCGTCAAATATGTAGCGCTGGTTATTCGGTGGCCCGATGGAGAGGCGCAACTGTTTACCGAAATCGATCACTTGACCATCCAGATAGAGCAGCGCTTCTTGCTCACCCCCATTGGGGCCGATGGCGACAAAACGAGCCATCAGGGTTTTCAAACCGTCGGTTCCCTCTGCCACTTCCAGGTGAACAACATCACGCGCCAGCTCACCGCGGTCTTCACCATCGATTTCAAAAACCGGGCTGGAGGTATAGACCAGTTGCTCAGTCATCAAACCCTCCAGCAGCAACACGCAAGCGCATGCGTTCATAGCGAGCCAGCGCAGCCTTCAACTTTTGTTGCTCTTGCCAACGTTTATCACCACTATCACCAGCAGCACTGGCGACCTCGGGCTCGGCAACCACTTCGGTGACCGCTTGATCGATATGCACGGTCATGGTTTATCTCCATCGCAACAAGCACCGTGCAACGCTGCACACGGTGAACGACGCTTCTGTTGTTGTGCTTTATCCGCAACCTGTCGGCCTCGATCACGGCGCGGTAGCTCAACCCAAGGTGCCGTGGTTGGATTATTGCGTATATGTGGCACATCACCTGTGCTGCTAGCGGCGGCACCATATGCACAGACCCGCACCCGGCCATTCTCCATCGCTGCTGCATATAGAGGGCGCAACGGCGCGCCAAAACCAAATGAGCTAGCGCGTGGATCTGCTTTAGGCGGTGGCGGTGCAGTGGCAGCCTGCTGCTGTACGCTGTAACTGCGACTGCCGGAGACACTTAACGGGGTGCGACTCTGCACCGGATTGGTGATGCTCTGTGCTACCGCCTGACTGTTTTGTGCTGCAGTCGCAGACGTAGAACCAGCTGCGGCACTCACCGACGAGGTCGGCGTAAACGCTTGACTGGTTTGCGCGACCGCTTGTTGAGATCTGGCTACTTTGACCGTTTCGATTGCAGCATCGACCCCACCTGCTGCGGCCAGAGCAAAACCGGCAGCACTCTTTGTGTCAGCCACGAGCGACCCTCGGCCAGCGACCACAGCACCAGCCTCCAACCCCACCGCTGCCTTCACAGATAGATCGATACCCGCCTGCATACCGGCAGAAACACCAACACCAGCACTCCCGCCTAGACTCGCACTAAAGCCAATATCCAAGCCCGCCTCCAGCGACAATCCTGCGCTGAGGTCTATATCTAAGCCACGCCATGCCGCCGGATCAAGACCCATGCGCGCTGCAAATTCAGGTGCAGACTCGCCTTCTAGCGCTGCGGCACTACGATCACTATTACCCGCAGTTTGATCGCCTCCTGGCGATTGCGAATCATCGCCGTTACGCACGCCTGGACCCGCCTCAAGAAACTGATATTTGGCATCCTGCTCTTTGATCGTCAGACTCATTTTCGCCCGTAACGGCGTACCGTCAGCAGCAAACAGATCAAAGTCAATATCGAGACCTTCGACAATGCCGGTAATCACCAACTGATTCCATTCAAAGCGCAAGCGCGGCGGTGTCTCCGAACCATCGGTTTTAGGCACTACATATTTTTCAACAATAGCCGTTTTGGTACGTACCGACACCGGGTTGCCAACAGTGCCTTCGTCAGCACTATCAAAAATCAAGTCCATACTCAATACAGTCGAGCCCGACCCGTTATACTGACGCCGTTGACGACCGCGAGATCGGCCACCTTCAACCTGATTGGTCAACTTTAATCTTAAAGATGTCGGATTAAACTGCACCGCAACCGGATCACCTTCTGGTGTTTCGTTTTGGTCGGCACGAACTTCTTGCAATATTGCTTTTTGTAATTCAGGCATTTTTTAAATCGCTTTGGGTATATATAAGCATCAACACTCAACTCGCCACCATGCGCAAACCTTCATGAGCGATATGCAACTCTTCAATGGCGATCTCTCCACTCTTGCCGTTAAGTTCAGGCCCACGAATTTTCGCAGGCAGACCACGCTCAAAAATCCATGTTGCGACCACCCTATCTCCGCTTCGGTTTTTAACTTCGATAACGCCGTCATAGCGGGCAACCGGCAGCTGGCCAGATACGATTCCCTGCAACCAACCCCATAGCTCACGGAGCACTTGTCCATCGCCACCATAAAACATGCCGCGTTTAAGCACGATGTTGGTATATTTAGCCCGCCCTACACGGCGAATAACACCATCGTTACGCCCCCCTTCGAGGTATTCCTGCACGTCCATTTCGACCTCTAAACCAGAACATTCCTGAAAACCACCGTTGCCCAACGCTTCGCCACTCGCCGATGCATTAGGAGCAACGCTTAGATTCGAACCTGACACAATATCCGTTGAACGACGCAATTTAATTTCAAAACGAAATGCAGGTAACAGGTGTGGCTCATCCATATTTCTAACTCTCAATCGCCAACGTGCCATCACCACCACGGGTAATGCGCACGACAATAAACTCCAACGGCTCCGCCACAGCAACACCAATTTCGCAAACCATGCGCCCAGCATCAACAATACGCCGAGTATTAAGTTCACTATCACAACGCACGAAAAATGCCTCCTCTTCAGAACTTCCCTTAAAAGCGCCCGCCATATAAAAACGGCGCAGATAATTATTCAACATATGGCGTACATCAGACCATAGTGCGGGACCATTGGGCTCGAACACCATCCAATGCATCTGTTGATTAAGCGCGCGCCGTAACATCAGCATAAAGCGGCGTACCGATAACTGCCGGTAGTGTTTGTTGCGGCTCAAGGTGCGGCCCGCGCTAAGCCATACGCCACCACGTTGCTGCAGATAGATATTGATACCCAACGGGTGCAGTTCATTATGACGCGTCGCTGAAACCCGTTCACCCACCGTCACCACACCTTCGGCGATAACATTGGCGGGGCCGTGTGGAACACCAAACGCCAACTCTTGCTTAGCGATGATCCCCGCCGCTGTCGCTGCAGGATTGAGGAGAACCAACGCATCACGACTATCATTTAAACTTGAAATTTTAAGCCATGGGTAATATGCGGCTGTATATGAAGAGCGAAACCGCGAACGCCAGCGAACTATTTTCTGCTGACTCAAACCGGGTGGCACATCTAACAATACGACAAAATTAGAGAGACTATCCGCCAGCGCCACCAGGCGCTGCTGAAGTTGAGTGATCTGTTCCAAATCAGCTGGGTCGGCCGGATCGAGAAGCAAACCGGAGAGCGGGTGCTCTGTATCATCCATCACCCCAGCATTGAAATCAGGCGCGACGCAAGATTCAAAATGAGCACCTGCCAATGAACGCTGGTCAAGCACGTTATCGCGTTGCGAAATCGGTTCGGGCACATAGAGATCCACCACCACAACACTGGACAGATCAGCCAACCAGGTCAGTGCATGCACACCCGAACCGGGTCGATCATCCCCCGTCGTCCACCGACTGTCGAAAAAATCCTCATGGACGATCTCTGTATATCGATCAAATCCACCACTAAACATGGCACCTTCCAATAAATCGATGTCTGGGACTATTTGCGGTGCCACTGGAAGCTGCTGTGGATATAAGGGTTTTATTTCACCACTAACCCAATCATGGTGTGGATAGAGAAGTGCCGAGTCGTTATACAATACCGTTGCCAACCAACGTGGATGCTGCGCGCACAGGCCCAAACCCTTAAAACGTTCGCGCACACCCGCACCATCGTCAACTAGAAGATCGCCTTCAACCAACTCGGCAAATTCAGGTATTGCAGGCAGGGGGGCATCAAGGCTCAACAATAAAGACTCATCGCCTGTTGTTGAATTTCCGCGGCGACGGATAGATGAGATGAAGCGCAATACAAATTCATCGGGATCATCACCTGGCGTGGGCACACTCAAGCGCAGCAAACTTCCCATCGACAATCCTTCGTCAACACCGACCGTAAGCTCCGTAGTCGAGGCATTAATCAAGTCCACCGGCGTTACGTTATATCCCAACGAAACTTGCAGCCGATTACCCCAACTGCCCTCGCTGCGTGCATTCAAATAAACTGCGCC
>JAADGQ010000145.1 GCA_013152295.1 Gammaproteobacteria bacterium | reverse complement strand
TTTGAAATAACGGTCCTGCCCCTCTTTGGTACTGATGGCCTCATGGCGAAATGTGACTTTCCAATCGTCGGCAACTTGATAACCAAATTGTGCGTAATAGGCATTGCCTGTTTGCGTTCCCAGTGAACCCACTTCATCTTTGTTACTGAGATTGTAGTACTCAGCGATCAGATCGAAATCACCCATCTGATAGTTCAAGTCCAAACCACTGATCGTTTGCGAAACCAGATCACTACCTGCGTTACCGCTATCTGCGACCGTATTCGACATCGCAAAAAGACTGACAGATAGATCAAGCGAGGCCGGAGTATAGGTCGCACGAAACCCAAATGATTTATCACTATTTGGATCACCCGAATCGTTAATTTCAATCTCTCTATCAGAAGGTGTTGCAACACTTGTGTCGATAGAGGGACCGTTAGCCACATACGCTTCGTAATTCAGATCACCACTGGAGAAGGAAAATTGGCCGGTTGCCATCAAACCAACAATATGAACAGGCAAAATTGCTCCGGCCCCATCCTCGAAGTCCAGGAAAAAAGGCCGGGAAACGGTATCCTGTAAGATAGCGCCGTGATGGTAAGTGCGATTCCAGTAACCCAGAGGTGAATGAAAACGCCAACGCCAACTGCCAGCTCATCACTAACTGTACGAGTCACCCATAACCGTTCCAGATCGGTCACTAGGCCATCATCACTATTTTCAAAAACGTATTCGACAAACACGCGAGTGTTGTCATCAATTTTCGCAGTACCGTAGAAGTCCAGCGCACCCAGGGCAAATCCACTGTTGTCCCCATCAACGCCACTATCGCTGAAGGTTGTATCAGCAAACACACCAAACTCCGCGCTGTGCACCACACCTGCCCCGGTAAGCAAAACGACAGGGACGGTCAGAACTGTTTTCGCTATTTTTTTGTACATTGTGGTATCTCCCTATTTAGCCAAAAGCACGTTGACTGAATCATTGGCGGCTGCGCTTGAGACGTAACCCATCGCCCCCGGCGTGCTGGCGACCCACTCAACCACTTCTGATTCACTGCCGAATACTTGAGGGGGATACCCCTTCCCTGTAAACGTAATTTTCGCCCAATAGGCCTTGAGTTGCTTCTCTTTCTTCTTAACAAGATTGCGATAAAAATCACGCCGCACTGCGTTACCTATAGGCAGGTCAGCCAGTTTTATTACACCACCACCAGGCATCGATTTTTTCTTTCCTAGCCAGATTCTTTTGGCCTCCTTTACCGTTACGGAACCGACACTGATGCCTTTGTTGGCGATAACTGAAACCTCTGCCGATGCTACCCCTGAACCCGCCCAAAAAAACCAAAAAAAAACCAAACTCAATACAATATATTTAAATTTGACTTCCATCAGTTACACCTCCATTTTTAGAATTACCCAACACAAACTCCTTTTTTGGAACACCCTCATACTCACACCTTGAACAACGAAACCTGTTCTCTTAGCTTTTGCGCCAACGCGGCCAGCTGTTCGCTGCCGTTTTCAGCAACACTGGCGTCTGCGGCCACTTGAGTAACCACCTGCCCCAGATTGACGATGTTATTGTTGATCTCCCGCGTGACGGCACTTTGCTCCTCCGCTGCGCTGGCGATTTGAGCATTCATGTCGGTGATCGCCTCAATTCCGTGAGCGATGCGCTCCAGCGATTCACCAACTCGGGAGGCTTTTCCCACGCTGGCTTGAGCCTGCTCCCTGCTCTGATTCATCGTCTGCACGGCACTTTGAGTACCGCCCTGCAGGCGAGTAATCATGTCGTTAATTTCGCGTGTCGATTCGTGCGTGCGGGTCGCCAATGTGCGCACTTCATCGGCCACCACAGCAAATCCACGACCCTGTTCGCCCGCACGGGCCGCTTCGATCGCGGCATTGAGTGCTAGCAAATTGGTCTGTTCGGCGATATCACGAATCACATTAAGCACTGCACCAATGGAGTCGCTGTGGCTATCCAGCTCTTGAATCACTTCAGCAGCATGTTCGACGTCAGCTGCCAGACTGCTGATCGCCTGCATATTCTCATCCACAACTTGCTTGCCGGCATCTGCCTCGGAACGCGCTACGTTGGCCGCGTCTGCCGCCCGACCTGCACCGCCCGCAATCTCTTCAACCGTGGTGGTCATCTCCGTCATGGAGTTCACCACTTGCTGAATCTCCTGCTGCTGGCAGTTCATGCCGTGTGCACTCTTTTCAGAAACCTGCCTCACTTCGTTTGCCGCTTCAGCTACGCGCCCGGTTGAACCCGTGACTTCGATGATCACCCCCTGAAGCTTGGCGATAAAAGCGTTGAACCCCTCGACCAGCGCACCAATTTCATCATTGCTAGCGCTCTTCAGACGCTGGGTCAGGTCACCATCGCCATTGGCTATCTCGTTGAGTGAATTGACCACAGTGGTGATGTTGCGACTAATTGAGTTGCCGATAAACAACCCCATCACGCCTAGCAGCAGTGCTGTCACAGCACCGATGATCATGCCGCTAATCAGCGCTTCGGCAGAAGCTTCGTTGGCGTTGTCGATGGCGCTGGTAAAACGTTGGTAGCTCTGTTCACGAAAGTCACGCAGATCCTCTTCGGCAACGGCTAATCGTCCGTTCATCGTTTCCAGCATGGGCTGTACTGAATCAGGAGTTAAGCTCTCATCGATCATGCCGCGACTCAGCGCATCGGCAGCCTGAATATAGGCGGTGAAATTGGCCAGCGCTCGGTCCACTCGTCCTTGGTCCGCACTGTTCAGTGCCGCCACCTCATTCAGTGCCAGTGCCAATGCCTTGGCCAGAGTGGCGATCGCATCGAGCATATCCTCCTCTCCTGCAATGACTGCAGCGCTGTAGGTCTCTTTGATTTTTTCTAGGCGAACGAGGTTGGCATCAAGGCGTTCAAGGGTAGGAAAATAGATGTCGCGCACCTGCTCCAGGGTGACTTTGTTGCTACTGGTGGCGTTGTAATTAAAGGCTAGCGTTACTGCCAAGCCAATAATGCCGCCAACAACAATGGCCAGTACTTTGAAACGTATTGACAGATTTGAAAACAGACTCATGGAATCTCCCCTCCTCAGTATCCTTGACAGTGCAACTGAATGGATGTCGCAACGTCTCTGTAGACGGGTATCGGAGAAAAGGGTGGGAACTTTAGGGGCTTACTTTAAAGGTTATCCGCCGCACATATATGGACAGACAAAAGCTCCCCGTCGCTAACAGGCAGAGCTAGTTGTAATCAGGCTGAATGTTGTTGCGGGAAGAGGAGGGCTAAATGACTATTATTGAGTTGAGCTAAAACAACTACAGTTGAGCAGTTTTTTAAGAGAAGAAGCAAACCGGCGAAGAGGAGCGCAGACAGACCGTGTCCTCTTCGCCGGTTTTGCGACTAACGTAGCAGCGCGACCTTTACTTGCCGAGTACGTCGTTACGTGTGCTTTCGGCGATTGCTGCAGCTTCGCCGATCAAATCGTCCGGAACGCCGAGCTCTTTTAGTGTGGCACCCAGATTATCCATCACTGCGTCAAAATGGCTATCGTTCAAACCACGCTTTACCAGATGAGCATGACCTTTACGCATATCTTCACCGCTGTAGTTATGAGGCCCACCAAATGCCATGGTCAGAAACGCTTTCTGCTTGGCGGCCTGCTTGTCCATATCCACACCTTCAAAAAATTTATTAATGCGCTCATCCGCTAACACTTTGCGGTAAAATACATCCACAGCAGCATTAACTGCGCCTTCACCACCAATCCGCTCAAATAGACTCTTTTCACTCATTGCTGCTTTCTCCTCATCGGTAAAACCGGCCAGTACATCACTGCGGGTGCTCTCGGCGATTGCTGCTGCTTCGCCAATCAAATCATCTGGAACACCTAGCTCTTTTAAGGTGGCGCCCAAATTATCCATCACTGCATCAAAATGACTGCCATTCAGGCCGTTAGCGACCAAGTGAGCGTGGCCTTTACGCATATCTTCGCCGCTGTAGTTATTGGGCCCACCAAATGCCATGGTCAGAAATGCTTTTTGCTTGGCAGCCTGCTTGTCCATATCGACATTTTCAAAAAACTTATTGATGCGCTCATCTGCCAGAACTTTTCGATAAAACACATCCACAGCAGCATTAACCGCAGCCTCTCCGCCAATACGCTCGAACAGGCTCGGCGGTGTCGCTGCCGGGCCGCCAGAAAACAGCTTCTTTAACGCACTCAACATGGTCATAAATCTCCTTCATAAAAAGATATATACAGTATGCATAATACTACCTATCGTAAAATAGATTGTAAATGCACGTTTTAACGTAGCGGTGCGCTCAGGTATCCGCTTCCTGTCGGAGTCTACCGCTTGAGCAGTATAGACCACGTAGCCCAAGGATTAGGGATGTTAAACCTATTAGAGGGAAAAAGCGGTTGGTATGCACACCGCTGCTATAAATCGGCCGCATGTTTGAAAACTGAATACTTTCGCAAGCAGTACCGCATTGCGTTGTCTATTGGCGCCGATTGGTAATGGTATCGAGACGGGTTTTGGCATCCAGCGCGCGCGCTTTTTGGTCTCTGAAGGTTTGATCCAGCTCCCGGCACTCTATGACATCTTGCACATCCACTCGTCCCATGTTCGGGGTATCGATGCGCACATGGCGCGCAGCGCGCGCGGCCATACCCAAACTGGAGAAGTCGACAATCACTACATAGTGCAGCGAATCGGCCCCGGTCACGTAGCATTTATATTCACCCGCTTGAGCTGTGCCAGCACAAACAAGCCACGCCATACCAACAAACAGCGTAAGGGAGTAACGGTGAATCAACGCTGCGTTTTTTTTCATGAAATTTTCTCCGTCAGGCAAGCTTAATCGGGCGCCCAGAACAACCACAGGACACCATCTCGATGGAGACGGGAGCATACCAGCCAAGCGCAAAGCACGACAATAAAGCCGCGCCGCTGAGCCAGGTGTTGATGTGATAGCATCCGGGTTTTGGTTTTTTTAGAGGATCTCGAACGATGTTGGGAATACGAAGGGTTTTTCTGTTTGGCCTTTTAGGCCCCGCGCTGTTAGCAGGCTGTAACGGGGAACCATCGGCCAACCAACCCGTTAGCACCAAAGAGGCGCTCTACAAATTGGCGCAGATGAATGGATGCCTGACTTGCCATCGAACCAGCGCAACGGTGGTTGGCCCATCGTGGGAGGATATTGCAAAACGCTATGTCGACGCGCCCACTGCCGAGACGCGTGCGCTGTTAATTGAGCGCATCAACAAAGGTAGTCGCGGCACCTACTACACCTGGAAGGGGGGCGACGGTATGCCTCCGATGGAAAGACGGGTCTCTGCAGAGCACATTGCTCAGCTGGTGGACTATATTTTAGCCCTGCGCAAACCGCCTGCTGCTCAACAATAATGCCGTTGCCACAATTGAAATTTGTCCGAACATGGATGTAAAGAAACAATACACCCTTGTTTTGTGACACATTACACTTTTAGTTAAAAAGAAATCACAGACAATGCTTTCCAGGGTGATTCATGGCGGATCGAATCCTTCCCGTAATTTCCCCAATTACCGCTATACGCCATACAAAAACCCTACAGAACCCGGGTCGCCCTCCCTCCCTCGCGGCCCCGGGTTTTTTTTCGTCTGTTGATCGCACCACCCTCCAGCAGAACCGTTGAAATTCGCTCAGGCAAGCGCGATGCAGCAAGACAAAACCGACCAAAAACTAGGGAGTGGGTTGACAAAAGCTGTCAGCTTGTTAGAATGCCGTTCCTTTGATGCGGGGTGGAGCAGTCTGGTAGCTCGTCGGGCTCATAACCCGAAGGTCGTGGGTTCAAATCCTGCCCCCGCTACCAAGCATCAAATAGGCGGCTCGTCGGAACACTTGTCTTTGGCAACTGATCTGGCGGGCCGTTTTTTTATGTCTGTGTTTTTCACTGCATCCCGCCGCATTCAGCTATCTGCACAAATAAGAACAACATAGGCCACAGCATAATCGCCATCGTCAGATAGGCTCAAGTGGCTGACAGCAATCTTCTTCTCCTCAACCAGCTGCGCTGCTTGCTCATAGTAGCGCAACCCCGGTTTACCGTATTCATCGTTGACAACACCGATGTGGCTCAAGCCTAAACCGTGACGAAAACCCGTGCCGAGTGCTTTTGCTGTTGCCTCTTTGGCCGCAAAACGTTTGGCCAGAAAATGGGCCGGGATGGATGAGTGGATGTACTGCTCATATTCAGATTGGGTCAAAATACGGCGGCTGAAACGATCACCAAAGCGTTTCAAGCTCCTCTCTATGCGCGGAATATTGACGATATCCGTACCGATACCAAAAATCATCCGCCCGACGCAGCCTGTCGCGCCCCCAGCATCAGACGCTTCATCTCCCTCACCGCTTCGTGCAGACCACTGAAAACTGCTTGGGCAATAATGGCGTGGCCAATATTGAGCTCAGTAATATCGCTCAGCCCAGCGATAGCCTGCACATTATGGTAGTGAAGACCATGCCCGGCATTCACCTGCAGCCCTGCTTGTCGGGCCTGTTTTGTTGCATTAACGATACGTGTCAGCTCCTGCTGACGAATCTGGCTGTTTGCGGCATCCGCGTAGTGACCCGTGTGAATCTCAATAACTGGCGCACCTGCTGCCGCTGCTGCGTCCACCTGACGTGGGTCGGCATCGATGAACAGCGAAACCCGGATGCCTGCTTCGCCAAGGCGACGGCAAGCGTCGCCGATACGCACTTGCTGACCAACAACATCCAGACCACCTTCCGTCGTCAGCTCCTCAC
Source organism: Gammaproteobacteria bacterium (assembly GCA_013152295.1). Lineage (GTDB taxonomy): Bacteria > Pseudomonadota > Gammaproteobacteria > JAADGQ01 > JAADGQ01 > JAADGQ01. The sequence goes on along the minus strand of JAADGQ010000145.1, from coordinate 16,756 downwards.
GGCTCTCAGGAACCAGACAGCAGTCCGTCGGTCGGATACGTGCCGCAATCGCCAGCATCTCTTCGGTAACAGCCATCTCGAGATTCATCCGCGTCTGCAGCAGCGTGGCGAGCACCTCTACATCACGATCCTGAATATGACGACGATCTTCACGCAGATGCAAGGTAATCGCATCGGCTCCGGCCTGTTCAGCCACCAACGCGGCGTGTACCGGTTCAGGGTATCGGCTACCGCGTGCCTGGCGCAGTGTCGCAACATGATCAATATTCACACCGAGCAATATAGATTGAGCGCTGTTCATGGGTGTACGTCTCTCTTATCCAAGTTAGGGGACGGATGAGGATTCCGGCGGCGCAAACAATTTACGGCTGTATAGCGGCTTATCACCCAGATAGAGCCCTAATGTGGCGCGCATCAAACGCTTGCTTTCGCGCAGGCTGCGTGCCTCTGTCAGTTCGCCTGCGCCCAATGACAGCAGCGTCTGCCCCGACAAACCAGCAACAATCCGCCGCGATGGGTATTGATTGTTACGCTCATCATGCACGGCGGGAACCGGGCCGTGCTCCAAGTGATAGTCATACATGCCATCAGCTTCAACGGGGCGCGCTGTTTCTGCCTCGCAGTCCAGCGTTAATCCATAACCCAAGGCGTCGAGCAGATGCTTTTCAAACAGGCGCAACACCCTCTCCAAGGCGGCGGATTTATCACCGCCACACTGGCGCAGATTATCAAGCGCCTCGGCATAATGTGCAAACAGTTCTGGATGTGGATCGAAGCGCTGCAACAAACGCGTTGACAACTCATTGAGATAGAGACCACTGATCAGCGCGAAGCCACTCAGCCCAACCACCTGACCTGCGGACTCGGCACAACGCAATGAGACCAGATCGCCTGCTCCAGTCCATGAGAGCAGCAGTGGATTAAATGGCTGCAATAGACCTTGAAAAGGTGAACGCACACGTTTGGCACCTCGAGCCACGGCGCCGATGCGTCCGTAGTCGCGGGTTAGAAGCTCAACTAAAACACTGCTATCACGGTAGGCGCGAGCATGCAGCACGTAGCCGGGCTGCAGGGTAATCTGCGCCATGGCTAGGGATCATAACCCATACTTTGTAGCGCGCGCGCATCGTTGGACCAACCCTCACGCACTTTAACCCAGAGCTTCAAAAACACTTTGCTATCAAACAAGCGCTGCATATCCAGACGGGCATCACGGCCCACGGCTTTGAGGCGCTCGCCGCCCTTGCCCACGACAATACCTTTTTGCTCAGTGCGCTCCACCCAGATGACCGCGCCGATGTGCAGTATCTCTTTTTCAGTGGTAAATTTTTCGATCTCAACGGCAACGGAATAGGGTAATTCCTGATTGAGCCGTCGCATTAGCTTTTCGCGAATGATCTCTGCTGCGAGAAAGCGCTCACTGCGGTCCGTGATTTGATCGTCGGGATAAATTGGATCAGCAACGGGCAGCAAGCGATAAATTTCAGCCTCCATAGCGGCCAGATTTTCACCCTTGAGCGCTGAAATTGGAATAATGTGATCGAACGCTCTCTGCTGAGACAAAAAATCGATATGGGGAAGCAACGCCCCTTTGTTTGTCAATTTGTCGGTTTTGTTCACGGCCAAAATAACGGGAACCTTGATCCCATCCAGACGTTCCAGAACCATGCGGTCTTCGTCGTTCCAGGTGCCACCGGCCACAACAAACACAACAACATCCACATCTTTAACCGCGCCGCTAGCCGCTCGATTCATGTAACGGTTCATCACGCTGCGACCACGCCGATGCAAGCCTGGCGTATCCACGTAGATGTATTGCGCATCGTCCGTGGTTTTGATACCGATGATCTGGTGTCGCGTTGTTTGAGGTTTTGGCGATGTGATGCTGATTTTCTGACCCAAAATACGGTTGAGCAGCGTTGACTTACCCACATTGGGTCGTCCAACGATGGCCACATAACCGCAACGAAACACGCTCTCTTTCACAACACTATTTGTCACAACGCTCTTTTTCTAATATGCATAATGCGCCATCCGCAGCCTGCTGTTCTGCTTTGCGGCGACTATTACCTTTGCCATAAGCTGAATCTGCCATACCATCAACTAGACATTGGACTTCAAATTGCTGATCGTGAGCCTGCCCTTCGACAGAGACCACACAATAAGTGGGAAGCGGGCGCTTCTTGGATTGCAGGTATTCTTGTAAGCGGGTTTTTGGATCTTTAAGATTATGCCTGAGAGATATCGACTCCAACGGCACTTTGTAGAGGTTGCAGATTAACTCATAGCAACACGGGTATCCCCCATCGAGAAAGACCGAGCAGATCACGGCCTCCAACGCGCCTGCAAGTATAGAGTTGCGTCGAAAACCGCCGCTTTTCATCTCGCCTGAGCCCAGGCGCAAGTAATCGCCCATCTGTAACTCGGTAGCCAAAACTGCCAACGTATCACCCTTGACCAAACTGGAACGAAGGCGGCTTAAATCACCCTCGCTGGCTTTAGGAAAGCGCCGATAGAGCTCGTTGGCAATAACCAAACCGAGTATGGCATCACCCAGAAATTCGAGCCTCTCGTTATTGTCACTGCCAACGCTACGATGCGTCAGCGCGCTCTCCAAGAGCGTGATATCGGCGTAATCATAGTTCAGCTTACAGGCAAACCGATTGAGATCGGACTTCAACGTGCGCTCACCTCAATGCTATCTTCAAAACTTGCAACCGCATCAAGGTTACCCACCAGTTTAGTCCGCGCTTCGTAGCTCACAACGACGCGCAATAACCCTTTCTTCTTGGTAATCACAACATCCTCGTCACGTACGTTCGTCGCGTTATTAATGCCAAGACGGCGCATCAGCAAGGCTCTGATCGATCCTTTGCTTTTCTCTGCTATTTTCTCCACCTCTTGCAGAGACTGCAGCGATGATAGCACCGTAAAATGCTCCACATAGACCGGCACCAAACGCGCGGCAATCGTGCCAAAAAAACCCACTAAAACGAGTATCACGACCAACCCCGTAACGGTGATCCCTGCCTGCCTCGCGCCATAAGTGCCCATTCTTGTTCACCTCTCTCCAATATCAATGCGGGGACACCTCAAAGCCAAGCTCTACTGATGAAATGCTCGAGCTAACGGACATTCCCTAAAGATCCCTATTCAATTGATAAACCGATGCGATCCCAGGCAATGCCACTTGCAGTGGAATTTACACTCAGCCAAACCATAAATGCACGACCCACCAAATTCTCTTCCGGCACAAAACCCCACACCCGACTATCGTTGCTGTTATCCCTGTTGTCACCCATAACGAAATAGTGCCCCTCTGGAACCTCTATTTCACCCTCATAGGTTGGTCGCTCCGGCCAGATGAGAAGTCCGTGCTCGACATCTCCCAGCCGCTCAATCCGGTGACTGGCGCCCGACATCGATGCCGCTGCCTCAACACCAACGTATCGACCCAACACCCGCTGAGCTACAACTTTCCCGTTGACGCTCAGCGTCTTGTTGTAGTAGGCGATGCGGTCACCCGGCAACCCCACCATCCGTTTTATATAGTCCTGTGACGGATTTTTAGGATAACGAAACACCACGACATCGCCCCGCTTGGGCTCACTCACATCGATAATTTTCTTGTTGATCACTGGCAGACGAATACCATAGATATACTTGTTAACCAGAATAAAATCACCGTCAAAAAGGGTCGGCATCATTGAACCCGAGGGGATGCGAAACGGCTCAACTAAAAAGGAACGCAATAACAAAACGATCAGAATGACGGGGAAAAATGTCCGCGCATACTCTACCAATAATGGCTCTTTAGGACGCACGTTGATATCTTGCTTGGCATCGGACGGGTCAACATGGCTACTCGCACTATCGTCAGCATCAGACTCATTCAAGCAACGTTTAGGAGCAAACACGAAGGCGTCAACTGCCCAGATCGCCCCGCTAATCACCAAAGCAAAAAACATCACTGTTTGAAAATCAAAGGCCATCTATTTTTTCCCCGTCTGTAGTACCGCAAAAAAAGCCTCTTGAGGAATATCAACCGACCCCAGTTGCTTCATACGTTTTTTGCCCGCTTTCTGCTTCTCAAGTAGCTTCTTTTTACGCGTAATATCGCCGCCATAACACTTCGCCGTCACATTTTTACGCAGCGCCTTTATGGTCTGACGAGCAATAATGTGCGAGCCAATCGCCGCTTGGATAGCGATATCAAACATCTGTCGTGGAATAATCTCTTTCAGTTTTTCGGCCATCTCCCGGCCCCGATATTGCGCCCGATCACGGTGCACAATAACAGCCAACGCATCAACACGCTCACCGTTAACCAACACATCCACCTTAACCAAATTCTCCTGCTGAAAACGAACAAAGCTGTAATCCAGTGAGGCGTAACCACGACTCACCGATTTGAGGCGGTCAAAAAAGTCAAGCACCACCTCGCTCATGGGCAGCTCATAGATCAACTCCACCTGATTACCGTGATACACAATATCCTTCTGTGTGCCCCGCTTCTCTATGCAGAGCGTGATAACCGCGCCCAGATAGCTTTGCGGCAACAGCATATGTGCCTGCACGATCGGCTCCCGCATCTCCGCAATCAAGCCCGGCGCAGGGAGTCCCGCAGGATTATCCACACTCAAGACTTCGCCTTTGCTGTCAACGACCTCATAGATGACGGTAGGCGCCGTGGTAATCAAATCAAGACTGTATTCACGCTCCAGGCGCTCCTGAACAATCTCCATGTGCAGCATACCCAAGAAGCCACAACGAAAACCGAAGCCCAGCGCTGTAGAGGTTTCTGGCTCAAAATAGAGCGCCGCATCATTCAGCCGCAGCTTCGCCAGGGCCTCACGCAGATTATTGTAATCCTCAGCACTGATCGGAAAAATACCGGCATATACTTGTGGTTTCACGCGTTGAAAACCGGGCAACGGACCATCCGCCGGACACGAAGCCAACGTCAAGGTATCGCCTACAGGAGCACCTTCGATATCTTTAATACCGGCAATCACAAAACCCACTTCGCCAGCTTTCAACACGCTCTTATCAATAGGGTTCGGCGTGAATACACCCACTTTATCCACGAGATGTTGCTGCCCGGTAGAGATCACCCTGATCTTCTCTTTAGGCGACAACTGACCGTTAACAATGCGCACCAGCGAAACGACACCAAGGTAGTTATCAAACCATGAGTCGATAATCAGCGCCTGCAGTGGCGCATTGGCATCACCCTCTGGCGCGGGAACAGAGGCAACGATCTCTTCGAGCACATCCTCGATACCGATCCCAGTTTTAGCGCTCACTCTAAGCGCATCCTCTGCCTCGATGCCAACAATGTCCTCTATCTCTTGAATCACCCGTTCAGGCTCAACCGTTGGCAGGTCTATTTTGTTGAGCACGGGAATCACTTCCAACCCCTGCTCAATGGCGGTATAACAGTTCGCCACGGTCTGCGCTTCGACACCTTGCGCCGCATCCACTACCAGCAGCGCACCCTCACAGGCCGCGAGCGAGCGGGAAACCTCGTAGGAAAAATCGACATGCCCCGGTGTGTCAATAAAATTCAGGTGATAGGTATGACCATCTTTGGCACCATAATCCAGAGACACACACTGCGCTTTAATAGTGATACCGCGCTCGCGCTCGAGATCCATGGAGTCCAGAACTTGCTCCGACATCTCACGCTCACTAAGGCCACCACAATGCTGAATAAAGCGGTCTGCCAGCGTTGATTTACCATGATCAATGTGGGCAATAATTGAGAAATTACGAATATACTTCATGATGTGTAAAGAGAAAGAGAGCGATTCATCCGTGGATGGCCGCAGATGAAAGGGAGAAAAAAGAAATGACGAAAGAAGCACGCCGCACCGGACTGCGGATTCTACCCGATTTACTGCAGCGCCCCCAACTTTGCGTTGGAGGGCGCTCTACGCCGACAGCTCTTCAGTTCTCAATCATCTTCTGGGATTCTTAATGCCAAAAATATCGGGCCTGTAGGGCGTAGTATCCGCACCGGAACCGATTTTCCGGCAGGCAGTTTCGATACAACCTCCTTGAACTGCTTTATATTTTTGATCTTGACACGATTAATCATCTCGACCACGTCACCTTTGCGCAGTCCTGCTTTGCGTGCCGGGCCATTTTTTACATGCTCGATAAAAACGCCTTGATCACCATCATTAAGCTCCAGCTTTTCACGCCTCTTCGATGTCAACTCAGAGGCAACGATTCCCAAGCTTTTTATCGACACTCTCTGGCTGCTCTCTCCATTGTGAGTAATAGCAACATCATCATCACCGGGCAACTCTCCCAACTGCACCTTTAGGCTCATCATTTTCCCTTGACGCATCACCCTAACCTTCAGTTCTCCACCAATACTTGATGAACCGACAATCGGTGGAAGCGCCGCAGAGTTAACGACTTGCTGGCCATCAAACTCAATAATAATGTCACCGACCTCAATCCCGGCTTTCTCTGCCGGACTATCGGGCAATACGCGGGCAATCAGTGCCCCCATCGGTTTATCCAAACCAAAAGACTCGGCCAACTCTCTTGTTACATCTTGGATAATGACACCAAGCCAGCCACGGCTGACGTAACCTTTACCCTTAAGCTGATCTACAACATTCATGGCCATATTGATGGGGATCGTAAAAGACAACCCCATGAAGCCGCCCGTACGGCTGTATATTTGCGCATTAATGCCTACGACTTCACCATCCAGATTAAACAAGGGGCCACCTGAATTACCGGGGTTGATCGCAACGTCGGTCTGAATAAACGGCACGTAGTTCTCATTCGGCAAGCTCCGACCCTTTGCACTAACGATACCCGCCGTTACAGAGTGATCGAACCCGAACGGCGACCCGATCGCCAGCACCCACTCGCCCACTTTAAGTTTATTGGAATCACCAATGCGCACGGTAGGCAGGTCATCTTCGGTCTCAACCTTGAGTAAGGCAACATCACTGCGCTTATCTGCCCCGATTAACTCGGCTTTCAACTCTCTGCGGTCACTGAGGCGAACGATGATCTCGTCAGCCTCGCTGATAACATGATTATTGGTCAGAATATAGCCATCTTTGCTAACGATGAAGCCCGAGCCCAGCGACTGGCCGTCATAATCATCAAGGAAATCATCCCCCTCCTCTTTATCATGATCATCGAAAAAACGCCGAAAACGCTCGCCAAATGGCATCCCCTCGGGAAATTTGGGCGGCGTGTGGTGGGGAAACCCTCGTGCACTTCGGTGGCTAAGCTTTTGGGTGGTACTGATGTTGACCACACTCGCATAACTCTCTTCAACCAGCTCGGTAAAATCAGGCAAAGATCGTGCGTCAGCAGCGTATGCGGCGACACAACAGATAAGCAGCAACACAACCGCAACCCATCTCTTTGTAACATCTCTCATGGCCATTGAGCCCGATAGTTCCATGACTTCTCCTAATTTAATATTCTTCGATCAGCACAAATAGGTATTCACTACAGCATGTGGTGCTGAGAACAGCGGCGAACAATCACCGGCTGATAGTGTCGGCTACTCGCAACGTTTTGGAGAGAACGGCGCAGCCAGATCACTGCCCCGAGCAAACCACAAAAGCCAAAAAGCACCGCAACGCTGTCACCCTCATAGTGCAATACGTAACGACCAGCAAGATCACCGAGCAAAGCGGCGACCATCATAACAACAAGAGGCAAACCATAAACCAGCAGCGAACCCTTGAGCAAAAAACCCTCATCGACGGCTACGATGACATCCTCACCAACCTCTGCACCAATTTCATTGGAGGCTGAAATATTTGTCACTTTGGTACCGATCGTTTGTTCAAGCACTGACACACCACACCCTTTTGCCGCAGAGCACGAACTACAGGCGGACTTTTTTTGCATTTGCACGCAGGCAAAACCATCTGCTGACTCGATAATTCGACCCTTCTCTTCAAGCACGCCGCGCTCCTCCGCTATCTGGCCAGCCATGCCTAATCAACATATCGCACCGAATCACCGATCAGTCGTACTGTAAGCGGCGGCACCTCGCCAACAACTGTCACTTGCTGACCATTGACAACAACGCCATAAACATTGATCGCGCCCATCTCGGCGGCGCCCTCAAATAACATCGCCTCTTTTTTTCGTTGCGCTTCCACAAACACAGAAACCGAAGCCAGTCCATCACTAAACACCATCTGCTCAACTGACGTTCTATTCTTTCGTGCCGGGTGCCGGTAGTACTCCTCCAAAACAAAGCCTTTCGGCGCTTGCCGAACCTGCCAGTGCTGCGTAATATCTTTGGATACAGGCGTTTCACTATCAACCGTACGCGCCTTGATAGCCGTAACTTTTTTTCGTAGATCATCCGACAATGTTTTAAAAACATCTATTGTTGTATACATGACCTGCTCCACCGCAACACCATCCTGCTTGATAACATCAGACTTCAGCAACAGACCTGTTGTCTTATCCAGCCAAACCCGGTAACCATAGCGGTAACTGTCTTGAGGATGAAGCGTGACAATTTGCGAAGGCAGACCGGTGGTACGATCACTACCACCCAAAGTCATGGTGTAAAAATCACCAACGGCTTCCATGTCTCCCATATTTTCCACTACTTTTAGCGGAGAGGGGCGAATCGGCATACCGCTGTTTTTATCGACTGTAACGGCGCTTTTGCCCTGAAAAATACCGGTAAACCCGCGACTGCTGCGCAGCACTTCACGCGGCACACCATCAAGAGAGATCAACCACTCATAGATGCCGGAGTCATCAGCAACATGCACAACTTTCATGGTTGCCAACCGGTTGGCGCGCAGATAAACAAACACCCCTTCATAGCTGAGTTCACGGGCAGATTGCTGCATTTTCTCCAGCCACTGCCTCGCTTCAGGAGTGTCTTTCGCAGCACTAGCAAGCGCAAAGGAAAGCGGCGACATAAATAATGCGCACACCAGTCCAACGAAACAGATGCGTCTACTCATTGCTACACCTGCATAGGTATGCCGTCATTGCTGTTTGGAATTGCGTCACGGTCTAAAACATAAAGCGGTGCTGAGAAAAGTAACTGCTATCGGAACAAATATAGGACATGGGCAGAGCGCCGTTGTTCCTCTCACTAATATCGTGTCAGTAGCATCAAATGGGCCTCAGGGCGAGCCACTCACCGAGTGCTCTCGTCATCAACCATTTTTATCAACAACGCTTTACCACCCCCCTGAGCCGCGCCACTGGATACAGAGTATGCATCATGGTTAATCAAGTAGTTATAGAGCTGGGACTGTACCTCTGGAGATGCTGCGCTTTGATAAGTGTCTGCCACTCTTCGGTACTCTGCTGCAGAAGGCATTGTTCCAATGGGGGCATTCGCCAGCCTCTGGTGCTCAAGCGCACCATCAAATCCCGCGTCCTGATTAATCCATTGAAAGCCGACCACAGCCAGCGCAGCCAGCGATGCTGCCATTGCGTATCGGGCAACAGGAATCAGGCGTTGCAAAGCGGGACTGTTTTTAGATGTTTTAGAGGAGCCAAGGGTAGAAAAGGAGAGTGGGATAACGACCGGTGTATTTAGTGGCCGCTCATCATGCACAGCGTCTGATACGCTCTGAGCTAAATTGTGCTGAATAGCGTTGGGCAAGTTATTGTTCAGTGCGTCGCTAATCAAGTGATAGTCGCGCCAACATCGTTGCATCTCTTCATCATCATTGAGGCGCTGAATGAGCTGGGAAATATCAGCATCGTTCAACTCATCATCCACCATAGAGGAGACCATTTGACTTGCTTGATCCGTCATAGACTTCACCTGTTTTTTACATGATTCAAGCCAGCAAAGGTGCTAACTTTTTCTGAATTGCATCGCGAGCCCTAAAAATCCGGGAACGTACCGTGCCCACCGGGCACTCCATCGTTTGCGCGATCTCTTCATAACTCAACCCTTCAAACTCGCGCAATGTAATCGCCATACGCAGCTCTTCAGGCAGCTGCTCAATCGCCTCATAGACTGTCCGTTCAACTTCATCTTTGTGTAAAATTCGCTCGGGAGTTGCGGTATCCTTCAACGCTGAACCATCCAACCTCTCAGCATCTTCAGCAGCAATATCGGTGCTCGGAGGACGCCGTTTCTGCGCAACGAGGTAGTTCTTTGCCGTATTTATGGCGATGCGGTACAACCACGTGTAAAAGGCACTATCACCGCGAAATCCTGGCAACGCCCGGTACGCTTTGATAAAGGCCTCCTGAGCAACATCGTAAACCTCGCCCTCATCCCGTAAATAGCGGGATATCAACTTGATGAGCCGATGCTGATACTTCAGCACCAGAATATCAAACGCCTTTTTATCACCTCTCTGTACTCGCTCAACGAGCTCCCGGTCAACACTCTGCTCGCCCATTCGGGCCTTCCCCTTATCTCCCAATGTGTCGTCCGTATATCTTGATAACTTCATCGATAGACAGCATAGGATTAATTAAGTTCGCCTGATAACATGCGACTAAAAGATGGTCGCGGCCCTTCAAGAGAGGCCTGAATTTGATCCACAATCGATGGACTATATCTGCATTGAGAGACAAACAACACCCCTACCCTGTAATTATCAGCTAATTCAACACATTAAAAAATCGATGCGCTACTACACACATCGAGATTAACAACAGCGATCACAATCAGTTCAATACCGTGAGCAAATTAAATAAGCAATATCAATACGATGTCCTCATCATCGGCAGTGGTGCTGCGGGCCTTAATCTCGCTCTGCTGCTGGCACTTCAGGCTCGTGTCGCCCTCGTATCGAAGGCCCCACTCACCGAAAGCGCCACCCTCTATGCTCAAGGCGGCATCTCGGCCGTCCTGGGTGAACATGACTCCATCGACTCCCACGTTGAAGATACACTGACAGCGGGGTGCGGGCTGTGTGATGAAAAGGTAGTCAGACTTGCCGTAGAACGTGGTGCGCACTCCATTCAGTGGCTGATCGATCATGGCATCGCATTCACACAAAGCTCCGCGGAGAACGGAAAGCCAGGCTACCATCTAACCCGCGAGGGTGGGCACAGCCACCGGCGCATCATTCACGCTGCCGACGCCACCGGACGCGAAGTTGAAACGACACTTGCCGGCCAGGCAAGACAGCATCCCAATATCGATGTTTTTGAAAACCACACCGCTATCGACTTGATCACCGGACAGAAGCTCGGCCTGCGCAATCACCGCTGTCTCGGTGCATATATATTGGATGAGGCCAAAAACCGGGTCGCCGTTTTTCGTGCCAAATTCATCGTTCTGGCAACGGGCGGAGCCGGCAAGGTCTACCTATATACCAGCAACCCAGACGTCTCCACAGGTGACGGTATCGCGATGGCGTGGCGAGCCGGATGTCGCATCGCCAACATGGAGTTCATCCAGTTTCACCCCACTTGCCTCTACCACCCAGAGACCAAATCGTTCCTCATCACCGAGGCAATACGCGGCGAAGGCGGCAAGCTCAGATTGCCCGACGGCACAACCTTTATGCAGCGCTTTCATCCACAAGCCGAACTGGCACCACGCGACATTGTCGCCAGAGCGATTGACCACGAAATGAAGCGACTCGGCGCAGAGTGCGTCTACCTTGACATCAGCCACGCATCAACCAACTTTATTACCGAACACTTTCCAACTATTTATGAGCGCTGTTTAAAACTCGGTTACGACATGACACAGCAGGCGATACCCGTCGTACCCGCCGCCCACTATGTCTGCGGCGGCATTAAAACGGATGCGTTGGGGCGCAGCGACATAGAGGGGCTCTACGCTATTGGCGAAACCGCGTTCACCGGCATGCACGGCGCCAATCGCATGGCCAGCAATTCACTGCTGGAGTGCCTTGTCTTTGCCGAAGCCGCCAGCCGCGACATTCTCGCCCAGCTCGACAAAACAGACATCGCTGAACCACTGCCCGAGTGGGATGAAAGTCGCGTATCGGACTCTGATGAAGAGGTTGTTGTCACCCACAACTGGCATGAGCTGCGCCGGTTTATGTGGAACTATGTCGGCATCGTACGCACCGATAAAAGACTGCAGCGGGCAAAACGACGAATTGAGCTACTCCTCCAAGAGATCGACGAATACTACAGCCATTTCCGAATCACCAAAAACCTGATCGAACTGCGTAATCTGTCTGTCGTTGCCGACCTGATCATTCGCTCGGCAATCCTGCGCACCGAGAGCCGAGGTCTGCACTACACCCTTGACGCCCCGCAGATCGACAACTCAAGACCACCCAAAAATACAGTATTGATCCCCAAAAATTTTGTTGGCAAAAGCAAGTAACAAGCGCGACAAACGACTGCTCCCCGTCGACAGCGTGGCCATTAGAGTGACCGCTTCACTCCATATCCAAAACAGCCCGCGCCGATTGATTTCTGTGAATTCTCCCGTTAAGCTGTCGCGCTGTTTTGCATAAAATCAACCGAGGTAACTGCCAGATGCGTCAACCGCTGGTCGCCGGAAATTGGAAGATGAACGGCTCCAAACAGAGTATTGAACAACTTCTCACGAAGCTGAGTGATGGTGCATCATCCGTCTCAAAGGCCGAGATCGCGGTGTGCCCACCGTCCATCTATCTCGCGCAGGTTGAGTCGCTCTTGGCTGGTACAGCCATAAGCTGGGGTGGCCAGGATCTGTGTGGACGAGCAGCCAGTGGCGCTTTCACCGGTGAGATATCCGCTGACATGCTAAACGACTTCGCTTGCAAATATGTTATCGTCGGCCACTCTGAACGACGCAGCCTGAATGGCGAGGATGACGCGCTCGTTGCAGATAAGCTGGTTACCGCGCACACGGCTAAGCTGGTACCTATTTTCTGCGTCGGGGAGAGCCTCGAAGAGCGGGAGAGCGGAACCACCGAGGCTGTTGTTGGGCGCCAGCTTGATGCCATATTGATGCGCGAGGATGGACTGAACGCGCTAACTGGAAGCGTCGTCGCCTACGAGCCTGTATGGGCGATTGGCACAGGAAAAACAGCAACGCCAGAGCAAGCACAAGAAGTGCACGCATTCATCCGAAAACGCATCGCCAAGCACAACCCAACCACTGCCGCAGCGCTCCAGATTTTATACGGCGGCAGCGTCAAAGCAGCGAATGCTGCAACGCTTTTCAGTCAGGAAGATATCGACGGAGGCTTGGTCGGCGGAGCATCGTTGGACGCGGAAGAATTTTTGAATATTTGCCGTGCTGCTGACCAACACGCACAATGAGCAAGCTTGGAAAACGGTTACGATAATCGCGGAAATTTAAGGTTTTACACAAATGCAGTCAATTATATTAGGCATTCATATTCTACTGGCCGTCACGTTGGTCGGACTGATACTCATCCAGAAGGGAAAAGGCGCAGATTTTGCCGCCTCCTTCGGAGGCGGAAGCGGCGCCTCACAAACCGTATTCGGCAGCCAGGGTTCGGGCTCATTTATCACTAAGAGCACGGCTATCGTGGCAACGTTGTTTTTTGTCACCAGCTTGACACTCGCCTACTTCACGACACAAGGTAGCAACCAGAGCAGTGTCACTGACAGCGTGCTGTCAACTGAACCTGCCATCAGCGTCAGCGATCTACCCGATGTCTCCGTCAACACGAAGACAGTCAGCGACCTTCCGGACATCCCCGTTGAAGCACCCACTGCCAACGAACTGGCTCCAGCAAACAAGCCGTCTGATGCACCCGTAGAGAAAACGAGCACGACAACGGTAGATTAATCAACGTAGACTCTTCCCTTCAACAGGCGCGCAGAGCGTGCCTTGCAACACAAAAAATAGATCAAGTGCTTTACCTTGCCGATGTGGTGGAACTGGTAGACACGCCGTCTTGAGGGGGCGGTAGCGAGAGCTGTGCCGGTTCGAGTCCGGCCATCGGCACCAATAACAAGCAGAACCAAGGCGTTATCATAAAACAAAGCAAACCTCAAATATCGCAACCATATGAATTATAAGACAATAGTAAGAACACAGAATATTGACATAGCATCTTTGTCTACCCTAGACTGATAGACAAAGAGCGCCACTGGGAAAATATACTAAACAAGCGCCAAGCAATTAAAATTACTAGCTGCGTTGTAGTTAAACGCACGGGGGGAGTTCCGTTCTCAGACGGAAACAATAAAATAGAGCATGCTTGAAAACTACTTACCTATTCTTATCTTTCTGATTCTTGGCTTCCTCTTTGGGATAGGTCCCATGATAGCGGGTCGGCTGATGGCCCCCAACAAGCCCGATAGCGAAAAGCTTGCTCCTTACGAATGCGGCTTCGAAGCATTCGAGGATTCGCGTATGAAGTTCGATGTGCGCTACTACCTTGTTGCAATCCTGTTCATCATCTTCGATCTGGAAATTGCCTTCATGTTCCCATGGGGAGTTGTTATTAAAGACATTGGCTGGTTCGGATTTTGGGCCATGTTCGTATTTTTAGGTATTTTAGTCATCGGTTTCGCTTATGAGTGGAAAAAAGGAGCGATGGAGTGGGATTAGAGGGTGTTCTTGAAAAAAGCGTAGTGACCACCACCGCTGACAAACTCATCAACTGGGCGCGAACCGGATCCCTCTGGCCCATGACATTTGGTTTGGCCTGTTGTGCTGTTGAGATGATGCATGCTGGCGCTGCGCGCTACGACCTCGACCGCTTTGGTGTTGTATTTCGACCCAGCCCAAGGCAGTCTGACGTCATGATCGTCGCCGGCACGCTGGTAAATAAAATGGCCCCAGCACTGCGTAAAGTTTATGACCAGATGGCAGAACCGCGCTGGGTTATCTCCATGGGTTCATGCGCCAACGGCGGTGGTTATTATCACTATTCCTACTCGGTTGTCCGCGGCTGCGACCGCATCGTCCCTGTCGACATCTACCTGCCGGGTTGCCCTCCGACTGCCGAAGCGCTGCTTTATGGTGTGATACAACTCCAAGAAAAAATCAAACGCACCAACACCATTGCCCGTTAAGAGTTTTAGCTGATGCCTGATTCAATACAGACACTAAGCGCACGCCTGAAAAAATATTTTCCCGACATGCTGCTGCAGTGCAGCGAAGCACTCGGGGAGACGACAATAGAAGTCGCTGCAGAAAATATAAAAACACTCTGCCTCGCGCTGCGCGATGAGGAAACATTTGGCTTCTCCATGCTGATCGACATATGTGCTGTCGACTACTCAGAATATGGCAAAGCGTCCGCAGGGAAAAGTAGCTCCCCAGCTCCCGACGGATCGAACTTTGCTGTCGTATACCACCTCCTCTCCTGCAACAACAACCAACGCCTGAGAGTGCGCACCTTTGTCGACAACGACGCAATGCGCATCGACTCTGTTGTTGGAATTTGGGCCGCAGCGAATTGGTTTGAAAGGGAGGCTTTTGACCTGTTTGGCATTCTCTTCGAGGGTCACCCCGATCTGCGCAGGCTTCTCACCGACTACGGCTTTGTTGGTCATCCATTCCGCAAAGATTTCCCACTCATCGGCAATGTAGAGATGCGCTACGACCCAGATAAAAAACGGGTCATCTATGAGCCAGTAAGTATCGAACCGCGAGTACTGGTGCCGCGCGTTATTCGCGATGACCATCGATACGTAGATAGCAAAGACTAAAGACGATGGCCGAAATAAATAACTACACAATCAACTTTGGGCCACAACACCCCTCCGCGCATGGCGTTTTGCGCTTGGTGTTAGAGCTTGATGGCGAAGTCATTGAACGTGCGGATCCGCATATCGGACTGCTGCACCGTGGCACTGAAAAGCTGGCAGAGAGCAAACCTTATAATCAAAGCATCGGCTATATGGACCGCCTCGATTACGTCTCCATGCTCTGCAATGAGCATGGGTATGTGCTGGCCATCGAAAAAATGCTCGGCATTGAAGTGCCGATTCGCGCTCAATACATCCGCGTCATGTTCGATGAGATCACGCGCATCCTCAATCACCTCTTGTGGTTAGGCGCGCACGCGCTCGACATCGGAGCAATGACTGTATTTCTCTTTGCGTTTCGTGAACGCGAAGATCTTGTTGATTGCTACGAAGCAGTGTCCGGCGCACGACTGCATGCAACCTATTACCGACCTGGCGGCGTATATCGCGATCTACCCGATCAAATGCCAAAATATGAACCGTCAAAATGGCACAACCAGAAAGAGGTCGATGAGAAAAACAGCAACAGACAGGGCTCACTGCTTGATTTTATAGAAGACTTCACCAAGCGCTTCCCTACCTACGTTGACGAGTACGAAACACTACTGACCGATAACCGGATCTGGAAACAGCGCACCGTTGATATCGGCATTGTCTCCCCGGAGAGAGCGTTACAACTCGGCTTTACCGGCCCCATGCTTCGTGGCTCAGGGGTTGAGTGGGACATTCGCAAAAAGGAGCCTTACGAAGTCTACAACCGCTTGGACTTTGATATCCCTGTGGGCGCAACCGGTGACTGCTACGACCGCTACCTGGTTCGTGTCGAAGAGATGCGCCAATCGAACCGCATTATCCGTCAGTGTGTCAATTGGCTGCGCATGAATCCCGGCTCAGTTATGACCGACAATCATAAAATTGCACCGCCAGACCGGAGCAGCATGAAAGGCAATATGGAGTCTTTGATTCACCATTTTAAACTGTTCACGGAAGGCTATTGCGTGCCTGCCGGCGAAGCCTATGCAGCAATCGAGCACCCCAAAGGGGAGTTTGGCATCTACATGGTCTCCGATGGTGCCAACAAACCCTACCGCTTAAAAATTCGTGCACCGGGCTTCGC
>JAADGQ010000037.1 GCA_013152295.1 Gammaproteobacteria bacterium | reverse complement strand
AGGCCAAAGCGCTGTACGCAGAGATGAAGCAAAAACTGGCGTTCAATCCGCGCGCCGAATTGGGGGTTTAAATGAGCGTCAAATCCTATGTGTTCAGCGGCCACATCATTGAGGAAGAGGTCGAGCTATCACTGGCTGAATTGAGCCAGGCGTGTTGTGTCAACGCCGAGTGGCTCATGGCATTGGTGGATGAGGGTGTGCTTGAGCCTCTGGCAGGCGAGCGTTGCTGGCGCTTTGGCGGTGCCAGCCTCTACCGAGCACGCACGATTCAGCGCTTGCAACACGACTTGGGCGTCAACGTGGCGGGTGCAGCGCTGGCGCTGGAGCTGCTGGAAGAGATCGATACCCTGCGCGCGCGACTGGCAGCGCTGGAGTCGGACCGCTGAAAGCACAGTAGAAAGTAGAGGGAGTGAGCCTTGAAATGAGTAGTCCATTGCATATCGTCTGTCCCCATTGCGTGGCAATAAACCGTATCCCGGCAGCTCGTCTGACTGACCAGCCCAAGTGTGGAAAGTGTCGCCAAGCCCTGTTTTCTGCCTCCCCGCTAGCACTGACTGCCGCAACTTTTACCCGTCACCTCGAGCGCAATGATATTCCGTTGCTGGTCGATTTCTGGGCGCCGTGGTGTGGTCCCTGCAAGATGATGGCTCCCGCTTTCGAGCAGGCCGCTGCCGAGCTGGAGCCGCAGGTGCGTCTGGCCAAGGTCGATACCGAGGCGGAGCAGCCGTTGGGTGCCCGGTTTGGCATCCGCAGCATCCCGACCCTGGCACTATTTCGCAACGGGAAAGAGGTTGCCCGCCAGCCTGGCGCAATGGGGGCGGCTGATATCGTGCGCTGGGTACGCTCGAAGTTATAGGGAATTATAGGAAGTTATAGATGGGCGCGTTGCGCCCGCACAAAAGGCTCCCGCTATGCAAAGGGCAACGGATGACTACATCCGACAGACTGCTACAAAGTCCGCACAGGAGTGGCAGACCGATAGCCAGCAGGGCTTGGGCAAAGGCGCAGTCGTCCAGCGTCTCGAACAGTACGGCTACAATGAAATTGAAGAGCATGAGGAGCCGCTCTGGCAGCGCATCTTTCGCCGTTTCTGGGGGCCGATTCCATGGATGATCGAAATCGCCGCCATCCTCTCGGCTGTGGTACAGAAGTGGGAAGATCTGACCATTATCACCATCATGTTATTGGTCAATGCCTTTCTCGATTTTTTTCAGGAGCATCGCGCCCTTAACGCCCTCAAGGCGCTCAAGCAACGGCTGGCCAACGAAGTTATCGTGCTGCGTGACGGGGATTATCGAACCGTGCTGGCGCGGGAGCTGGTGCCGGGGGATCTCATCAAGTTAAAGATTGGCGATATCGTGCCTGCTGATGTGCAGCTTTTATCGGGCGACTACTTGCTTATCGATCAGGCAGCACTCACGGGTGAATCGCTGCCAGTGAGCAAAAAGATCAATGAGGTCGCCTACGCCAACACCATCGTCAAGCAGGGTGAGATGATGGCGCTGGTGGTCAACACCGGGATGCGTACCAACTTCTCCAGCGTCGTCTCGCTGGTGGCCAGGGCTCAGCTTGAGCAGCGCAGCCATTTTCAGAAGATGGTGATCCGAATTGGTAACTTTTTGATTCTGATGACGCTGGCTTTGGTGGCGCTGATCATTCTCGTTTCACTGTTTCGTCACGAACCGTTTGTGGAGATTGCCCGCTTTGCCCTGGTCTTGACGGTGGCGGCGATTCCGGTGGCACTACCAGCGGTGCTGTCTGTAACCATGGCGGTGGGAGCGATCAATCTGGCGCGGCGCCAGGCGATTGTCTCACGGCTGACTGCCATCGAAGAGCTGGCCGGAGTCGATATCTTCTGCTCCGACAAGACCGGCACCCTGACCAAAAACGAGATGAGGGTGGCCGATCCGGTGGTGCTGGATGGCTTCAGTGAGCGCGAGCTGTTTCTGTATGCGGCGTTGGCGTCGAAGTTGGAGAACAACGACCCGATTGAGCTGCCAATTTTTCACCATATTGATGTGCACTACCGCGATCTGGATTGGCGCGACTATCGCCAGACGGCCTTCACCCCCTTCGACCCGGTTCGTAAATGCACCGAAGCAGATATCGAAAAGAGTGGGGAGCAGTTTGTCGTGGTCAAAGGGGCCGCTCAGGTGTTGATCGAGAGGGCTGCGCTGGATGAGCAGCGCACCCACGATCTGCACACCACCGTCGATCTGCTCGCCTCCAAAGGTTATCGCACTCTGGTGGTGGGACGCAGAGTGGGCGATGAGCCGTTGCAGTTGATTGGCCTGATCCCGCTCTACGACCCGCCGCGGGAAGACTCCCGCGCGGTGATTGATGAGATGCGCGACTACGGTGTGACGGTGAAGATGGTTACTGGCGACAACATTGCCATCGCTAAAGAGGTGGGACGATTGTTGGATCTGGAGCAGCGCACCATCCGCTCGGTTCAGCTCACCGGCGCAGCCTCAGCAGAGCTGCTGTCGTTGATGGAGGCGCTAACGACGGCGATCTATCAGCGGCTCAATGGTGAGGTGGCGTTAAAAGAGGCGAAACAGTTTGCCGCCGGTGTGATGGAGAGTCTGCAAGCGCTCTACGACACCCGTCTGCTGGAGCGTGAGTTTGTCCACACCCACGAGTCCGCTATCGTCGAGATGATTGAAGAGGTGGATATCTTTGCCGAGGTGGTGCCGGAGGATAAATACCTCATCGTCGATATGCTGCAGAAGGCCGACCACATCGTCGCTATGACCGGCGATGGCGTCAACGATGCGCCGGCACTGAAAAAGGCCGACTGTGGTTTCGCTGTCTCCAACGCTACCGATGCAGCGCGGGCGGCGGCGGATATCATCCTCACCGCGCCGGGGCTGTCGGTGATCAACGAGGCGGTGCGCCAGGCACGCATCACTTTTGCGCGGATGAAAAGCTACGCCACCTTTCGCATCGCCGAGACGATCCGCATCGTGCTCTTCATGACGCTCTCGATCATTGTCTTCGACTTCTATCCCATCACGGCGTTGATGATCATTTTGCTGGCGCTGCTCAACGATATCCCCATTCTCGCTATCGCCTACGACAACACCAAGGTGCATCGCCAACCGGTGCGCTGGAACATGCGCGAGCTGCTCACCGTCTCTACTGTGCTGGGGGTGGCCGGTGTTGTTTCATCGTTTGTGCTCTTTTTCATCCTTCAGGAGCAGGGTGTTGATGAGGATGTTATTCGTACTTTGCTGTTTCTCAAGCTTATTATTGCTGGACACAGCACACTCTATGTTACTCGCGCCGAGGGTTGGTTCTGGGAACACCCCTGGCCTTCACCGCTGCTTTTTTGGGCCACCTTCGGTACCGAAATAGTGGGCACCCTGATTGCGGTCTACGGTTTTATGATCACCCCCATTGGCTGGGAGCCAGCATTGTGGATCTGGGGCTACGCACTGGTCTGGTTTGTGATCAACGATGCGGTGAAGGTGTGGAGTTACAAATGGTTGCAGCGGGAATCCCTGTGAGGCGCTCAGGTATTTGAAAATACCTTGCTGTTCGACGCTATCTTGCGACTGCGGGACGAGTCGCGATAACGCAAAAACAGCAGCCAGTACTGAAAGGCAAGAAATAAGTCATGCATATATCAAAAAAACCGATAGGTTTCTGGTCAGCTGTTTCTATGGGGATTGGCGCAATGGTGGGAGCTGGAATCTTTGCGCTGCTTGGTGAGGCCAGCGCTATTTCAGGTAGCGCCGTTTATATCTCATTTATCATTGGTGGGATCATTGCACTCTTTAGCGGTTACTCATTAGGAAAGCTAGGCGCCCGATTTCCCTCCGCTGGCGGCATCGTCGAGTACTTGTCGCAGGCCTATGGCATCGGTTTTTTTACCGGCACCATGAGCATTATGCTGTTCTTTTCCGCTATCGTTTCCTTAAGTCTTATTGCCAAGGCCTTTGGCAACTATGCTGTAACATTTCTGCCAGATGGTGCCTCACAGTTGTGGCACCATTTTTTTTCGATAGGCGTTGTTATTTTGTTTGTTGTCATCAATCTTGAGGGAGCAAAAGATGTGGCAATTTGGGAGAGGCTTACGGTTGCCATTAAGTTTATCGTACTCAGCATTCTCTCCATTACAGGAATTATCTATCTCAATCCATCGCTACTCTCTCCCGATTACTACCCACCCAGCAGTGATGTGCTCTTTAGCCTCGCCATCACTTTTTTTGCGTTTGAGGGGTTTCGGGTCATCACCAATACCGCTGAGGATATGCCTGACCCTGCGAAGACTCTGCCAAGAGCTATCATGACCGCGATTGGGCTGGTTATGGTGCTTTATGTGGCCATAGCTTTTGCAGTCTTTGGTAATTTATCGACCGAAAAAATTATTGCTGCCAAAGACTTTGCATTGGCTGAAGCTGCACTGCCTATCTTTGGGCAAGCGGGTTTTACTGTTGTCGCGATTACCGCATTAGTCGCTACGGCATCGGCCATCAATGCCAATCTGTATGCCGTAACCAATGTGACCTATCAATTGGCTAAAGATGGTGAGTTACCCGCTATCTTTGAAGAGCCCATCGCACATAGCCGAGAAGGGCTGGTTATTAGTGGTGTTCTGATTATTATCCTGTCACTACTGTTTGACCTGAGCGAGATTGCAGCCATTGGCTCTATATCCATCCTGTTTATTCATGCGGTTACTCATATCGGGCATTTAAAAATCATCTCTGAAACAGGCGCCTCATACTGGGCTGTTTTACTTGCCGCATTACTGAGTCTGCTCGCCATGGCACTTGCACTGATTTACGTCAGCCAGACTTCAAATCAAGTGATTATGATTCTTGCTGGTTTTGTCATCGTTGCAGCAATAACAGAGATTAGTCTGCAAAAAATAGCTAAAAGAGAGGTCAAGCCAAGAATAAGCTAGGATACAAACTTGTTAGCCTGCTTATGAAAAGAGAGAAAGTAACTTAGGTTGC
>JAADGQ010000082.1 GCA_013152295.1 Gammaproteobacteria bacterium | reverse complement strand
CCGGGTTTTTACGCAGCGACAACACACCCAGCAGAATGTCGGTATCGTGCGCGCGCGCCTCCTGGGCCAACGTATCGATAAACCCTTCCGCGCGGTGGTAGAAGCTCGGCAACGCGCTTTCCGGCCAGATAATCAGGTCGCTGTCCCAATGTTCCCGCGTCAGTTTGGCGTAGAGGTCAAGGGTTGGCTGACGCATTTCAGGTAGCCACTTGATATCTTGACTGATGTTCCCTTGAATAATGCTGACTGTTATCGGTTCGCCAACAGGCTCGCCCCACTCCAACAGATTGCCCAGCGCACCACCGCCCCAAAGTATCGCTAGCGCCAACACGGAACATAAGCGCAATTTTTTGACCCGATTGAGTAGCGCAACCAGCAGCAGACCCGCACTCAACGCAACGATCCACGAGACGCCGTACACACCAAGCAGCGGCGCATATCCAGCTAGCGGGCTGTCGGTCTGGCTGTAGCCCAGGCTCAACCACGGGAAACCGGTAAAAAACCAGCCGCGCACCCACTCAAACAGCACCCACAACGCCGGATAGAACGCGATCAACAGCAGCGGATCGGCAAAGCAACGGTGGTTGCGTGCCGCGAAATAGCTGAAAAATGCCGGAAACAGCGCCAGAACCATGACCAGCAGCGCCGTAATAAAGAGCGATAGCGGGGCATTCACGTAGCCGTAGACGTGAATGCTGATGTAGATCCATGTGACACCGAAACCAAACATACCGGTGCCAAACAACAGACCACGCAACGCGGCCTGGCGCGGCGTTACGCAGCCGCATAAAAGGAACAGCGCGGCAATCAACAACACCGCCAAAGGAAACAGACCAAAAGGCGAAAATGCCAGCGGCATTAACGCCCCGGCAATAAGCGCCAACAAGTGACCGCGATAACCTGCTAGCGCATTAACGAAACGGTTGTCACTCAAGATTCGCCAGCCACTTCGACCAAGTCGCTGCTGCCATCCTCAATGTACATCTCCAACAGGCGAATGCGGCGGCTGTCCGCATTGAGCACTTTGAAGCGGTGGCCACCCACTGCCACACTCTCACCACGGCAGGGCAGGTGCCCAAATGCACTCATCACCAAACCACCAATGGTGTCGAATGCCTCATCGCTGTGCCGGGTGCCAAAATAGTCATTGAAATCCTCTATAGGCGTCAACGCTTTGATAGTGAACTGGCGATCACTGTGGCGTTTGATGTACTCATCCTCCTCATCGAAGTCATGTTCATCAACAATCTCTCCGACGATCTGCTCGATCACATCCTCAATCGTCACTAGGCCCGCCACGCCCCCATATTCGTCGACAACAATCGCCATGTGGTTACGGCTGGCGCGAAATTCACGCAGTAGCACATTGAGCCGTTTGCTCTCTGGAACAAACACCGCAGGACGCAATATTTCGCGCATATCAAAAGTGGTTTCGCTGTCACGAACAAGCATTGCCAGCAGATCTTTTGCCAGTAGGATGCCTAAAATTTCGTCCCGATTGTCACCGATCACCGGAAAACGCGAGTGTGCCGACTCGATGATCACCGGCAACAGCTGTTTTGAAAGATTTTCCAGCTCCACCACAACCATCTGCGAGCGTGGCACCATGATATCCCTGACCTGCATCTCAGAGACCTGAAAGACACCTTCGATCATGGCCAGGGCATCCGCATCAAACAGATTGCGTTGCTGCGAATCGCGCAACATTTCGAGCAGCTGCTCTCTATCTTTCGGCTCGGTAAGCAGCGCCTGGCCCAGCTTTTCAAACCACGACCGGCTCGCCGAAGCGTCTTTAATTCGCTCGTTCATTATTCATTTCACTTCCCTCAAGTTACTGGTACGGATTTGCATAGCCCAAACGATCAAGGAGCATGATCTCCCTTGCTTCCATCACCTCAGCCTGAGCCTCTTCCAGGTGATCATAGCCGAGTAGATGCAACACACCATGAATGACCAGGTGCGCCCAGTGCGCCGTCTCACTCTTCCCCTGCTCTGCGGCCTGTTGGCGAACAATAGGGGCGCAGATTACGACATCGCCGAGTAGTGACAGGCTTACATCTGGCGGGCAATCGAACGGAAATGATAAGACATTGGTGGCGCCCGAACGCCCGCGATAGCGGACATTGAGCTCAGCGCTCTCCTCTTCGCTAACGATGCGCACCGTCAATTCGACATCGCCCTCATCCGCCACAGCACAACCCACCCATGCATCGATATCATTTTGTTGCGGCAAGCCATCGCCCTCAACGGCGTACTGAATATCCAGCGCAATCACTCGCTCTCTTTTACTCCGCCTGTTTCCGCTGCACTCTCCGCCGCCTCATAGGCACAAACAACCCGCTGCACCAATGGATGACGCACCACATCTTGCGTTTTAAAGAAGCTAAAACTGACACCATCGACGGGCCGCAACACATCAATAACGTGGCGTAAACCTGACAGCGTGCTGCGCGGCAGATCGATCTGTGTGATGTCTCCGGTAATCACCGCTTTAGAGCCAAAACCCATGCGCGTCAGAAACATTTTCATCTGCTCAACGGTAGTGTTTTGTGCCTCGTCCAAAATAATAAACGCATCGTTCAACGTGCGGCCACGCATATAGGCCAAAGGTGCCACCTCGATAACATGGCGCTCCATCAGTTTTGCCACCCGCTCAAAACCAACCATCTCATAAAGAGCGTCGTACAGTGGCCTCAAATAGGGGTCGATCTTCTGCTCTAGGTCGCCCGGCAGAAAACCCAGCCGCTCTCCCGCCTCTACCGCGGGCCTGACTAAAACAATGCGCCGCACACGCTCGTTTTCAAGGGCATCCACCGCGCACGCGACAGCCAGATAAGTTTTTCCGGTCCCCGCAGGCCCAATGCCAAAATTAATGTCGTTATTAAGGATGCTTTTGAGGTAACGTTTTTGGTTCGTGCCCTGCCCCTTCACTTCACCTCGAGGAACCGATATCACAATGTTTTTGCTATCGCGTTGCCGCTCATCTGTCAGCGCGCTCATATTCGCAGGCTGCAGTAGCAGGTGCACCCGCGCAGAGCTGATCGCACCGCTGGCTGTTTCGACGTAAAGCGCTTTAATAAACTGTCCGGCTGCTTTTACCGGCAAGGTATCGCCGCTGATTCTAAAGCTGTTGCCACGATTGCTGATCTCGACGCCCAGGCGCTGCTCAACCTGGCGCAGGTGCTCATCGTATTGTCCACACAATTTAGCAAGGCGCTCATTATCAGCAGGCTCTAACGTAAAGTCGCTGGAGTAGGAGGGTCTGTTCAAGGGATGTTTAAAGAGCCATCAAATGAGGAAGGAGAAAATATAGAAATAGCGCGATTCATATAACCGCCGTTGCACTGGAAACCGCGACTAACTCACTATCAGAAATCGGAGAGACAAGCGCTCCACGCAGCGAGTTCGGCAACGCCTCAGTAATGGTGACCTCGGCGAAGCCCCCGATGAGGCGGCGCGGACCCGAAAAATTAACAACCCGGTTGTTCTCTGTGCGACCCGCCAATTGGCGGTCGTCCTTGCGTGCGGTACGTTCTACCAGCACGCGCTGAACTGTTCCGACCATTCTCTCACTAATCGCCATGCTCTGTTCGTTGAGCAGCGCCTGCAGCTGGCTAAGGCGCTCATGTTTAGTTGTGGCGCTGGTATCGTCAGGATAGGCTGCCGCCGGGGTACCAGGCCGCGCGCTGTAGATAAAACTGAATGAGCGGTCAAAACCAATGCTCTCAACCAGGTTCATGGTTGCCTGAAAATCGCTCTCGCTCTCGCCAGGAAATCCAACAATAAAATCTGAGGAGATAGAGATATTCGGGCGCACCTCACGCAGACGGCGAATAATCGATCTGTATTCAAGTGCCGTGTGGCCTCGCTTCATACTGGTTAGCACCACGTCCGACCCCGACTGCACCGGCAGATGAACGTGGCCTACCAGCTCTGGCACATCGCCATAAGCCTGTATCAAACGCTCTGAAAACTCCACAGGATGGGACGTTGTGTAGCGAACTCGATCAATGCCATCCACCGCCGCAACATAACTGATCAACAGGGCAAGGTCGGCGCTATCGCCATCATCGGTCAACCCCCTATAAGCGTTAACATTCTGACCCAGCAGGTTGATCTCTCGAACGTCCTGCTCGGCAAGCATAACCACTTCAGCAATCACATCATCCAGCGGCCGGCTCACCTCTTCGCCACGCGTATAGGGCACGACGCAAAAAGTGCAGTACTTGCTGCACCCCTCCATTATAGTCACCGAACCACTCACTCCCGAGCTGCGCGGCACGGGAAGTGAGTCAAATTTTTCAATCGAGGGGAAGGAGACATCGACAGCAGGGGTGCGGGTCTGCTCTACGGCGGACAGCATCTTCGGCAACCGATGAAACGTCTGTGGCCCAAAGACCAGATCAACGTACGGCGCCCGTTCACGTACCGCATCACCTTCCTGACTCGCAACACAACCGCCAACACCGATCACCAGCTCTGGCCGTGCCTGTTTCAGCTCCCGCCATCGACCCAAGTATGAGAACACTTTCTCCTGCGCTTTTTCGCGAATGGAACAGGTCACCAGCAACAGCACATCGGCATCTTCTGCAGCTTCTGTGGCTTCCAGGCCATGAGATTCGCGCAGCAGGTCCGCAATTCTCGCCGAATCGTAATCGTTCATCTGGCAGCCGAAGGTTTTAATATGTAGCTTACGTCCCATTAACTTCCCACAAAAATGCATGAAACCGTTCATCCTATTAAATTATCGCTAGCGAATCCATAAAAAACCAATTTAGGCGAAAATAGCTGCACAGGCAGCAGCGCAGCTATAGCCCCAAAAATTTCACGGCACACGTATAGTCGGTAGCCAGCAGCTCTTTATTCAAGCCTTCGAACCAGTCCCGTAGCACTTCATTATCGCTCACCACCGCCTCTCCTGGCGGGGTTGAACTGAAAGTATCGTACGTGATATATATCTGCGTTCCGAGCGGCATGAGAAGAAGAGACGCTGTAGGGGAAATAACGAGGAGGAGAG
>JAADGQ010000112.1 GCA_013152295.1 Gammaproteobacteria bacterium | reverse complement strand
CAGGAGCAGAACCGAATCTTCCATCCGTCCACCAAGCGGCGCATCATACTCTCTACCAATGTCGCCGAAACATCACTGACAGTGCCAGGTATCCGTTATGTTATTGATGCTGGCACAGCGCGTATCTCACGCTACTCCTATCGCAGTAAAATTCAACGCTTGCCGGTGGAGAAAATTTCACAAGCATCGGCCAATCAACGTGCCGGGCGTTGTTGGCGACTCAGTGCCGGAATCTGTATTCGTCTCTACAGCGAGGAAGATTACCTGAGCCGCAGCCCATTTTGTGAGGCGGAGATACTGCGCACCAATCTCGCTGCGGTCATCCTCAACATGGAGTCGCTGCGTCTCGGCCACGTCGAACAATTTCCGTTTCTCGAACCTCCCGACAAACGCTTGATCAACGACGGCTATAAACTGCTCTTTGAGCTCGGGGCCATCAATACCAGACAACAGCTGACAAAACTTGGCAAACAGCTGGCGCGTCTGCCTCTTGATCCTCGCCTTGGACGCATGCTGCTCGCTGCCGCTGATGAAGGCGCGCTGCGCGAACTGCTGATAATCGTTGCCGCACTATCCATTCAGGACCCACGTGACAGACCGCTCGACAAGCAGCAAGCCGCCGATGAAAAACATCGCCATTTTCGTGATCCAAAATCGGACTTTATGGCATACATCAATATCTGGCACGCATGGCAGCAGCAGCGCCAAAAATCAAGCCATAATCAACAGCGCCGCTGGTGCCGGGAGCAGTTTCTCGCCTACATGCGCATGCGCGAATGGCAAGACACCCACCGTCAGATCGAGCAGACCATCAACGAGCTGAAACTGCGCATCAATGAACAACCGGCAGACTACGACGCCATTCATCGCTCACTGCTGTGTGGCCTGTTGGGACAGATCGGTTTCAAAGATGATGCGCAGTGCTACAGCGGCGCACGTAACCGTAAATTTTTTCTCTTTCCCGGCTCGGGGCTGTTTCAGAAAAGATCACACCGGCAACAGAAGCAAGAGAGCAGCCAAAACAGCGACAAGGCACACGAAAAAAAAGAGAGGCGCGCCACTGCGCCCAAATGGCTAATGGCCGCAGAGCTGGTTGAAACCAGCAAACTCTACGCCCGCACCGCCGCCGAGATCTCACCCCAGTGGGTTGAAGAGAAAGCAACGCACCTGCTCAAACGCAGCTACAGCGAACCACGCTGGGAGAAAAATGCGGGCCAGGTGCGTGCCTTTGAAAAAACCACGCTCTACGGACTGGTGATCAACCCCCAACGCACAATCAACTACGGTCCAATCGCACCACAAGAGGCGCGAGAGATTTTTATCCGTGGTGCGCTGGTCAACGGCGAGCTGCGCAACCCGCCAAAATTTCTGCAACAGAATCTCGAATTAATTGGCGAATTGATGGCGCTGGAGGCCAAATCACGGCGCCGCGATATTCTGGTTGACGAGCAGGTGCTCTATCAATTTTATGATCAGCGCATCCCCGCAGAGATCTATAACGTGCCACTGTTTGAGCAGTGGCGCAAACAGGCAGAAAAGAGAGAGGCCGACATTCTGCTACTGCAGCGCAACGATTTAATGCAGCACGATGCCGATCACATCACTCAGGATCGCTTTCCCGACACACTCACTGTTAACGGCGTCAGCTATCCGCTCGAGTACCATTTTGATCCGTCGCACCAACACGATGGCGTCACACTGATCACGCCACTGCCGCTACTCAGCCGACTGCAACCCGCACACTGCGACTGGCTGGTGCCAGGTCTACTGCATGAAAAGGTGGTGGCACTGATCAAGTCACTGCCCAAACAGCTGCGGCGCAATTTTGTACCTGCCCCCGACTTTGCAGATGCCTGCCTGGATGCACTAACGCCCTATCAACAACTCCTGGCACCCAGCATCGCCGCCCACCTGCGAAAAATCACCGGCATCACCGTGCCAGAAGAGGCGTGGCAGACCCAGCCGCTGGATAGCCATCTGCTCATGAACATCCGAGTCATCGATAGTGCGGGTGCGACTATCGATGAAGGCCGCAACCTGCAACAGCTGCAAGCTCAGGTCGATGCTGTTGCCAGCCGCTGCATCGATGAAGCGATCGAACAAAATCCCCAACAGTCGCTGGAGCAGAAAACGGTGAGTGAATGGAGTTTTGACGAACTGCCCGCTGCGCGCGAAGTCACCGTGCACGGCGTGGCGTTGACCATCTACCTGGCGCTGCAGCGAGAAGGGTCAAGGGTTGCGTTAAGAGCATTCGACAGCCATGACAAAGCGCTCGTCGCACAACGCCACGGGGTCAGACAACTCATCATCAACCGGCTACCCAAAACAGCCACATCCATGCGTGGCGCCATCGACACGCTCGCCCTCTACGGTGTGGGCCTCGACTCAGCAGACAACCTCAAACGAGACCTGCTCAGCGCAGCCATCAACGACCTTGACGGCGATACCGTCGCGACCAACCGTGAACAGTTTCAACAGCTTCAAAACGACATCCAAATGGCACTGCCAAAGAAACTGGTCGCACTGTGCAAACTGTGTGAACCCATATTAAAGAGCCACCAACAACTGCGCAAACGACTCAAAAAACCACGTATGCAGTGGTTGGACAGCATCAGTGACATTCACGCCCAGCTCGACCAGCTGATCTACCCCCACTTTATCGAGCGCACACCGATGCTGTGGCTGAAGCAGTTTCCCCGCTACATCAACGCCATCAACAAGCGCCTCGACAAACTGGAGCAAGAGCCACGCCGCGATCGCAGCCAACGTCTGGAGTTTGCTCCTTTATGGGACGCCTATTGCACCCGCGCAGAAAACCCGCACCACCACAGCGCAGCGTTGCAACAGTATCGCTGGATGCTGGAAGAGTTTCGCGTTTCGTTATACGCTCAAGAGCTTGGCACAGAGCTGCCGGTCTCGCACAAACGGTTGACCCGCTACTGGAAAAAAGAGGTTCTCCAGCAGACATAAAGTGCTGACACGACACCATCCCCCCATCAACTTACCCCTGGATAGCAATAACCCATGACAATGAACGATCCGCTGCAGCGCGCCTGCGATGAAGCTGTTGCAGAGCTGCGCACGTTGCAAGACCTGGTGCGCTGGGGAGCCAGCCGCTTCAACGAAGCAGAGCTGTTTTTCGGCCACGGCAACGACAACGCCTTTGACGACGCCCTGGCGCTGGTATTGCACACACTGCATATGCCCGCAGATTTCCCCTCAGAGATATTGCCGACACGACTCACCAGCAGTGAGCGCCGCGCCGCCGTTGAGCTCATGGGTCGCCGCATCAAAGAGCGCCTACCAACCCCTTATCTCATTCACGAAGCGTGGTTTGCCGGGCTCTGTTTTTATGTGGATGAGCGCGTGCTGATACCACGTTCACCCATCGCCGAACTGATCGACAACCACTTTGAACCGTGGCTCAGCAATCCGCACCAGCCGCGTATTCTCGACCTCTGTACCGGCAGCGGCTGCATCGCAATCGCCTGTGCCTGTGCTTTTGCCGATGCGCAGGTGGATGCCGTGGATATCTCTGCAGATGCGTTGGCGGTTGCGCAGCGCAATATCAGCGCCTTCGGTCTGGAGCAGCGCGTTCACGCCATCGAGTCGGATCTGTTCTGTGCGTTAGAGACCGAGACAAATAAAAAGAACGAGAAACGCCGTTACGATCTGATCGTCAGCAATCCACCCTACGTTCCCGTCACCGAGATGGCAGCATTGCCCGATGAGTATCACCACGAGCCAGAGCTGGCACTCAGCGCCGGTGAGGCCGGACTCGATATCGTCGTACGCATTCTCGACGAGGCGATAGAGTATCTCACCCCAAAGGGTATTCTCATCGTCGAGGTGGGCCATTTCAGCCTCGCGGTGGTTGAACGCTACCCCGACATACCGTTTCTCTGGCTCGACTTCAAACGGGGCGGCGAAGGGGTGTTTCTGCTTACGGCGGATCAGCTCGCGGACCACCGGGCATCACTGCGCCGCTCTGCTTAGGCGGGCCTTTTAATCGGGCCTGCTGAGCAGCAGCACTGCACCGTGCCACGCTGCCGCTGCGCGCGCACCGCGCTCTGGCGCCGATTGCTGACGATGCACAAGTTGTGACGAGAATGCCGTGACAAACGGCCTGAACGACTCCAGCGCCGCCGCAAAATCGGCCTCATTGCGCAACACAGAGAACTGCGACAGAGGCCGCGCCAAGCGCTGATGGGAGAGCGTGCCAAACCATAGCGGTGACACAGCGCCCATCGCCGCAGGTTCAGCGCTGGAGCCGCTAATAATCCCCCTGTCGCTTTGCCAAAGTCGCAACACCAACTGGCGCTGCGCCTCCGCGTCACGATAGACCAGCAGCAGCGCCTCATGCTGACCATCATTGGCGCGCGGCAGCAGCGGCAGATCAGCGAGAGAGGCGTCACTTTCAAGCCAGCGCAGAGCACTCCAAAAGGTCAACGGCTCGGGCTCTTGCCAACCCTGGCTGAGCAGCGCCGCTTTCAATCGAGCCAGCGCACCGACCCACTGCACGGTCATCGGCTCAGTCGCCGCACCTTTGAAATCAACACGCTCGGCAGGCAACGCTTGCCAGCCACCACGGCGCCAGTGATCGCTCTGCATCAGACGTGGAGCGCTCACTTCATGCTTCGGCAACGCACCCGGCCCATCGAACAGAGTCGCTTGAAACGACGTAGCAACAAGAAATAGAGCCAGCGCCAGGGGCGGCAATAGACGCAACTGACGTGCATCATGGCTGTGGCTGCCATAGGCCGAACCCAACAGCACCACCCAGATGAATGAGACAAACAGTCCGGCCAGCAGTGCAGAGAGCGCGACGCCACCGAGATAGAGCTGCGCGATCGCGATGGCACTGACAGTCACGCCCGCAGCAGTGTAGGGCAACCAACGGTATCTGAGGCGCAGTTCGCGCGCGACAAGCACGGCGAGAAAACCTACAGCGCCATGCTCACCGACACATCGCCGAGCACAGCAAAAGAGAACAGTGGCTCATCCTCGACCAACCACGCCGCAATCAATAAGTGATGCGTGAGCGCCGACAGCAACAGTGCAAAGACAAAGACGGCGATCCAGTGGGCAACCATCATCCAGCGACTGCGCCACACCATATAGATCAACAGCGTAAAAAACAGCGCCAGATGCAGCGCCGTACCACCCAAGCGACTCATCCACATCATTACGTTGTCGGCCCAGTCTGAATGCAGACCCTGCATCAATTGATAGACCGCCTGATCGGCCGCCGCCGGGTAGATGCCCGCAGAGACCCATTTCAGCAACAGCAGCAAGATCCCCGCCCCGACAACCAGCAGCAGCGCCAAAACCGCCAGCCCCAAAGCTTCCGGACGACGCGGGTCGAGCAGCGCGGCAGCCAGGCGTCCGGCCAGCGGATGGTGCTGTCCCCATGACAGAATTGCCTTGACTATGGCTTGAGCGCGCGGCTGCAGATAGTGAAAAGCAGAACGAACCAGACGCTGGGTCAGCCACAACAGAAAAATCAGCAGCAGCAACAAAACTGTGAGACGCACAGCGATTGCAGTGGTCAGCCCCAGCGACGCGGCCACCAGTGCTCCCGGCATGATATAGACCGGCGCCCAGAGCAGAGACGACATTACGTTGACAACAACATAGTGGCGTGGCGACATGCCCATCATCCCGGCGGTGGCCGGCATGATGGCGCGTAGCGGACCGATGAAGCGGCCAAAGACGATGCTCTTGCCACCGTGGCGGCGGAAAAAGCGCTCCCCTTTTCGAAGCAGTCCGGGGTAGCGGGTGAAGGGCCACATCCCACGCAACCGATCGCGATAGTGGTAACCCAGCCAAAAGCTGACGCCATCACCACAAATGGCACCAACCACGGCGTAGCCCAGCGTCCCCCAAATCTCCAGCACACCGAGGCCGATTAAGGCGCCAACCCCGAGCAGTAGCGCGGCACCCGGCATCACCATTCCAGCGATGGCGAGCGATTCGGAAAAGGCGATGAAAAAGACGATCAACCCGGCCCATGACGGATTGTCGGCCACCCAGGCGAGTATCGATTGAAACAGTGAGTCCATGCTGACAACGACTACCTAAGAGCCCAAACCTCCCAAGCCATCAAACCCCATTTGGCCACACTTGCGCCCGGCCAACCGGCAACCGCTGTGCACCGCTTCAGCCAACGCCATCCCGCGCAAGCGGGCATCGATCAGCGCTGCATTAAACGTATCGCCCGCACCCAGTGTATCCACCACAACAGACGGAAGAGATGCCCCACTGTGCGTTATCTCGCCGCCACGTGCCATTGCCCACGCACCGCGCTCGCCCCATGCGCAGACCAGATCTGCGCCACTAACCTGACGGCGCATCTGTCGCAAAAAAGGCTGTGGCTGCTCGTAGCCCGCTGCCATGGCAAAACCTTTGGCGTAAAAAAGCAGGTCTGCGTATTCGTACAACCGATCGACTCCCGCTCTCATTTTCTCTATCTCTACTGATCGCGGCACAGCGGGAGCCTGACTTTTGGCCAGCGCCAACATCGCACAGACCTCATCGACATTACGTCCTTCAAAATGGAGCCAGTCAAAGCGAGACAAATCAAGGCGCTCAAAGTCGGACAGCGTCAGCTCAGGCAGATCACGATAGTGCACGATGGTGCGCGACCCACTGCTGCGACTCCTGACAATGTAGGAGGTCGGCACCTTGCCCGTGCGATACCAGCGGCAACCGCGCGCATCCACCCCATAGCGTTGCAGATCGGCAAGGATCAGTTGTGCGTCGGGTTCGTCGGCCAGCGTTCCAGCCCAGCTACACTGGTGTCCCAACTGACTGAGAACCACCAGCGTATTGGTCACGTTGCCACCGCGGCAACGCTGCTGCTGATCGACCCTGACTTCGCTATCTTCTGCGGGAAACTCGGCGACGCTGTTGATGATATCCAGTGTTGCGACGCCAACACCTAAAATTCGTGCCATAAAAACGCGTTACGAATCTGCGGGCTCTTTAGACCGAGGTGGGCCGCTCTTTACGATGGAGAGCGCCATGTAGTGGACGTTAAGAAAATCGAGTATCAACCACACCACAATCAGATAGAGGATGGGAATCAAGCTCTGTTGAAAATAGACCATGGAGCAAAAAGTCACCGCGACCCAGACATAAACGACATCCACTATCGCCAGTATGATCGGGTTAGCGGAGATCGTGGAGCTGCAATTTGCGCATTGAGTAAGAAACCAGTAGCTGGTTTTATATTTCTCTTTGAGTGGAATTGTCTGCTGCTGACAACGTGGGCAACAATATTGAGGCATGGCAAACCCTTTTGCGCTGGTCAAATATCCAGACGAGCTGAATGGATAGTAAGCGCCCGATTCTAACGGGCTGCAGCGTCGAAAAATACCCCACTCGCAAGAATACTTTGCCGTGCGGCCAAGCACGCGATATTGGCAGACAATTAAGGTTGAACCAAGATGCGAACAAAAAGTGATAACATGGCGCACCTGCACAACAGCCAGATTCAATACAATTGAGACGAGAGGAAACAGATGCACACACCTGCCCCACTGCGGATATTTTTGATAGCAGCGCTTTGCGTAACGCCACTGCTACTGGGTGGTTGTGATGACAACACACCGCTCATGAATGAGGTGGTCAACGGCGATCGCGACGCTGTTGAAAAGTCACTCGCTGAAGGCGGTGACATCAACGAACGCAACAATTTTGGCTGGACTGCGCTGATGCACGCCGCGCGTCAGGGCCACACTGAGCTGGTCAAACTGTTGATTGAAAAGGGCGCTGACGTTAACGCCCAGGATCAGGATCAGTGGAGCGCGCTGATACGCGCGTCGATGAAGGGAAACCTGCAGGCTGCGCAGCTACTCCTCGATAACGGCGCAGACCCCAACATGAAAACCAACGTCAAGTGGACAGCCCTACATTGGGCTGCAGCCAGTGATCACCTCGCTATCGTCAAGCTGCTGGTTGCCAATGGCGCTGACGTAACCCTCACCAACGATGAAGGCAGAAGAGCCTCTGAGCTGGCATTCAAGGAGCAAAATGGCGACATTGTCTCTTTCCTCAGAAAAAAAGAGAAGGCGCTGAAAAAACAGAGCGCTCAGTAACACGGGAAACGACGATAGCGGCGCCGTGCCCACTGCATCGGTTCAAACGCAAAAATGGTGCAGCGTGGCATGCAGCGCCGCTTCGTCATAATCATCGCTGATCACAGCGCGACCAATTCCTTTCAACAGCACCAGACGGATGCGCCCCTGCAACACCTTTTTATCCACGGCCATCAACTCAAGCATACGCTGCGCCGTCAAACCCGCTGGCGGCCTGACCGGCAGACCGAGCCCATCAATCATCCTCTCGATGCGTGACTCGTCTTGGCTCTCAAGCCAGCCCATACGTGCAGAGAGATGGGCTGCCATGCACATGCCAACGGCAACTGCCTCGCCATGCAGGTAGCAGCCATAACCAGCACCCGCTTCGATAGCATGACCAAAGGTGTGGCCAAGATTCAGTAGCGCACGCACGCCACCCTCGCGTTCATCGGCGGCGACCACATCCGCTTTGCTCTGGCATGAGCGCTCGATGGCATAAGCCAACGCGTCACTATCCCGTGCCATCAGCTCAGCGCCGTGCGCCTCTAACCATTGGAAAAATTCGCTATCACCAATCAACCCATACTTGAGCACTTCGGCAATCCCGGCACGCAGCTGACGATCATCCAGTGTGTTCAGCGTTTGAGTATCGGCAATCACACATTGCGGCTGATAAAAAGCGCCGATCATGTTTTTGCCCATGGCGTGGTTTACGGCCGTTTTGCCGCCAACGGAAGAGTCCACCTGCGCTAGCAACGTCGTCGGCAACTGGATAAACGGTACGCCGCGCTGATAACAGGCTGCGGCAAAACCAGCCATGTCACCAATCACCCCGCCACCCAAAGCGACAACAGTGGCCTGACGGTCGAAGCGGTTCTTGAGCAGCGCATCAAAAATCTGATTGAGCACTTCAAGTCTCTTGTATTGCTCACCGTCAGGCAGAATCACTGACTCGCACTGAAAACGACTCAGACCAGACAGGCAGCGATCGAGGTAGAGTGGCGCAACGGTTTCATTGCTCACCACCATCACTTGTCGAGCGCGAATATTGGGTGACAACAGCTCAGCACGGCCGAGAAGATCCGCGCCAATATGAATGGGATAACGGCGCGCGCCGAGCTCAACGTAGAGTGTTTTCATCACACACCGGGAACAAAAAAGGTTAAAAAATCAGCTAGAGTGCGCGCTACTGTCTCTGCGCACAGAGCGGATTATATACTCTGCGGTGCGGTGAACGGAATGGCGATCAGTGTCTACGGTGAGATCAGCGACCTCGCGATAGAGAGGATCGCGTTCAGCCATCAGCTGTTCCAGCTTGAGACGGGGGTTTTCTGTCTGTAGCAGCGGTCGATTGCGATCACTGGCCGTGCGTTTGAGCAGATGGTCAATGGAAGCACGAAGGTAAACTACTTTGCCACGTTGACGCAGGTGAGCCCGATTATCGTCATCAAGCACTGCCCCCCCGCCGGTTGCCAACACAATACCGTGGCGCTGGGTAAATTCGTCAATGACATCCCGCTCTCTTCTACGAAACCCCTGCTCGCCTTCGATATCAAAAATCAGCGGAATATTAACCCCGGTGCGCCGTTCAATCTCGTGATCGCTATCGGTAAACGGAACCCCAAGCGCACTGGCTAACTGACGGCCTAGAGTGGTTTTCCCCACGCCCATGGGGCCGACGAGAAAGAGGTTAAGGCATTCACTAGCCACACGACCACGGTTGCCCGAGAAATGAGTCAAGTTGGATCGAGACACGAACCAGCCACCCCAAAGGGGCTTCTCAGTCCAGGAGGTGCTATATTTTCATCAAGTACGTCCGCTGCCAACACCGGCAACCAAAAGGTTTTCGATGCCAAAGATTCGGTACCAGCCACTGATGCTGTAGCCTCTAACCTTACCTCCACCCACTCACCGTACTCTTGTGGGTATTTAACTCCCACTTCAACACTGCCATCGCTCCCGGTTACAACACTTCCCACAACCGAAGCCGGGCTACCCGGATCCAACTGTTGGTTGTTATTCGTATCTTCGCCTGCATCCCGAAAACCATCACCATTGATGTCTTCATTAGAGCATGGCGCAGGAAGCGAAGTGAAAGCAACCCACCTGTCAAAATTTCCATCGCCATCGGTATCAGTGGCTCGATATTCGCCTTTATCGTAACGCGTAGAGATCAACCTCAGCTGCACCGTTTTACCGGCAACAGCGTTACTGTTAACATCCTTCACCGACACCGAATAAGGCTTTATATACTCCGTCGAATTCGGTTCTGTTATTTCGTTGCCCGTACCCACGGTAATAAAGAGTGCGCGCTGTCCTACAGTTAAACTGACGGTCCCAGTGACTGCGGGTGTATCATCAACAATTGCCGTCACCAAAACAGACCCACCGCCACTCGATGTATTACTGGAGGTATAGACCGTACTGGCGGAGCCATTACTATCCGTTTCTCCCGTTGCCGGCCCGATCGTACCACCAGTCACGTCAGACAAAACAAAACGAATCCTTTTGTTTTTAACTAAGTTATTATTGGGGTCGCGTACCACGGCAGTAATAGTGCTCTGCTGACCACCAAAAGCAACTGACTCCGGATCAGCCTGAACTGATATTTCATCTGCAATAGTAGCTACAAACTCAATTTCTACTTGCGCTGATGTCGTGGCGGTTGTTACAGCGATCACAGCTGGCCCCGCATCCGTTGACGAAATAGTCGCGATAGCAACACCGCTACCATCAGTGATCGCAGACGATGGAGTGATCGTACCTCGTGTAGCACTAAAGTTTACAGTTTGCCCCCCTTGAGGAACACCATCTTTCAACCAACGAACAGTGACAGTCTGACTGACACCCAACTGAACCTCTTCTATAACATTCGGATTGGGTTGCTCGATCTCAAATGCATCAGGTGATACGTTAAAACTAAAAGAGCTACTAGCACCCAACGCAGACGCTTGGATCGTATCTGCGCCCGATACATCACCACGAACCACAGCATCCACAACTCCCACAGCATTAGTTGTTAGCGTGGTTGCACTTAGCGTATTACCTTGAGCAGAGCTCAGCGCAATCGTGCTACCACCAATACCTGCGCCCGCTGCATCCTTCAGTGTGATACTGAGATCCTGAGTGCCATTCAGTACCGTAGAATTTTCACCACTAATCGCTATCGTGGTCCCCGACACGGTCACAATAGCTGTTGCCGTCGCATCACCCACAGCAGCAGATACAGTCACATCACGATTACTGAAATCACCACCCGTTCCTAATTCCGCAATAGCCGCGCCACTATCACCCGTAGTCGGTTGCATCACAAGCAAAGCGCCAGAGTTAGCAGAAAACACCACCGTCTCTCCACTCATCAAGTTATTGTTTGCATCCCTAACAATCGCGGATGCCGTTATTTTTTGACTGTCATCGGAGGGTAAAAATGGGCTGGAGAGTACCAGCACCACGCTGCTAGCGCTGCTGCTAGTTCCTCCTCCACCCGTTGTCGTACCACCATCACTATCTGAGCCAGAAAAACCAGATCCGCCGCCACCACAAGCGGCCACCACCATAACCAAAGCAGCCACCATCAAGCGGCTCAAGGCCTGCCACATAGTCTCTCTCCAACCATTCATCATCATGTTACAAAACCTGATCTGTTGTAGTGCTGCAGTTTACTATTCAAACCATGCCATCCAGCTATTTGGCACAGTACAATTTAATCTCACTGCTGATCTGTCGAGCCTTTTAATATACGCGGCGTGACAAAAATCAGAAGCTCCGCTTTTTCATTAACTTGGCGCGTCTGTCTAAATAGGACGCCTATAAACGGCAGCTCACCCAAAAACGGCACCATGTCTTTCTCATCGCGGGTAACCTGCTCATAGACCCCCCCTAACACTACCGTCTCTCCATCTTTAACCAGTACTTGCGTTTTCACCTCTTTGGTGTCGATACTGGGGACACCGTTAAAGATCCTGCCCACGCTATCTTTATTGACCGTCAGATCGAGCAAGATGCGGTTATCCGGGGTTATCTGCGGTGTCACTTTCAAACTCAATACTGCTTTTTTAAAAGCAACAGCAGGCACATTACTGGCACCGGAGGCTGGCGTAATATAGGGCACCTCGGTACCTTGTTCTATCACCGCTTCATTTTGGTCCGAGGTAATAACGCGCGGGCTGGAGACAATCTCTCCCCGGTTCTCCACCTGCATGGCTGATAGCTCAAGATCTAACAGATAATCTGATCCTAGTATGGCGAAAGCAATTTGCCCCGCAGGCGACGAAACCGGCAAGTTAACATTCATGCGATCACCAAGAGACGGGACCGAAACGGGAAACTGCTGACCTGTCGCCTGTAGATTACTGATCGCGCTACTAACTGTGCTATCGGTACCCGCAGCGTTGCCGCTTGTTGTGATGATTCCATCGCTGCCATTTTTGCGAACACCTGTTGC
Source organism: Gammaproteobacteria bacterium (assembly GCA_013152295.1). GTDB lineage: Bacteria > Pseudomonadota > Gammaproteobacteria > JAADGQ01 > JAADGQ01 > JAADGQ01. The sequence goes on along the minus strand of JAADGQ010000112.1, from coordinate 54,146 downwards.
ACCAAACCTGACCCCTAACGATTTACCAAAATTATCATTAGCGATCACCACACGGGATTCAATCAACACCTGCTTGATGGGCACATCCAATGTGGTCAGCAGTTTTCTCAATTCTATTAATTTTTCGTCGGTATCTTGCACCAATAGAGAGTTGGTTCGTACGTCTACAGCAACATTGCCACGTTCGGAAAGCAACGAATTATCTTCGCCCTTGAGGAGGTTGGCCAGGTCTTGTGCTTTAGCGTAATTAATGCTGATAATTTCGGAGCGAAGCGGTACGAGTTCCTCCGCCTGCTTTTGTGCCTCAAGCTCTTTTTTCTCTCGCGCCAAAAGCTCAGTAGCCGGAGCGATCATCACGACGTTGCCATGTTTACGTAGCGCCAAGCCTTGTGCTTTAAGGATGATATCTAATGCTTGATCCCAGGGAACACTTTTTAACCGCAAAGTAATGCTACCCGTCACAGAATCACTGGCGACAATATTGAGTCCGGTAAAGTCGGCAATCAGCTGCAGTACTGCTCGCACTTCAATATTTTGAAAATTAAGGGAGAGGCGTTCGCCCGTGTAACCAAAGCGCTCTTTTTTTGCTGCCTCCTGCTCCGCTCGGGTCAGAGGTTTAACTTCAATAACAAACAGTTTATTTGACTGGTACGCCAGATATTCACGATCCCGCTGTGTAACGATGCGCATACGCACATTAGGACCCCGCGCCACGGTTTCAATACTGTTGACAGGCGTCGCAAAATCAACAACATCCAGGTGCAATTCCAGCTCATCGGGTAGCTGTACATCTAAAAAATCCGCAACGATCTCGCCCCCACGCTCCTCAATATTAGCCAGCACACTGGCATCAGATAACGTCACGACCACACGACCCTCACCATCCTCACCACGGTGAAAATCAATATTACGAATAGCTCGTCTTTGCTCTGCCTGGGTATCAACAGCACGCAGGGTCTCTTTCTCTGCAGTCGTAACCGTCAGTTGCTGAGCCTTAGCTGACGTGGGTGCAGAAACCACCGACGGCGATGCGGGTGCCGACGACACCAATACATCAGCAGATTTCTCTGCCTCCGCCTGCGGTTTTTCACCGAGGGTCAAGTAGACCCGATTACCTTTGACTTTGACTTGATAAGGCACCATTTTTAACAAGTTCAGTACAATCCGGGTCCTCCCCTTCGCTTCAATCGCATGCACACTTCTGGCGACACCGATATTGATCGGCTGTTTTTTTCTGGCAAGCTTACTGACTGTATCCGCAAAATCCAGTGCCACTCTGGCCGGGTTGTCAATGGTAAAACTTAAAGGTTCCGAAGCCGCCTCAGCCATTACTAGCTCAAGTTGAATACGGTCACCGGGAAGGGCAGCATGGTTTATTGCCTTTAACGCATTGGTGCCCATCGCAGCCTGGCAAAAAACCAGAAAAAACACGACATTCAAACCAACGACAGCCTGCTTCACCGTGCGACTACCTCTCTCTCGGAGGGAGGTCGAGTGCACCGCACTATTCGGATCAGAGGTGAGATCAGAGGCCAAATACGACGTATGCATAACATTTCCTGTGATTTGTATCGCACGACCCGTCACGCGGGCGTACTTTATTGCGATCAAGCATCGCGTCATCCGAGCCCAAAAAGAGACCATTCACTATCAACCTACCGCTCTCATTCGACGAGTACCAATACGACTTGCCGCTCCTGCCAACCATCCAGCCCATCCCGCACAATCTCTTTGAGCTCAATTTCGTTCTCATCAATGCGCATGATTTGACCGTGGTTTTGACCAATATAGTTGCCACGTCGTACCCTTGAGACAATACCTTTTGGCGACTTGATCAGAGCCCATCGCTCGTTCTCCATAGCCAACGTGCCAACAATTCTCAGTGTCTGCAACGAAAATCGCTCCAGAGGCTCACGATTACGTACCTCATCAGGATGAATGGAAGAAGCATCCCTTTCACCATTCTCGGCAGGTGCATCTGTCAATGCCACAAACCAACTGGCAAAGGGCGCGCGCATCTCTTCAGCGTCGTAAACAAAACGCTCAAACGGACGCACAACAGGGAGCGGTGGAATCCGCCCCTTTTGCCGCGACTGAACCTCCGCAACATAATCGCGCAGATCATTCAGGTTGTCGCCACCGCAGCCACTCAGCAAGAGCACGCTCACAGCAAGCCCAACCATAATCACTCTATTGGCATGAAAAATCACGACCGACTTACCCTATCCACCTGCATCGCCCTCTTCACTCTCTTCCTCAAAGTAGCGGTATGTCGTCGCCGTCGCATTCATCGTTAACTCTTTAGATTTATCATCTTTTTTCTTTATAGAAATATCTTGCAAAGTGACAATACGGGGCAGTGCAACAACATCACTGACAAACTTGCCAAACTCATGATACGAGCCCTTAACTACTATTTTTATCGGTAATTCTGCGTAGAACTCGATAGGCTTTTCTCGTTCAGGTTTGAACAGCTCAAACTCCAAGCCGTTACTCAGACCTGCCTGCGAAATATCAACCAGCAGCTCCGCAACCTCTGTTTTGCTCGGCAACTGCCGCAACATGGTGCCAAAATCACGCTCCATCTCCACCATCTGCTCTTTGTAATCTTCAAGGTTTGCCGCTTTGTGCTGCTTAATCTCGTACTCTTCTTTAATTTCGATCTCTTTTTTTTGAGCGCTCTCCAAAACTGTCATCTGCTCGCGCGCATCAAACCACACACCTGCAGCGAGCACCGCAGCACAAACAAGAATAACCGCACCTGTTTTGATGGGTACTGGCCAGTCTCCCACCTCGCTCAAGTCAAGATTTTGCAGCTCAGACCAATTCATCCGTTGTCCCCCGCAGCAGTCCCACTGATCTGATTAACACGCAATGTGAATTCGCTGATGCGCTGCTCTTTGATTATTTTGCTCTTTATGACATCAAGACGGGGGTCATCCAACCATTTCGACTCATCAAGCCGACCCATAAAACGGGAGACGCTGGCGTTGGATTGCGCGATACCGGTGATGGTCACTGCACTACCCTTCTGTACGACGCTGCTAATAGATACCCCTTCGGGCAGCGTTCTAACCAACTCATCATACAAGTGTACGATTAATGATCGCTGGCTCTGCAGCTCTTGGATGATGTTCATACGCGCCAGAAGATTCTTCTTTTTGGTTTCCAACGCGCTAATTTCGGTAATCTTCTCTTCTACCAGCTCAATTTGTTTCTGTAGATAGTCGTTGCGCGCCAACTGATCATCAATCAGCCCACTCATGTGAATATGAATATAAAACACAATCACAGCGGCAAGCACAGCAGCACCGCCCGCGATGGAGTAAAACTGCCGCTCCCTCTCTTTGCGTTCGGCCTCTCGCCACGGCAGTAGATTAATGCGTGTCATATCAATCAAAACTCCTCATTGCCAAACCACACGCAATCATCAACGCGGGTGCATCGGCACTGAGCGCCTGTACTTTTACGTTAGGAGACAGTGACATGCTGGCAAAAGGGTTAGCAACCGAAGTCGATGTTCCGATCTTCTCCTCAATCATGAGATCGATATCGGCAATGGAGGCGCAGCCTCCAGCCAATAAAATATGGTCAACTTTATTGTACTGACTCGATGAAAAGAAAAACTGCAGCGAACGGCTCACTTGCTGCACCATCGCCTCCTTGAAGGGTTGCAGCACTTCTGGGGAGTAGTTATCGGGCAAGCCACCCTCTTTTTTTGCCAGCCCCGCCTCTTCGTGTGAAAGCCCATAACGCCGCTGAATCTCTTCTGTAAGCTGCTTTCCACCAAAAACCTGTTCACGTGTGTAGATGACTTTACTGTCGTGCAGTACATTCAGCGTCGTCATTGTGGCACCCACATCGGCAATCGCGACAGTCTTGCCCTGCTCCTCATCCGCCATCTGATTGGCAATTAGAGAGAAGGCGTTTTCCATGGCGTATGCCTCTACATCGACAATCTTCGCGGTCAGACCACCAAGCTCCACGGCTGCCACTCGCACATCAACATTCTCACCTCTGGAGGCTGCCAACAGCACATCCACAGTTTCGGGGTTGTCTTCGGTCTCACCGATAACTTCAAAATCGAGATTCACTTCTTCAAGAGGGTATGGGATGTATTGATCTGCCTCCAGATCAATCTGCGCGGCCACCTCGCGCTCTGACAGAGCAACGGGCATTGTTATGACTTTGGTAATAACGGCAGAGCCTGCAACCGCAACGACAGCGAGCTTGGCTCTCGTTCCTGAACGCTTGACCGCACGCTGAATGGCAGAACCAACGGCTTCCAGATCGGCTATGTTTTTTTCGACCACAGCATTCGGAGGCAGTGGCACAACCACGTAACGTTCAACCCGGTAGCGCCCTGCAACCATGCTCAGCTCCAGCAATTTAACTGCTGTCGAGCTAATATCGAGCCCAACCAACGAGGGTTTTTTCCTTTTCACCAGCTGGTCTAAGAACCGCACGTATTAACCACCTCAGATAGACGCACACATGTAACGAAGACTACCACATCTCCTACGGCACATTAGAAACAAAACTTTACTGTAAATCAACAAAGTGGGACCCATTATCAGGTTTTCATAACACAGCAAATCACCCTGTTATCGACCCGTTGCAAGCGCTCCTGCACCCCTGCTCGGCATCGGCCTTTAGGCAACCCGCAAATAACAAATGCTCACTCCGAAAACATAAAGCGCAACTCACCTCATCCGCTTCTATTTCAACATGGGGGAGGATTGGTGCAAGGGGAGTACAAAGTCTATACTGAACCTTACCACTCCTCATGAACCAGATCAAAACCCAACGCTAACTATATGAAACTTATACCAAGGATGCTGCGTTACATGGCGCTCACGGCAGCGACCATGATCGTCATCGGATGCGCTATCTCGGCCGGCATCTATTTTTACCTCTCCCCCAAACTACCTTCCATTGAGAGTTTAAAAGACGTTCAGCTGCAAACCCCATTGCGAGTCTACAGCCGTGACAACAAGCTCATTGGCGAATTTGGTGAGATGAAGCGTTCGCCATTGGAGTACGTCGAAATCCCACCGCTGATGATCAAGGCGATACTTGCTGCGGAGGACGACCGCTTTTTCAGCCACCCCGGCGTTGATTTTCAGGGGCTATTGCGAGCCGCCGTTCACCTCATTAAAACCGGTAAGAAAGGGCAAGGTGGTAGCACGATCACCATGCAGGTAGCACGCAACTTCTTTCTCAGCAAAGAGAAAACCTACTTGCGCAAATTCAACGAGATTTTGCTAGCGCTTAAGATCGAAAAACAGCTCAGCAAAGAGGAGATACTTGAGCTCTATCTGAATAAGATATATTTGGGCAAGCGCGCCTACGGTGTGGCCGCCGCCGCTCAGGTCTACTACGACGCCAAAATGGCAGAACTATCCACTGCCCAAATGGCGATGATCGCCGGTCTGCCAAAAGCACCATCTAGATTTAACCCTGTTGCCAACCCTGACAGAGCACTTATTCGCCGTAACTACATACTGCGCCGCATGGGCCAACTGGATTACATATCCAAAGAGACAATGGCCAATGCGCTGAGCCAGGCGGATGACGCTCAACTCCACGATCTGTCAATCGAAACCAAGGCACCGCATATTGCCGAAATGGCCCGCATTGCAGCTTTGAAAAAGTTCGGAGAAACCACCTATACAGCGGGCTATAAAGTTATCACGACCATCGACAGTCGTCTGCAAACTGCCGCCGATACGGCGCTAAGCAGAGCCCTCGTCGCGTACGAGAGGCGCCACGGTTACCGGGGCGCTATCGGCCATATAGATCTGGATACCCTGCAACAAACTGAGCAGCAGCAACAACGTTTAAAGTCTTTACCATCCTTCGGCGCGCTCACGCCCGCTCTCGTGCTGGAGGTCGCCGACCAAAAAATCAGCGCGATATTATCGTCTGGGGAGAGTGCCGAGATCGCATGGCAAGGACTCTCTTGGGCACGCCGCTACATCAGCACCGACCGACGCGGTCCAGCACCCAAAAAAGCATCCGACATCGCTACAGCAGGTGACATCATCCTGCTGGAGAAAGATACAGAGCAGCAGTGGCTCCTCGCCCAAACCCCAAGAGTCGAGGGTGCTTTGATATCTGTCGATCCGGAAGATGGTCATGTCATCGCGTTGGTCGGCGGCTACGATTTCAACAAGAGCCGCTTTAACCGCGTAACACAAGCCACCCGCCAACCCGGCTCAAGCTTTAAACCGTTGATATACTCTGCTGCACTGGAGAAAGGCTACCACCCAGCAAGCCTGATCAATGATGCCCCCGTCGTATTCGAAGACTCCGCCCTGGAAAGCGTTTGGCGACCCGAGAACTATAGTGGGCGCTTTTATGGACCGACCCGGTTGCGCCAGGCATTAATCAAGTCACGCAACCTTGTTTCCATCCGGCTGCTGAGAAGCATCGGCATTTCGTACACGGTTAACTACATCTCTCGTTTTGGCTTCGACCGCAATAAATTGCCCAAGAATCTATCGCTAGCGCTAGGCAGCGGCGCCGTCACACCATGGAACATGGCCCAGGCATATGCCGTTCTGGCCAGCGGCGGATACCGTATCCCCCCCTACTTCATCGAGCGCATAGAAGCAGCCAATGGCGAAACCATCATGCAAAGCAAGCCCACAATCGTCTGCCCCGAATGCATTGGTGAGCTAACATCTGACGGCAACAGCGCCACCATAGATGACGCCGCCCAATTTTCGGTGCCCGATGACGTCAACATCGCTGAGCGCGTCATCAGCCCCCAAAACGCTTACCTTATTACCAGCATGATGCGCGATGTTATTCAGCGCGGCACTGGGGTGCGCGCCAAAGCATTGGGCCGCGCCGATATTGCAGGTAAGACGGGGACGACAAACGACCAACGAGACGCCTGGTTCGCTGGATTCAACAGCAAAGTAGCCACTATTTGCTGGGTCGGATTTGACAAAGGGATGCCCCTCGGCGCTCGCGAAACCGGCGGTCGTGCCGCACTACCTATGTGGGTCAGCTACATGCGCGAAGCGCTTAAAGGAACCCCGGAGAACTACCTAGAGCGACCACCCGGACTCACTACAGTACGCATCGACCCAAAAACCGGTCTATTGGCCTACGCTGGCCAGAAAAATGCTATTTTTGAGACGTTTCGCGTAGAAAACATGCCTCAACAGCATGCCGAGCCGCCGCAAGCCCAAAGCCAAAGTAGCGAAGGCTCATCCAGCAACGAAGGGGGCACCACTGAAGAGCAACAGCTTTTCTAGCCAGAGACCGGCTTAACGCTATCAACCTCTGCCAGCGCTATTCAACCGTTACCGATTTAGCAAGGTTGCGCGGCTGATCGACATCAGTGCCCTTGAGTACCGCCACATGGTAGGAGAGCAGTTGCAGGGGTATCGTATAGACAATCGGCGCGATCGTATTGTCCGTCGGAGCAACACGAACGACACGGATATTCTGTCCATCACCCATGTCAACAGCCTCGTCGGCAAACACGTACAACTCTCCACCGCGCGCACTCACCTCTTGAAGATTGGATTTGAGCTTATCCAACAGCTCATCATTCGGCGCAACAGCAATGACCGGCATGTCCGCATCCACCAGCGCCAGCGGTCCGTGCTTTAATTCGCCTGCGGGATAGGCTTCGGCGTGAATATAGGAGATCTCTTTTAGCTTAAGCGCGCCCTCCATGGCAACGGGGTACTGTACACCGCGCCCTAAAAACAGGGCGTGGTGTTTATCGGCAAACAGCTCCGCCAACTCATTAATTTCACGATCCAGCGCAAGCGCTTTCTCCACAGCGTGAGGCAGGCTCAACAGCTGCTCAACCAAGCTGATCTCAGTCTGTTCCGACATGCCGTGACGACGTCCCAATACAGCCACCAGCAATAGCAGCGCGACTAACTGCGTGGTAAACGCTTTGGTTGATGCCACGCCGATCTCAGGGCCAGCGCGCGTCATCATCACCAAATCAGACTCACGCACCAGCGAGCTTTCCGGCACGTTACAGATCGCCAGCGCATAACCAAAGCCTCGACGCTTCGCCTCTTGCAAGCCCGCCAACGTATCTGCAGTCTCCCCTGATTGAGAGATAGTCACCACCAGCGAGTTACGCCTCACCACGGGGCGGCGATAGCGAAATTCGCTCGCTACCTCTACGCTGCATGGGATGCCTGCAATCGTCTCCAACCAGTGCCGGGCAATCAATCCTGCATGGTAGCTGGTTCCGCAAGCGATGATATGAACACCTTGCACGGCATCGAATATCTCACTCGCGCGTGGACCAAATGCCTCTTCCAGCACCTTTTGGCCGCTGATACGCCCTTCCAACGTGTCAGCAATCGCTTGTGGTTGCTCAAAAATCTCCTTCAACATGTAGTGGCGAAACTCGCCTCGCTCCACCGCTTCGGCATTCAGCTCACTAACACGTAGCGGTCGCTCTACAACTTCACCCGCCTCGTTATAAATGGTCAAACTGTCCCGAGTCAGCTCTGCAGTGTCTCCATCTTCGAGAAAAATAAAGCGTTGTGTGACTGGCAATAACGCAGCCACATCAGAGGCGATAAAATATTCACCAATACCCACACCGATCACCAACGGACTGCCGCGCCGCGCCGCGATCAAACGCGAAGGATCTTCGTTGCTGATCACGCCAAGCGCATAGGCGCCTTCAAACTCAACAACCGATTGTTGAACCGCAGCCAGCAGACTCTTACCCGCACTCATATGGCCGTGGATTTGATGAACAACCACTTCGGTATCAGTTTCAGAAGTAAACTCAAAGCCACGCTGCTTTTGCTCACTGCGCAATGCTTCGTGGTTCTCGATAATTCCATTGTGAACAACAGCAACCATCTTGCGACACACATGAGGGTGCGCATTGCGCTCGCTGGGTTTACCATGGGTTGCCCAGCGGGTGTGCGCAATCCCGCTACGACCCGACAGCGGAGAGCGGGCAAGCTCGCTCTCGAGCTGTGCTACTTTTCCTTCAGCACGCACCCGATTCAGGCAGCCATCGCCGTCGATAGCTGCCACACCGGAAGAGTCATAACCACGGTACTCAAGCCGTTTCAACCCTTCAATCAAAATCTGGATAACGTCGCGTTCTGCTACTGCACCGATAATGCCGCACATGATGCTGTTCCTTATTCTATATATTTATACGTCAATCAAGACGTAGGGGAGACGCAGTAATAACGCCCGACTCAGTCATAAAAACAGTTCTGCCAGCAAACCCCGTCATGGCATTCATCGTTATGAATTTTTAGTCGGACGCTTCCAGCCGGCACGTGTCGTTTGTGGCGCTCGGCTCAGGGTCAATTCATTATCGGGCACATCTTTACGAATGGTAGAACCTGCGCCAACCGTCGCCCCCCGCCCAACTTTAACAGGCGCAACCAGCTGAGTATCTGAACCGATGAACGCATAATCCTCGATGATTGTTTTGTGTTTATTGGCACCATCGTAATTACATGTGATGGTGCCAGCACCAATATTCACGCCTTTCCCAATCTCAGCATCGCCCACATAACTCAAATGGTTAACCTTGGAACCATAACCAATCGTTGCTTTTTTGATCTCGACAAAATTGCCGATACGGGACTTTTCGGCAAGGACAGTATCGGGGCGAATACGCGAGTACGGGCCGATGTGGCACGCCTGACCTATATCGGACTGCTCAAGCACACAATGGCTGAGGATGGTGACATCGTCGCTAATGCGGCAATCCTTAATCAACGTATTAGCACCGATGCTCACGCCACTACCCAGCTCGACACGACCCTCAATAATGACATTGGCATCGATCACCACATCTCGTCCAACAGTCAATTCGCCGCGCAGATCAAAGCGGGCGGGGTCGAGCATGGTCACCCCCTCCGTCATCAAGCGACGCGCCTGCGCGCTCTGATACTCCCGCTCCAGCTCAGCCAGCTGAAGTTTATTGTTGACGCCGCAGATCTCGCTGAGCCGAGCTGGGGCGGTGGTATTAACTTTGATGCCATCCTCAACCGCCATGGCAATAATGTCCGTCAGGTAGTATTCACCTTGGCTGTTTTTATTGCTCAAAGCAGGCAACCAACGATGTAAGTGTTCGCCCGCGACGGCCAACATTCCAGTATTAATTTCGTTAATCTGCTTCTGCTCAACAGTGGTGTCTTTCTCCTCAACAATAGCCGCCACTGCACCGCTCGCATCACGTACGATGCGGCCATAGCCTTGAGGGTTATCCAACGTTGCGGTCAACAACCCCATCGATGCGCCCCCATCGGTTGCATCGATTAACGTCTGCAAAGTATCGACAGCGATCAGCGGCACATCACCGTATAAAATCAAAACCGTATTATGGGTCTCGATATTGGGTAGGGCTTGAGCAACGGCGTGCCCGGTCCCCAACTGCTCAGCCTGTTCGATCCATCCTAACCTCTTATAGCCACTCAGCTGTTCCTTCACATACTCGCCACCATGCCCGTATACCACATGAATGCTGTCTGCGTTCAGCGATTCTGCAGCATTAATGACATGCTCCAACAGAGGCTTACCTCCAATGGAGTGCAAAACCTTGGGTAGACTAGAACGCATGCGGGTGCCTTGACCTGCGGCGAGAATAACGACACTTAGACTCATGGTGGATATCCTAATCTAGATTTACGTATCGGCACTTAACTATCGGCGCTCAGAAAAATACTTTACTACACCCTCGAAAACGGGCAGATGATTCGTCAAGTTGTATGAGATGTTTTTATGGGGAGCTTCGCCAGCCAAGGAGCAAATTCGCATCAACTCGGCATACCGTGATAAGCAAGAGAATAAATACTATAAACTTAAAACCCAGACGTGCAAAAGGCCATCAAAGACGGCCTTTTGCAACAGAGAACTACCGGGAGTGGGTAGTCTGTCCTGCTCAGCGCCCCGTCTTCTTGCGCAGCTGCTGCAACATTCTCAATTGGGCAACCGCTTCAGCCAACTCCATTTCAGCCTTCGCAAAATCTATTTCAGAATTACGATCTTTAATCGCTTGTTCCGCCCTCTGCTTGGCCTCCATGGCTGCCGCTTCATCAAGATCCGAGGCACGCAATGCAGTATCTGACAAAACAGTCACAACATGAGGCTGAATCTCTAACATCCCGCCCGAGATATAGACCGACTCTTCGTTCCCATCAGCAGTCTGAATCCTGACTTCCCCCGGCACTAACTTCGTCAACAGCGGGGTATGCCTGGGCATAATACCAAGCTCACCCATCTCACCGGGTGCGAATACCATCTCTGCGCTACCTGAATAAATTTCAGCCTCAGCGCTGACGATATCAACGTGCATGCTCATTGCCATATTCTACTCCAATAAACCAGATCGACAGCCGGGCGTAGCTCACAAAAAACCATAAACCGGCAGACCCTTTAACAGGGTTGCCCAATCAAGATTTACATCTTCTCCGCTTTTTCAACAGCTTCGTCAATGCTACCAACCATGTAGAACGCCTGCTCAGGCAAGTGATCATACTCACCATTCACAATAGCCTTAAAGCCTGAAATAGTGTCTTTCAGTGAGACATATTTGCCCGGCGCGCCAGTGAATATTTCAGCAACGAAAAAGGGTTGCGACAAAAAGCGCTGGATCTTGCGCGCCCGGGTTACCGACAACTTATCCTCTTCGGAGAGCTCGTCCATACCAAGAATCGCAATAATGTCCTTGAGTTCTTTGTAGCGCTGTAAAGTACCCTGAACGGAACGGGCTACATCATAGTGCTCTTGACCAATAACCAGCGGGTCTAGCTGACGGCTGGTGGAATCAAGCGGGTCAACCGCTGGATATATACCCAGCTCTGCAATTTGGCGAGACAACACAACCGTCGCATCCAAGTGAGCAAATGTGGTTGCAGGAGAGGGGTCGGTCAAGTCATCTGCGGGTACATACACAGCCTGAATCGAGGTAATCGATCCGGTTTTAGTGGAAGTAATACGCTCCTGCAGCACGCCCATCTCTTCAGCAAGCGTGGGCTGATAACCCACAGCAGAAGGCATACGACCCAACAGCGCCGAAACTTCGGTACCCGCCAGCGTATAACGATAGATGTTATCAACGAAAAGCAGAACATCGCGCCCTTCATCACGAAAAAACTCTGCCATGGTCAAGCCGCTCAGCGCTACGCGCAGGCGATTACCCGGAGGCTCGTTCATCTGCCCATAAACCAGCGCAACTTTGTCCAGCACGTTGCTGTCTTTCATTTCATGGTAGAAATCGTTCCCTTCACGGGTACGCTCACCGACACCGGCAAACACAGAAAAGCCACTGTGTTCGATCGCAATGTTACGGATCAGCTCCATCATGTTGACGGTTTTACCAACACCAGCACCACCAAACAGACCAACCTTGCCGCCCTTGGCAAACGGACAAACCAGATCGATCACCTTGATGCCTGTCTCAAGCAGCTCGGTGCTCGCGGCAAGATCTTCGTAAGCCGGCGCTTTACGATGAATCGACCATTTTTCCTCTTCCCCAATGGGGCCTTTTTCATCAATGGGACGACCCAGCACGTCCATGATACGGCCCAGAGTTTTCGTACCAACCGGCACAGCAATAGGCGCGCCGCTATTGGATACGCTCAACTCTCGACGTAAGCCATCGGAGCTACCCATCGCAATCGTACGAACAATACCGTCACCCAACTGCTGTTGGACTTCCAACGTCAGGCCTGTCTCTTCAACATTCAGCGCGTCATAAATTTTCGGCATGGAGTCTCTTGGAAACTCCACATCGACGACAGCACCAATGATCTGCGCGATTTTTCCCGAACTCATTCTTCTAGTTCCTCTTAATCAAAAAGTGTTCAGCGGCGATTGGCAAACCATGCTTATAGCTGCTCTGCCCACCAAATGGATAATTGAATTTATACCGCAGCCGCACCACCGACAATTTCAGAAATTTCCTGTGTAATTGCAGCCTGACGGGCCTTGTTGTAGACCAACTGAAGCTCGTTGATGACATCACCAGCGTTATCAGAAGCGCTCTTCATCGCCACCATGCGGGCAGCCTGCTCACAGGCTGCGTTTTCAACAACCCCTTGGTAAACCAGCGATTCAATATAGCGCACCATCAGTGCGTCGAGCGCATCTTTGGCTTCCGGCTCGTAGATGTAATCCCAACGATGCTTCAGCTCCTCATCATCGCTAGGCACGATCGGCAACAGCTGCTTCACTTCGGGACTCTGAGTCATCGTATTAACGAACTCGTTATAGACCAGATACAGGCGATCAATCTCACCGCTATCATAGGCATCGAGCATCACCTTCACCGTACCGATCAAGTCCGCTACCTGAGGAGCATCCCCCAAATGGGAAATCTGAGCCCGAATATTGGCACCAAGGCGCTCACAATAACTGACCCCTTTGCTACCGATAGCGGCAACACTGACGCCAACACCTTGCTCATCCCACTCTTTCATCGCACCAATCAGCGCACGAAAAAGGTTCGGGTTCAAGCCACCACATAAACCACGATCAGAACTCACCAAGATATAACCCACGTTCTTGACCTGCTCATGCTCCTGCAGATATGGGTGTTTATATTCGGGGGACGCGTGCGCCAAGTGACCGATCACTGAATACATCTTCTGCGCATAGGGGCGCGAAGCCTGCATGCGCTCCTGAGCCTTGCGCATTTTGCTGGCAGCAACCATCTCCATCGCTCGGGTGATCTTTTGAGTGCTTTTAACACTCGTGATCTTGGTGCGAATCTCCTTACCTACAGCCATAACGGATCAAGCTCCTATCAATTACCAAACGTTGTTGGACTTGAAGTCGTCAATAGCCGCAGCAAGGCCGCTGGCGATCTCATCGTTATAGCCACCACCTTCCATCAGCTTCATCAGATCGGCCTGATTAGAGTGCATGTACGAATGCAGCGCCGACTCGAAACTACCAATTTTGCTAATCTCAACATCGTCAAGATAGCCTTCATTAGCAGCGTAGAGCGATACACCCTGCTCCGCAATGCTCAATGGCGAGTACTGCTTCTGCTTCATGAGCTCGGTGACACGCTGGCCACGCTCGAGCTGCTTGCGCGTTGTTTCATCCAAGTCAGAAGCAAACTGTGCAAAAGCGGCCAACTCACGATACTGAGCCAGATCCAAACGCACACCACCACCCAGCTTCTTGATGATTTTGGTCTGCGCTGCTCCGCCCACTCGCGAAACAGAGAGACCGGCATTAATAGCCGGACGAATACCTGAGTTAAACAGGTCGGTCTCCAGAAAAATCTGTCCGTCTGTAATGGAGATCACATTAGTCGGAACAAAAGCGGATACGTCACCCGCCTGCGTTTCAATGATAGGCAGCGCCGTCAAGGAGCCGGTCTTGCCCTTCACTTTGCCATTCGTCAGCTTTTCAACTTCCTCAGCATTGATTCGTGCAGCACGCTCTAACAGACGAGAGTGAATGTAAAAAACATCACCAGGATACGCTTCTCGACCCGGCGGACGACGCAGTAACAGTGATACTTGACGATACGCCCAAGCCTGTTTAGTCAGATCATCATAGACGATCAGCGCATCCTCACCACGGTCACGGAAGTACTCGCCCATGGCGCAACCGGCGTAAGGCGCAACAAACTGCATCGCGGCAGATTCCGAAGCGGCCGCCGAGACAATGACCGTGTGTGCCAACGCGCCGTGCTCTTCCAGCTTGCGCACAACATTAGCGATGGAGGAGGCCTTCTGACCTATCGCCACATAAACACACTTGATGCCAGTGCCTTTCTGATTGATGATCGCATCAATCGCGACAGCGGTCTTACCCGTCTGACGGTCGCCAATGATCAACTCGCGCTGTCCACGACCCACAGGAATCATCGCATCGATTGATTTCAAACCCGTCTGTACAGGCTCATCAACCGATTGGCGTGAAATAACGCCAGGCGCAACTTTTTCAATAGGTGAAGTATCGCTCGTATCAATGGGACCCTTGCCATCGATAGGGTTACCCAGCGCGTCTACAACGCGGCCAAGCATCGCTTCACCGACCGGGACTTCCAGAATACGACCGGTACACTTAACCGCATCGCCTTCCGAAATATGCTCGTAAGCACCCAAGACAACAGCACCAACGGAGTCACGCTCCAAGTTTAGAGCCATACCATAGGTATTACCGGGAAACTCAATCATCTCCCCCTGCATCACGTCAGCCAGACCATGCACACGAACGATACCGTCGGTTACGCTAACAACCGTACCCTCGGTACGCGCTTCGGTAACAACCTCGAAGCTCTCGATACGTTTTTTTATTAATTCACTGATTTCTGAAGCACTTAATTGCATTTGCTTTATTCCCCGTACGACGTTTAGTGAGACAGCGCTGTGGCTAATCTGCCAAGCTGTCCCCGTGCCGAACCATCAATAACCATATCTCCAGCGCGGATGATTGCTCCACCTATCAGGCTCTTATCAATCGTGCATTTCAGACTGACATCACAACCCAAGCGTGCTTTTAACGCTTTGGCAATCTTCTCCTGCTGCGTTTTAGTCACCCGAAAAGCCGAAGTGATTTCCGCTTCAACGCTACGCTCTGCCTGCGACCGATATCGCTCATAATGCGCTGCAATTTCAGGCAGCACATTTAAGCGTGCGGCATCAGCCAGCACCTTGACAAAATTACGACCAGCATCATCAAGCTGTTCACCCGCGATATCGCAAAATAGGCTAACCAGCTCCTCTTTGCTAACACGTGGATTCCCAAACAGCGCCTTCACCTTTTCATCACTAGCGATGATCGACAGCAACTCCAGAGCGTCCGACCAAGCGGCCATATTTCCGGCAGCACTGGCCCAATCAAATGCGGCTTGAGCGTAAGGCCTTGCAAGCGTTCTCTTTTCAGCCATGTCTATCCTTTAAACCCGCGCTATCAGATCGCCGAGCAGTTTGTCATGAGACTTGCTGTCGATCTCTTTACCGAGAATTTTCTCAGCACCGGCAACGGCAACACTGGCAACCTGGCTACGCAACTGCTCTTTGACCCGGTTAATCTCTTGCTCGATCTCAGATTTTGCCGCGCTAATCAAACGCTCACCCTCGGCGCGAGCATCCGACTTAGACTCTTCGACAACTTCACCTGCGCGCTTTTCTGCCTGAGCCAAAATTTCAGCAGCCTGTGATTTCGCTTCCTGAATCAACTCCTTGGCGCGTTTTTCTGCCAAGACCTGCTCGTGCTGCCCCTTTTCTGCGGCAGCCAATCCATCCGAAATTCGCTTCTGACGATCCTCCAGCATGCCCGATAGCGGGCTCCACAAAACTCTGTTGACAAAAACAATCAACAGAATAAATGCAGCCATCTGAAAGATCAGAGTTAAGGTAATATTCATTTCCTGTCTCCCCGACTCACCAAAATAATAGCTAGTGGTGCGATCGGATCAGCCCCCCATCGCGGTAATTGCTGCGCCCATGGCATCAACAAACGGGTTGGCAAACAGGAACCACATTGCGAACGCAAGGATGATAAACGGGAAAGACTCCATCAGACCTGCAAAGATGAACATATTGGTCATCAGCGCTGGGCGCATTTCAGGCTGACGTGCGATACCTTCCAGCGTCTTCGCACAGATCAGGCCCCAACCTATAGCAGAACCTAAACCTGCCGCTGCCAATATGACGCCAACACCAATAGCGGTAGAGCCGTAGATCTGTGCAATCAAATCGGGTGTCATTACTCTTTCTCCTTAACTATAACTAAAAAAACAAAAATCGAACCCTGGCCCACCTGCCGAGCAGGTTATCTTAACCTGTAGCAAGTGGTAAAACGCTTTATTCACCTAGTGATCTTCTACGTGAGCCATACCCAGATAGACAATGGTCAACACCATAAAAATGAAGGCCTGTAGGGTAATCACCAGCAAGTGGAAAATCAACCACGCCAAATCAAGAGCAACCTGCAAGCCGCCCCAGAAAATAGCGCTAAGCCCGGCGCCGAAAAACAGCGTGCCGCCAATCAAGGCAATGAGCAAAAACACTAACTCACCTGCGAACAGGTTACCGAATAGACGCAGACCCAAACTGAGTGGCTTTGCCAACTCTTCAATCAGAGTCATGATGATGTTGACCGGCACTAAATATTTACCGAACGGATGAAACAGGAACATTTTCAGGTAGCCAACGGCTCCCTTCACCTTGAAGTTGTAATAAACAATCAAAGCGAACACCGTCAATGACATTGCCATTGTGGTACTTAAGTCGGTGGTAGGCACCACTTTGAGGTAATCGATCCCGATCCAGCTCGCCAATACGGGCAGCAAATCCACTGGAATCATATCCATAAAGTTCATCAACCAAACCCACAAAAATATGGTCAACGCCAGCGGCGCGATGAGTGGGTTGTGACCGGGAAAGGTGTCTCTGACCTGACCCGAAACAAACTCGACGATAGACTCCACAACATTTTGAAAACCGCTGGGTGTATCAGCCTGCAGTGACTGACCTAAGCGCCATCCACAAAAGATAATCAGACCGGCGAGCGCATAACTGAAAAACAGGGTATCCACATGCAGCGCCCAAAAACTGGCTGCCTTATGGGTGATGGGATCGCAATCACCCACGCATAAATTCGTCAGATGGTGCTGTATATATGCGACGGTACCGCCGCCGGATGCTTCACTCAAAACTGATTCCCTCGTTCGATTTATGACTGCTTGCTAATTAGCCAAGCAATGCTCTGAGTACGTGTAAAAAACAGAATGTAAAAACCGACAAAACTCACCCAGGCCGACGCGAAACCATACTCGCAATATACGCGGCCTGCGCAAGGCAAAAACCTATGATGGTAGCCAACGGATCCAGCCTCAATGCGGCCAGCGCGATGGCAAATAACACAAGCACCAACAAAAATCGTAACGCGGCACCCGCGTACAATATGAGTTGACTCACTTTGGGATTTTGCTGCGCTTGTCTGGCGGCCCATAGAACCCCGAGCGCCAAGCATGTGGCCATCACCACCGCTATCAATGCGCCGCAGAAAGCTGAAAGCGCCTCCCATGACCCCTTGGCCAGATAAAAGCCCGCAGCGGCTAAGACACCGCCCACCACCTGTACAGCAATGATCTTACGTGTTCCGGCAATCAACTGTCCGTGAGCTGGGCTCTCCAAAATCAAATCACCAAAGCCTGCTCATTATTTTATGGACTTTCAGAATTCCGCCGACAAACCCAAGGAGC
The DNA here is from genome assembly GCA_013152295.1 of Gammaproteobacteria bacterium. Classification (GTDB taxonomy): domain Bacteria; phylum Pseudomonadota; class Gammaproteobacteria; order JAADGQ01; family JAADGQ01; genus JAADGQ01. Next base: position 35,950 of record JAADGQ010000112.1, on the reverse strand, counting down.
GCGAATACTAACATGAACACAGGACGACTATCCAGCCATGAATCGACAAGATATCCGAGCAGAAACCCCGACACCACCATCGATGTCAGCATCGTACCCACACCAACGAGCAACAGTGCGCTGCCCTTTTCCGCCTGTTTTTTCGTCACGCGCAGCCGCCCTACTCAAACCGCCGGAGTATATCGCCCAACGGCGCAGGCAAGCAACCACCACACACCCATCAGCGCAATAATAGCGAACGGGTAAGAACCGTGACACAAAACTGCACATTTCCAACCGATTACTATCCGGCTGTTTTCTATTAGCCAGACCCGAACCTATAATCACTGCTTTCCAGCTCTCAGCGGACACACTTTGACATGAAGCTCGTACGCGGCCTCCACAACATTCACTCACCCTGCCACGACGGTAGCGTCGTCACTATCGGAAACTTTGACGGCGTGCACCTGGGTCATCAAGCCATATTGGGACAACTCTCCGAAAAAGCGGCTGAGCTTAAACTACCCTCCGTAGTCATCACCTTTGAGCCACACCCCGTTGAATTTTTCAATCGTACGACACCACCGCCCCGCCTCACCCGCTTTCGCGAGAAATATCAGACAATCAGACGCTTCTCTGTCGATTCGCTGCTGTGCCTGCAATTTAATGAAAAGCTCGCATCCATGCCTGCTGAGACCTTCATCAACACAGTCCTGCTCAATGGGCTTAAAACCCGTTATCTAATAGTGGGAGATGACTTTCGCTTTGGCCACCAACGTCGCGGTGACTTCGCTATGCTGCAAGCCGCAGGCAAAAAACATGATTTCCAAGTCGTGAACATGCACACCTTTGCCATCGACGGTGCACGGGTCAGCAGCACTCGCATCAGAGCAGCGCTGACAAACAACGATCTTAGCGCCGCAGAAAAGCTGCTGGGTCGGCCCTACCGAATTTCTGGCCGCGTTGCTCATGGCGACAAGCGTGGGCGCCAGATCGGCTTTCCCACTGCAAACATTCACCTGCATCGACGCTCCACACCTCTTCACGGCGTCTATGCTGTGGAGCTGTTCGGGCTCAACGAAGAGCCGCTGCAAGGCGTGGCAAATATCGGTACGCGACCCACTGTAAATGGCACACGCTGTCAACTGGAGGTACACCTGTTCGACTTCGCTGAGGATATATACGGCCAATATGTACAAATCGACATTCAACACAAACTGCGCGATGAGCAGCGCTTTGCATCCATCGACGCACTGACACAACAGATCCAGCAAGATGTGGTGGCAGCGCAGCTCTTTTTTGCTGGCTAAACGAATATATTTTCTCGAACCTCAGCGCAAGCCGCCCTATAATGACCGGTTTCACTTGAGTGGGATCAGCTGAAACAGGAAGCGATCTCATCGGTTTAAAAAGTAAGATGGCACTGACAACACTTCCCGCAGGCAAGGAATTATCAATAGAGAATGGCTGACTACAAACACACGCTCAACCTCCCGAAAACGGCTTTTCCGATGAAAGCGAACCTCGCCAACCGTGAGCCACAGATGCTCAAGCGTTGGCAGGAAGCGGACATCTACAGCCAGATCAGAGCATCCCGTAAAGGCTCCAAACCATACATCCTGCACGACGGACCACCCTATGCCAATGGTGACATTCACATCGGCCATGCGGTCAACAAAATCCTCAAAGACATCATTGTTAAGGCCAAGTCGCTGTCGGGCTATGACGCACCCTACATCCCCGGCTGGGATTGCCACGGCCTACCCATCGAACTGATGGTCGAGAAAAAAATTGGCAAAGCAGGCCATAAAGTTGATGCCAAAACCTTCCGCCGCGCCTGTCGCGATTACGCAAAAAAACAGGTTGCACGCCAGCGCGCCGGATTTGAACGACTCGGTGTATTGGGTGATTGGGACAACCCCTACCTCACCATGGATTTTCGCTTCGAGGCAGACATCATCCGCAGCCTCGGCCGTATCGTTGAAGCAAAGCACCTGCACAAGGGTTTTAAGCCGGTCCACTGGTGCCCGCAGTGTGGCTCTGCACTGGCAGAGGCCGAGGTCGAACACGAAGAGAAAACCTCCCCATCTATTGATGTCGCCTTCACCGCCGTTGACGAAACAACGCTGCTAAAGTGCTTTCCGACACCAATGAAACAGAGCGAAGGCCGCGTGGCCGTGGTTATCTGGACCACCACACCGTGGACGCTACCCGCCAACCAAGCGGTGGCACTCAATCCTGAGTTACAGTACGTACTTGTGCAGTGCCAACTCGATGGCGTAGCCTGGCGCCTGCTGCTGGCAGAGGCACTCGTTGACGACATCATGCAGCGCTGGGACTGTAGCGATTACACCGTTCTCGGCCAGTGCAACGGTGCTGCGTTCGAAGGCATCTTGCTGCAACACCCGTTTTACCCGCGCCAGGTACCGATCATCCTCGGCGATCACGTCACACTTGATGCAGGCACCGGCGCCGTGCATACAGCGCCCGGTCACGGCCAGGACGACTTCGTGGTCGGCATGCGCTACAACCTGCCGGTCGATAACCCGGTGGATGCAACAGGCAAATTCCTCCCCGACACCGAGCTGTTTGCTGGCGAGTATGTATTCAAAGCCAACGACCCCATCATCGACCTGCTGCGCAACAACGGCGCACTGCTGCACACCCAGCCCATTCGCCACAGCTACCCACACTGCTGGCGCCACAAAACGCCGATCATCTTCCGCGCAACGCCACAGTGGTTCATCAGCATGACGCAAAACGGGCTGCGCGACAGCGCACTGGAGGCGATCAAACAGGTACAGTGGAAACCGGGCTGGGGAGAGGCGCGCATCGAGAGCATGGTCAATAACCGTCCCGACTGGTGCATTTCACGGCAGCGCACCTGGGGCGTCCCTATTGCACTGTTCGTCGATAAAGCCAGCGGCGAACCCCACCCGGATACAGCAAACCTCATCGAGAGAGTCGCACAACTCGTGGAGCAGCAGGGGATCGACGCTTGGTTCGATCTTGATCCGAAGCAGCTGCTCGGTGACGATGCTGACAACTACGACAAAGTCACCGACACGCTGGATGTCTGGTTTGACTCGGGCGTGACCCATGCCTGCGTGCTGGAGCAGCGCGAATCACTACGCTTTCCCGCTGACCTCTATCTGGAGGGATCAGATCAGCACCGCGGCTGGTTTCAATCTTCGTTGCTAACTTCGGTCGCGATGCATGGCCATGCGCCCTACAGAGCCGTTCTCACCCACGGTTTTGCCGTTGATGGGCAAGGGCGCAAGATGTCCAAATCCGTTGGCAACGTTATCGCCCCCGAAAAAGTGGCCAACACCCTGGGCGCAGACATCATCCGTCTGTGGGTCGCCTCTACTGACTACAGCGCTGAAATGAGTGTCTCGGACGAGATTCTCAAACGCACCGCAGACACCTATCGGCGTCTGCGTAACACCGCGCGCTTTCTACTGGCCAACATCAACGGCTTTAATCCAGAGAGCGATCTGGTCGCCGCCGACGATATGGTCGCCCTGGATCGCTGGGCAGTGAGCCGCGCCCTGCAACTGCAGGCAGAGATCATCGCCGCCTATGAGTCATTTGAATTCCACCTGATCTACCAAAAAGTGCACAACTTCTGCACCGTCGAGATGGGCAGCTTCTACCTCGACATCATCAAAGATCGGCAGTACACCACTCAACCCGACAGTATCGCCCGCCGCTCTGCACAGTCCGCCATGTATCACATCGTCGAAGCATTGGCCCGCTGGCTGGCGCCGATTCTCAGTTTTAGCGCAGAAGAGATCTGGGGCCATCTACCCGGTGAGCGGGGTGCCTCTGTATTTTTGGCACGCTGGTACACCCCCTGCAATGACTTCTTAACGGAGACCCAAACGCTGGGATTGTCCTACTGGAAGCAGGTTACTGCTGTACGCGACGCTGTCAGCAAAGAGCTTGAAGCGCTACGCGCTGCCGGTGAGATCGGCTCGCCGCTGGATGCCGAGATCAACCTCTATTGCGACCCACAGAACCACGCACTGCTCACACAACTGGATGACGAACTGCGCTTCGTGCTGATTACCTCATACGCGCAGATCCATCCGCTTGCGGACAAACCCGCCAAGCTGAGCACAACAACGCTCGCCAGCGGCGGCGAAATTGCCATTCAAGCAAGTGCCTCGGTACACCCCAAGTGTGCCCGCTGCTGGCACCACCGCGCAGAGGTTGGCCAGGACGAAACGCACCCAGCACTGTGCGGGCGTTGTCTACAAAATGTCGCGGGCAGTGGCGAAACACGCCGTTTCGCCTGACATTCACTCGCAAATAAAGAGATAAAAAAATGAGAACACCACGATGAATTTAGCGGCCAGACCCGGTGCCAAGTGGCTGTGGTTGACACTATTGGTCATTATTGCAGACCAGTTGAGCAAAGCACTGATCAGTGCTAATTGGGCGCTCTACGAATCTGTGGCCATCGCTCCGTCTCTGAATATCATCCTGGCCCACAACAGTGGCGCTGCGTTCAGCATGCTCAGCGACGCACCCGGCTGGCAGCGCATCTTTCTCAGCGCCGTCGCAACTGTTGTCAGCGCTATTATTGCCGTCTGGATGTTGCGCCTTAAAGCCGACGAAAAGTGGCTGGCGCTGGCGCTGGCGCTGATTCTCGGCGGTGCGCTCGGAAACTTGTGGGACCGCGTGCAGCTGGGTTATGTCGTCGATTTTATCGATGTCTACTACAACAACTGGCACTGGCCGGCATTTAACGTTGCCGATTCGGCGATCTGTGTCGGTGCTGCCATCTTGCTCTATAACGCGCTGTTTAATACGCAGCAGCAAAATAGCGATCTGGCTTGAATCAATTAATGAGGAAACCGCGTTAAAGCCTATGCAAATTCTTCTCGCTAACCCGCGTGGCTTCTGTGCAGGCGTCAACCGCGCCATCGAAATTGTCGAACAGGTACTGGAGCTATACGGCCCGCCGATCTATGTTCGTCACGAAGTCGTTCACAATAAGTTTGTGGTCGATGGTTTGCGTCAACGTGGCGCCATATTCATAGACAACCTGACCTCGGTTCCCCCCGGCGCACCACTCATATTCAGCGCGCACGGCGTCTCTATCGCCGTGCGCGATGAAGCCCGACAACACGGACTAAACATCTTTGATGCAACCTGTCCACTGGTCACCAAAGTCCATCTGGAGGTGGCTCGCCACAATCGCGATGGCTACGAACTCATCCTTATCGGACACGCTGGTCACCCGGAGGTAGAGGGTACGCTCGGCCAGCTGAAAAGCAGCACCAGCAATGCGATTCATCTCGTGGAGACGGCCGATGATGTGGCGCGTCTTGAGATCCAGCATCCTGATAAGCTGGCGTACGTCACCCAAACAACGCTCTCAATGGATGACACCAGCACCATCATCACGCTGCTGCGCCAACGCTATCCGCAGATTACCGGCCCCAAAAGCGATGACATCTGCTACGCCACGCAGAACCGTCAGGATGCGGTCAAGCAGCTTGCCAAAAACTGCGATGTCATTCTCGTGGTCGGTTCTGTCAACAGCTCGAACTCAAACCGCTTGAGAGAGATTGGTGAAAAACTGGGAACCCGCGCCTACCTGATCGATGGCGCAGAAGAGATGCAACAGTCGTGGTTCGACAATGCAACCACCGTGGGCATTACTGCAGGCGCTTCAGCCCCTGAAGTGCTCGTAGAAGAGGTGATTCAGCATCTGAAAAGATGGGGTGCCAAAACCGTCAATGCGCTGCAGGGTGTAGAAGAGTCAACGGTATTTCCCCTACCAAAAGAGCTGCGCACGGCTCAAGCCTCGCCTCGCTGAACGTGGCAATCAACGCGACCAATTATCTTCGCCGGCATCGCCCGTATCCCCGTCATCGTTTTTATCCCAACGCCTAACCCCGGCATTGGTATATTCAAGCAAACCGTCGCCATCCTGCACCCCCACTGGGGTCGCACGCAGGGTAAAGGTCGTGGCGGTAGCGGCGTTGATCGTTAAATTGTAGTTCGCCGTACCGCCATCCAGCGGCACCGTTGTATTAAAGATGCCTGGCGCGCCTGTATTCCCGCCGCCGTTAGCGGCTCCCAAATAGCTGTTGTTTTCCGTATAAAAGCGCTCCATAGCGCCAGACAGCAGCACTAATGCGGCCTGGGCATCAGCACGTCGTGTTCGATCGACGTACGTCTGATAACCCGGCACCGCAATCGACAACAGAATCGCCATAATCACCAGAACGACCAGCAACTCGATCAGTGTAAATCCCTGCAGACGTACGCTATTTTTTCTCTGCTGCGCAAATGCTCTGCTATCAACCATGCCGCATGCTCCTTTTTGTTACTGGATCGTTACTACTGGATTGCTACTGAATCTCCCGCCAGGAAGTTTCACCACTGTGCGCCGATGAGCCGGTATTGGCATCCATCTGTATGATCTCACCCTGCGCCGTCTGCACCAGAATGTTCACTTGATTACTGTTCAGTCCAGCCGCTGCGTGCAGACTGGGTGTCGCTGCCAACCCAACGCCCAGATAGACACTGGGAGTAGATATACCGCCCGAGTCTGTACCAAATGTAGGCAGCGTCGGCGATGCTGTGCCGGTGGTGAAATTTAAACCATAGAGAACACTCGCCCCCTCCGCATTACATTGATCGGTGTCGGGGGTGAATGCTGCTGCAAAGAGCACTTTGCTCAACAGGGCCAACTCACTGACCATACGCTCCGCTGACTTAGTGCTAGAGACCGGCAGATCACGCTGCCAACCCCCGGCACTCTCGACTGCAGTTTCGAGTGAGTCAAAGTCAGATACCGACCCCACACCACTCACCGAGCCATCCCCTTTCACAACCGCCGCAGTCACATTTAACAGATCCGCCTTAGCCGTAGCATTACTGCCAACCTCACCATTTTTATCGATTACCCCATAGAGCGATTGCTGTGCCTTGCTGGCTTCATCTTCACTGACAAAGAGGCGCCCGGTACCCTGAAAGATCCAGCGATTAAGCTTGCTGTCGATACCCAACGCGGGTGTCACCAGCATTGGCTGCCCCGCATCCAGTAGCAGATCGGGGCTCGGCCAGGCGGTCTCGTCAGACTCTCCATTAATGAGCAGACGGTAAAGCTTGCCGGAGGGAGAGGCTGCCGCTCCTGCCGCTGTTCCAAAATAGAGCGCATCGGCCTTATAGTCGAGATTCCAGTCGGCAGTCACCGGATTGCCGACAAAGCTGTTGCCATCCAACGCGTTTTTCGTGCCATTACCACCATAACCACCGACAAAATTTTTGTCATTCAGGTCGTATATAAAAATTCGTCCCGTCTGGCTGCTGGTCGCCGTACCTAAATTGGTGGGGCCAGAGCCAAAAATCAGATACCACTGATTGGGTGATCCGTCATTTTCACGAATCGCCATCGCTGTCGGGAATGAGGTGGTAAAACCGAGGTTTTCTGGCGATATTTCGGCGATCAGGCTGGGCGGTGACTCGGGGTTGGTGATATCCATAATGACATATGAGGAGCGCAGCTCAATGTCATCAGCACCACCGTTCAAGCCATCTGCTGCGGTATCAATGGTCATCGCCCCACCACCGAAACGCATACCGACAACAAGCACTGTGCCCCATCCACCGGGGTGATCGGTATCGCTGGGAAAAATTTTCGCATCGAATACACGCGGTTGAGCGTCGATGTAGTAGACATGGGTATAGTCGGGGTCCGCCAACCATTTGAGATGTGGCAACAGCGCGCGCGGCACATATGCCCACAGCTCGCTACCCAACGGATGCTCAACCTCACCATTGAGCTGCTTGACAAAACTCTGGTTCGCCGCATCGTAAAAACCGGAATTAAACGCGTGCAGCATGCCGTCATTGCCACCCACATAGACCACTTGGCGACGCTTCAGGTAGGCTTTACGAAACGTATCGTAGGAGGTGTCACCGTAGAGCAGCTGAAAGTCCTCTGCTGGTGCACCGACGGGCGTCGGCGTCGAGTGGATGATATCGCCGAGGCGCATCACCTCTGGCAAATTATCACCGTCGTAATCAACTGTCCGGTTGCGCAGTCCAGTAACCTCTTTGCCACGAATATAGTCGACCAGATCCTGCGCCTCAGTGCGTAACGCCACATTGAAATAGCCGTAATTGGATGTGGTGATTTCACTGCGCTCAAAATCGTCCAGCGCTACACCGTCGAAGGAGGTCACAATATGCCGACCACCGCTGGCGAGCGAAGCGTAGACGCGCTGTGAATCAATCGTCGCCGCCGAGAGTGCGGAGAGCTGATCGCGTGCATTCCAGATCGGATTCAGCTCGCTTAGCGGCACAACAGAGGAGCCCGAGTCCTCGAACGTCCCTGAACTGGAGCTGCTTTTGCGCCGTACACGCGTGACCTTGTCGTTCGCGTCATAAAAGATCTCAATCACGGGATCGACGTCATACCCCTCCAGCTTGCCTTTTACGCCACCGTCTTCGCGCATGAATCCATTCTGGTCGATCCACAGCGCGTGAACGTTGCCAATCCAGCGCGCCTCTCTGGCATCGGAATCGATAACTGTCGTTTCGTAAAGCGCCTGATAGACAGCGCCGGTTCCCTCACGGCTGGCTGTGGCAACCGAGGCTGCCGTACCTGAAGCGGTCTTCTCTAAAACTGCTTCAAAAACCCGCTGCAGTGAATCTTCAAGTTTGCGTGGATTAGTCACCAAAAAATAGTTGTCAGGAAGGCCGTCTGGATTATCTTTACCATCCGCATCTTGCTCATCCCACTCCGACTGCAGATCAGGCTTGTCGTTGCCGTTTTTATCGTTGAAGTTACCCCATTTCGCCGCATAGAAAAGGGGGTCTTCAAGCAGCGTCACGACACTACCTCCGGCATTGATGGCATAGGTCACACGAGTCGCTGGGTTACTCTCTTCGCAGCCCGAACAGGCGGAGACACCTGTCGGGTCCGTGTAGCTATAACCGTTTATCCCCGAGTGGGCGTGATAACCATCCTGAGTCGTGCCACCAATAACATAGCCAAACCCCATATTGAAATCAGCCGCTTCGTCGTGTACTTCGGTGGTCACCGCCACTGTACTCGCAGTGATGGTGTACTCTATTGTGCCCCACATGTCGTTATCGAAGTCACCACCCTGTTCGCTATCTTCCCAGTTGACATAAAATTTCCCGACCGCACTGCTACCGTCAGAGGATAGCGTATATGGCGTTACAATCTGGAAGTTGACGATCGCACAGTTGCCCACCAAACCACCGTTATAAAAACTCTGACAGGCAGGCAGAATCGAGATAGTCGCGGTAGCAGATCCAGGCACAGGAATGCTGATCTTTGGCAGGGCGGGCGCAAGAACAACGGAGTAGGTATCCACCGACTGCGTGCCCTCTAACTCTGCATCATTCGCGGTGTCTGACGAGCGAATATCATTGGTGTGTGCCCAGTGGGCAAGACCGGCAATGCGGTAGCTACCATCGAGTCGTGGTGCCTCCGGGCAGATGCCCTCCACTGCCCCCAGACTGCTCACTGTTTTCCCGGTGCAGAGCTGATTGTTATCGCTACCGTTTGCGCCAACAAAGTAGCTGTTGCCATGAATACCCTCCCCCTCGCCAACGATATCCGTTAACTGTGCAGAGTCTTGAGAAGCACCCAATGTACCGATACCGTAGCCGGCACCATCGAGTTCGTCACCGTCATAAGAGAGCACGCTGGCGTTAATATTGACGATGCTCAAGCGCGCACAGGCATTATCCTCACTTAACGGGCAGTTCCACGAACTCGGCGTCGTCAAACCATCAATGACCGGCGTGCCACTGGTACTGAACTGTGTAGTCGGATTTTGTCCCGCCAGATAACGCAGCGCATTCAGATAGATTTCAGAAAAGGGGTTGCCCCAGTTCTGGCAGGTGCCATTAGGAAAGCTGTTCAGCCCCCACTTGCAGTTATCAGCATTATTACCATCAACACCGTAAGTACCGGGATTTTCACCGCTACCACCATATCGATAGTTAATGATTCGGTAGAGACTCCACGCATTGATAATGCCCCCGGCGGCAGCCGAGGCAACCCCGCCATTCTGAGCGGTCGCTGCCACCTTTTTGAAGGTGCCATCGCTATCGACGTTTATTTCATCGCTCATACTGCCGATGTCACTGACCAGAACCCCACCCGATTTATTCTTCTGATACGAACCCGCGAACATACCGAACAGCAGTTTGTCATCATCGCCGTAACGCTGAAGAAGACCAATCGGCTTGTAGTTACCATCCGGGTACTCTTTGCAATTCGCCTCCAGCATGGAGGAGACACAGACCTCAACGCGCACCGTATAATCCCCGCCGCCCAGTCCGTCGTCATCCAGGCTCGGGCTCGACGCACTGGCGTTAATGCCAGACTTGGCCGGGTCATTGCCATTTGATGAATTTTTTTCACCACTCCAACGACACTGCCAACGCTCATTCCCTGCCCATAGCGAATAGTTACCCCGTGCAACACGTACTAATGGTGGGTCGGTAACATTCTGTGAGGTCAGACTGCCATTATTGACGGTAGTATTGCAGAGTGTAATGCCGTCAGCGATATCCGGCCCGCTAAACGGCGTCAAATTTTCCAGATCACTGCCACTGTAATATTTGGCCCAACTGTGGGCATCGTTGGGCAGATAAGTGCGTTCCAAAACCGTGCTACCGGCCGTATCGATGCGTCGATGTCCACCAAACAGCACTCTGCGCACCGCATCAATGCGCGCCATTGTCGCCCAGTTCAGAAAGTTGCCGCTCCACGTCGCGCCCGAGCAGTAGTTGTTGCTGTCAGCCAGACTGCTGGGCACAAAGCGATCACCGCTGTAGCTGTAACATTTGCCACTGTCAAAGTAGCCGTAATAGTCGACAGCATGGTTGTAGGTGATATCTTTACTATCAACAACACCATCTTCGTCGATATCGTGATAGTCGCTGTACGCCTTGAAATAGAGTTGATGGTCGTTGGATGCGGCAATCAGCACCATCGGCGTCACGGACTCCGGAGTCACTGTCGGATACACGGTGAAGTCGCCCAGTCGATCACCTGACACTTCGGCATGCAGTGGCACGGTATAGATGACAGGGACAAATAGAACACTTAACAGCATGCCCTTCAAAAAACCCGCTAAGCGGGCATTAACAAACGTCATCACGCTCTCCTGGCTAAACGCCTCTCGATTGACTCCGAGGGCAGCTGTATTGGGACTGGTTCGGTCTACCACAGTACATCTATCCAACATCAAGGCACATAACGGTACTCACTAGCGGTCACGGCCCGCGCACCACCGGCCGAGGTGCCTGTGCTGCGCAACAGGTAGTAGATATTGGAGCCACCACCGGCAGCGCTGCGACCCAGCCCCAGATAACCGGAAACCATCGCAATATTGCTACCTTTGGCTGACGTGGCAGGCAAGCGGTAGATCGAAACAGATGCTGAAATATCCACGCCGTCATCCAGGTCACCATCGCCGTTGCCATCAACCTGGTAGGTAATATCGTTCACCAGCGTTGAGGGGTCCAGCGGGTTCTCCCCCGCACCGTTGCTACCCAGCAGATACATATTATTGGGCACGCCATCCGTCTTGTTGACGAAGTTGATACCTGCGGGAAAAGTGACGCCAAACTCTTTATCCTGGATGCCCCCGCCCAACGAAACAGGCCAACCCTGGTGGAAAGTATGGGCATCCACTACTTCGCCAGCAAAATGACGCAGCGCCTCGGATGACTCAAGGGCGCGCCCCTTTGCCACATTGTTGGCGCTCATGCGCAGCTCAAGCGTTGTTGTCTGCGTACTCACCACCGCGACCATTGTCAGCACTAACAAGAACAACAAGCTGGTCACCAGCACATAGCCCGACTGGTGCCTGGAAACAGTGTGATTGCAACGCATAGCGCTCTGCTCTTTTTTCATCATCGTGCCACCATTTGAATAATCAAAATAACCATCGAGAGTGGGCATCAGTTTCTGCTCCGGTTACGCACCTGAACAATTTGTGTAAAGAGCTGCCGATGGTAACTTCTCTGTGCTGCGGGTACCGTGTAGTCATTCGCCGCCAGCAAGCTGTAACTGGCCGGTGAAGTGTAAGCACCATCCTGTTCAATAGTACGCACCAGCAACCCCATGCGCACACTGACAACGCTATCCCAGTTATAGCTACCATTAACATCGAGACTTGCTGCAGTCTCATAAACATTGGTAAATCCGTCACCATCGGTATCGATGCCGTACTGCAGCTGCAGCTGCTCCACGCCCTCAACCAGCGCCTGCTGAACGAGCTGATCAGCGCCACCACCAACACTGGGTAGCAGTGTGTAACGTGTCAACGTAGGAATAGGCTGACCACTATCGTCACTACTAGAGCAAACCGTACCCAATTTCACACTGCACGGGCGAATAAAGTAGAGTTCAACGCGATAGGGATAGTTGCTGACATCAACAGGATCAGGGTTTGCAGCCTCGTAAAGCTGCAAACCGGAGTCAATACTAGCCACTTCACTGCCCTTGAACAGCACCCCCGAACTACCGACCCGTCCGCGCACATAGATCGTGTCGCTATTATCAACAACATCGGTACTCACGGCCGTTGACCCCGCATAACGCAGCACAACCATGTCGCTACCGGTGACGTAATCCCCCGCCGCGATACAGTCAACAGCTGCGGGTGGTGTTGCACCGCCCTCATAGCCGTGCAGCGCTTCGTTGATATCCAGACTCCAGGCCGACGAACAGTTGCCGCTGCCAATCACTACCGGTGCTGCTGATGTCGTTGCTGGCACAATGCTCTCGGCATTGCCCCAGTGGTCCGCCATGCGAATGCTGTATTTGATCATGTTGGTCGCAAAGCGCCCGTTATCCTGGAGCACATTCATATTGCCCTGCAGCCGATAGGCATCTTTACTACCGGCAAACATCTGCACCAATCCACCTAACAGCACCAGGCTTAACGTCACCGCCACCAGAATTTCGACCAGGGAGAGCCCACGCTGATGACGCCACCGTACAGGCATCAATTTCTTTGTAGCCCGCATTGGAAAATGACGAGGACATTGCTGCCTCATAGAAACCCCCTCGAATCGACTCATGGCAATACGAAATTCAGGCGAACACACTTCAGGTCCGTATCGATAGTGGCGTTGCAACCGGTGCCCGTTGCGCCGTTACGTTCGCCATCCCAACGCACAGTAATCACGCAGCTGGAACCAGCATCAAGAACCGACGTCGCCGCATTGATATCGGTGCAAGCGGTTACGCCCTGCCCCGATGGCAAGCGGGTGGCATTATCGGAATTCCACACATAGGCGTCATACTGCGCAATATTATCCGCGCTGCAGTTTGTGCCGACACAATCCATCGCCGCTGCGCTGCCATCGATGGCGCTATACGCACCCACGCGTACCGCTACCAGATTAGCGCGCATTCTATCGGCCATATCCTGCGCTTGTAACAGCGCCTGGCTCAACAGTTGCGAATCGTGGCTCTGGCGAATACCCGTCGTCTGCATGGCAGCCACCCCCAGCAACCCAATGGAAAGCAACACCAGCGCCACCAGCACCTCGATCATGCTCACCCCGCAGCTACGATGAAAACCACAACGTAGCGGACCGCGCGCTGAATATGGCGCGTAACCCACACCACCTGCGTTGAAACCAGGATTCATTCAATGCGCTCCTTAAGTCGGTGCATCACAGCTCAGCACATTATCTGTGGCACTACCACGCCCCACCAAACTGACATTCACCTGCCTGCCGTACGCCTTGTCCAGGTCGCCATCACCATCACGGTCATCACAAATGGCATAGACAGCAACGTCAATTTCACCGCTACTGCCATCCCCATTAAATTGCAGTGCCAGATCAGCGTCGGCATCCGTCTTAATGGTGATGCCAAGCTCGGCTGGCAAACCAACTTTAAGCAATACGTCAGTAGCGGCATTGTAAATCAAGGGGTTGCTGAGATTAGTAGGCCCCGCTACATAGACCAACCAGCCATCCGACCAGTCATTGGCCGTGCCGCCGCAACTCGGGCTCACCGCTGTGGGGTTATCGCTGCGGCACAAAGCGCTACGCTCCTGGCGCTTGATCGCTTCGCTGCGGGCCAGGCGAATATCCGATAACAAGGTATTGGTCATGCTGGTGATGCGGCTGCCTTTGATCAGCGCCTGGTAACCGGGAATGGCTATCGCGGCCAAAATGGCAACCAAGACCATCGCGATTAGCAGCTCAATCAGAGAAAAACCAAAATTTTTTCTATCCATGGCAGGCATTGTGGCGGAGTTTCCTCAAATATGTCATTCAAAAACCGATGAAGGGCTGTATTCAACCGACAAATGGTTATCACAGCTAACCTGAAAAGAATGTAAGTGATCGCTGCATCAAGCGACCGTGACGTAGCGCTCCAATTCAAGAAACACCAAGCAACCACCCCGCCAAGCAACGGGCATGTGGTTTGCTTTCATCTAAATGAAAGCTCAAATGCAAGCCTGAATGGAAACCGCTGAAATGGCTGGAAACCGATCACCAACCACCACAGCACTTTCAGACCACGACCACTAGCATTGATGGCCTTCCTGAAAAGCCCAATGGGATCAATCTAATAGCGGTTTATCTCATGCACTCGACCCGGCCACCTATAACGGCCACGTACGCAGGAGGATAGAAGTTATGAATACAAAAATAGTTGCGGCTGTCATAGCAGTGGGCGTGGGCGTCATGTTTCTGGCGTTCTCCATGACTAATCAAGAATTTGATGTCCGCTACGGCATCTCATACTCCGATTTCCTACACAAAGTGGCAGACAAGGAGATCACCGAGGTCTATATCGACCACGGCGTCATCTTCGGAAAAACGGTTGACGACACCCCCTTCAAAACCGACTCACCGGACGACCCCGGACTGATGGGCGATCTGATTGCCAACGACGTAAAAATCACCGCCGCACCCCGCGAAAAAGGCTCTCTGGGCCGAACACTACTCTCATGGACCCCTTTTCTACTATTGATTGGCGTATGGATCTACTTCATGCGCCGCATGCAGAGTGGCGGAGGCGGTAGCCCCATGAAGTTCAGCAAAGCTAAAACCAAGACATTTACTGCCGGCCAGGTCAAAGTGAAATTCAAGGATGTCGCGGGCGTCGACGAAGCCAAAGAAGAGGTCGGTGAGATTGTCGATTTTCTTCGCGATGCAGAGCGCTTCAACAAAGTTGGTGGCCGTATCCCTCGCGGCGTATTGATGGTTGGCTCACCCGGCACCGGCAAAACACTGCTGGCCAAAGCTATCGCAGGCGAAGCCGAGGTGCCATTCTTCTCAATTTCCGGCTCGGACTTTGTGGAGATGTTTGTTGGCGTCGGTGCATCACGCGTGCGTGATCTCTTTGCCGAGGCGAAAAAAGCTGCGCCCTGCATCGTTTTTATTGATGAAATCGACGCCGTGGGCCGCAAACGTGGCGCTGGCATTGGTGGTGGCAACGATGAACGGGAACAGACTCTGAACCAGCTGCTGGTCGAGATGGATGGATTCGAAGGCACCGAGGGCATTATTGTCATCGCCGCCACCAACCGCCCCGATGTGCTTGACAATGCCCTGTTGCGCCCCGGTCGATTCGATCGTCAAGTGACGGTGCCACTACCGGACATCCGTGGCCGGGAACATATTCTCAAGGTACACATGCGCAAAATACCGCGCGCCGAGGGCATCGATACCAAACCCATCGCCAGAGGCACACCAGGCTTCTCCGGCGCGGATCTGGCCAATCTGGTTAACGAGGCAGCGCTGACAGCAGCCAGGGCACGCCGCGAAATCGTCACCATGAAAGATTTTGAAAAAGCCAAAGACAAAATCATGATGGGCGCAGAGCGACGCTCAATGGTGCTCAGCGAAAAAGAGAAAGAGATCACGGCTTACCACGAAGCCGGACACACCATCGTCGGGCTCACGGTTCCAGAGCATGACCCCGTGCACAAGGTCAGCATCATTCCGCGCGGACGGGCTCTGGGTGTCACCATGTATCTACCTGAAGAGGATCGGGTCAGCTACAGCAAGCGCCGCCTCGAGAGCCAGCTCTCCAGCCTGTTTGGGGGTCGCATTGCCGAAGAGCTAATCTACGGTGTCGACTCTGTCACCACAGGGGCCAGCAACGACATCCAACGCGCCACCGATCTCGCCACCAACATGGTGAAAAAGTGGGGACTCTCGGCCATCGTCGGCCCACTCGCCTTCGCCGAAGAGGAGGGCGGTGGTTTTCTCGGCCAAGGTCATAACGAAAAACCAATGGCGGCAAGCACTGCTGAAGCCATCGACTCTGAAATCAAAGCGTTAATCCAAAAGAACTACGCTGTATCGAAAAAAATACTGGAGAAAGAGCTGGATACATTGCACCGCATGGCGGCCGCGCTGATGGAGTACGAAACACTCGACAAGCATCAGATTAAAGACATAATGGAGGGACGCGCGCCTCAGCCACCGGAATCAGACGAGACACCACCCTCGACCACCCACGGCGAGGGCGGCGACTCACCACAATTGAGCCCGGCAATGCGTAACATCACTGAAGAGATCTAAAAACCAAAGCGCGCTTGTCTCTCCGGCAACAACTAAAGCCGGAGAGACAGACGAGGCACTGGCTCGAATAACTAACTAGCTGGCGGGCTCTCCGATAATGCGGAGTCGTCGCGAGTACGAGGCCACGCACTCAGCACCGCCTTGACCAAGGTCGCCAGAGGTATTGCAAAGAACACCCCCCAAAAACCCCAAATTCCGCCGAAAACCAGTACCGCAGCAATAATAGCTACCGGATGCAAGTTAACCGCTTCAGAAAAGAGCAGCGGCACCAACACATTGCCATCGAGTGCCTGAATCACCAGATAGGCGCTCACCAAGTAGATGAAGTCCGGCCCCCACCCCCATTGAAAAAAAGCGATCAACACCACCGGGAAAGTCACGGCAACGGCACCGATATAGGGCACAACGACAGAGAGCCCAACCAGCACCGCCAATAGCGTAGCGTAGTTTAGCCCAAAGTAAGCAAACGCCACATAAGAGACAATCCCGACAACAAAAATCTCGGCAAATTTACCACGCACATAGTTGCCGATCTGCTGATCCATCTCTTCCCAAACCCTTACCGCCACCTGCCTCTCTTGCGGCAAGCCTGAGGCGACCCACTTAATGATCTGGGATTTGTCTTTGAGAAAGAAAAACACTAGAACAGGGATCAAAATCAGGTAGATCAATATAGTGAAAACACCAGAAATGGAAGCAAGCGATAACGATAACAACTGCTGTGCCAATGTCGCAACAGAGGCCCGCATCGCCGTCATGACCTCGCTCAGCTGCGCCTCCGAAATGAAGTGCGGATAGTACTCAGGCAACTTCATCAAGGCCTGTTGTCCCTTGCCAATCATGTTCGGCAGCTCCTGCGCAAGCTGCGTCAACTGCCCCAGCATTAGCGGCAACATACCGAATACCAGAAACAGCAGAAATGCCAAAAATGGCAGATAGATTGCCAGAACAGAGACACTGCGTGGCACAGAGTGCCCCGTCAGCGCAGCGACCATCCCCTCCAAAAAATAGGCGATAACGATGCTGGCAAGCAGTGGCGCCAGCATATCTCCCATATAGATGACGATACCGAAGCCCAGAAGCAGCAATACCGCCAGGATAATTCCCTCGGGATCCGAGAAATATATTTTAAACCAACGACTTATTACATCTAACATAATGAAACAACGAATTGCATAGCCGATTATTATTATCAAATAAGGCAGCCAGCAACACCGCCCCTCCCCCCAACTTGTCCACCACAGGCTTACGTCGGGCACTGCTGAGCCAGCGCCACATTATTCCCGTGATCCCGCTATATCTCAAGCTATCTTGGCAACGCCCATGAAATTTGCTCCGCGGCTATGCCACAGCAGCAAAGCTCTCACGCTGGATATCAGCAAAAAAACGGGGGAACAAAAAGAGAGAAGGAAGAATGCGTCAAGGGGTCAGACGCAGAAACCGGAGAAAAATACCCGGAGAGTGTTGGCCTAGGCTCGACCAACACTCTCCGGGAGGTGCCACTCATAAAAGGTCTACTATTTTCTATGGATCTCTGCAGAAAACGCGTCAAAGGAGAGCGATTTCAAATATTTGCAGCGCTGCTTTGCTTTTTCCTTGGTTTCATCAACACCCTCCTTCTGATTCCATGCCGAAACCTTGGCAACATGTTCACAATCCACATCCTGCATGGCTTCATAACGTACTTCATCAAACTCGGGATTATCCGGGTCGACACAACCAGCCACCCCAACACAGAGCGTCAGTAACACAGAGCCACGCAGAAAAATAGCGTCAAATCCCATCAGTTAGCTTCGTAACCTGCTGTAACAAAATCCCAATTAACAATATTCCAAAATGCTTCCACATATTTGGGACGAGCGTTGCGGTAATCGACGTAGTAGGCATGCTCCCAGACATCGCATGTCAACAATGCAACCTGACCACAGTTCAGGGGCGTTGCAGCATTACCTGTGCTGATGATTTCCAGGCTTCCATCAGGATTTTTTACCAGCCAGGCCCATCCCGAGCCAAAAGTCGTGATGGCAGTTTTTGAAAACTCCTCTTTAAAAGCATCGAACGAACCAAACGTCGCGTTGATGGCATCAGCCAACGCACCGCTCGGCTCACCTCCGCCATTGGGAGAGAGGCAATTCCAGTAAAATGAGTGATTCCACACCTGGGCAGCGTTATTAAATATTCCACCCGAAGCATCTTCAACAATATCTTCCAAAGCCGAGTTTTCATACTCGGTGCCCTTAATAAGGTTATTAAGGTTGGTCACATACGTTTGGTGGTGTTTCCCGTAATGGTACTCCAGCGTTTCAGCTGAAATATGAGGCTCCAAGCCATCTTTGGCGTAGGGCAGTTCCGGTAGTTTATGTTCCACAATGATCTCCTGATCCGTTCAATTTTATCGGGCTCATTTTCCCGCAGTTTACTCAATTCATACAGTCATGTTCCTGACTGCCTGCACCTGTAACTTCACAAGGCATGATGCATTCCCTTTCCGAAAAGCGGCCTAAAGTAGTGTCACAAGCACTACAGCTAGCGCACCTTGGACAACACAAGGAAGGGTCAATCTATGGCCAAATCCAGCAATCTCAACTGTCTTTTTTTCTTACACATCATCCAGGCCAACCAAGAAGATAGCACCAAAACAATAACAACCAATTGATAAATATAAAAGAAATTTCTTTCGGCCCAGGTTTTGCTAATGCTAAGAGACGTAAGAGCTAAAAGGTCAGACATATCACGATAACGGAGACCCCTTTTCGATCATGGCACTCTTGAAATTATCAACGACTCGGCGTAAGACAGCAGCATCATCCACGCCCATGTCGCTACAACTGGCCCACTGCGGAGCAGAGCGGCGCAACGGGACCAGCCGCCGCGACAAATATCCACGCCTGCTCTATCTGCTTGCATGGCGCGGACGACGTCGCCAAGGCCGCAGAACAGAGGACCAGATCAACAGTTACGTCGACCACTATGAAAAACGCTTTCTGTTTATCACGCTCGGGGTGCTACTGCTCTCCTGCACGGATGCCGCATTCACCCTGCAACTGCTCAAGCTCGGCGCTTACGAAGCCAACCCTCTCATGAGCGGGCTGCTAGACATCAGCATAAATAGTTTTGTCGCCGCTAAAATCGGTCTGACCGCAGTCTGTATGATATTTCTCGTCGCACACAAAAATTTCCATTTCAAAGGGATCTCAGTATCGCACGTACTACACGGCTTCTTCTTCATGTATCTGCTGCTCATCTCTTACGAAATCGCCCTGTTTAGCTTCCTCCACTCTGCTTAAGCTCTCTTCAGAGATATTAGATACGCGGGCGGCAACTAGGCAAAGAGGGCACCCGGTCGGCCTGCCAGCGTTTGAAGACCTCCAACCAGAACTGTTGTAAATCAGCGGCTGACTCCAGCCCGAACAGCGGTTGATTGAGAAACCCTAACGCACGGATTAGCACTGGCAGCGAATCGCCCGCTGTGAGCGCTGGCGCCCCACCCTGCTTGCTGAGCTTCTCGCCATTGTCACCCATCACTACCGGCAGGTGAAAATAGCTCGGTGACGGATATCCCAACAAATGTTGCAAGTGAATCTGCCGCGCGGTAGAAGCCAGCAGATCAGCGCCCCTCACCACTTCGGTCACACCCTGCTCAGCATCATCCACCACAATAGCCAGCTGATAGGCCCAGAGGCCATCCGCACGGCGCACCACAAAGTCGCCCACTTCGCGCTGCAGATCCTCGCTCACATCACCCTGCACAACATCGCGGAACGAGCGCACCGGTCCTGCGCTTAGCACGCGCATGGCGTAACCCTGAAAAGGAAATGATCCAGCCTCGGCAGGCGCGGCATGACGGCAGGTGCCCGGATAGATACCGCGCTCGGAAAGTTGGCGAACCATTTTGCGCGAGCAGCGACACGGATAGACCCAACGATGCTGATAGAGCTGCTCCAACGCAGCCTCGTACGCCAAATGGCGACGGCTTTGATAGCACACCTCACCATCCCACTCGAAGCCGTAGTGCTCCAGCGCACGCAAAATCTCATCGCTGGCACCCGCGACTTCGCGAGGAGGGTCGATATCTTCGATACGCAACAGCCAACGACCACCCTGACTTTTAGCCTGAGCGTAACTGGCAACGGCGGCCACGAGCGAACCAAAGTGGAGAGGCCCGGTAGGAGATGGCGCGAAGCGGCCCACATAAGGCGCTCTATCCTCCACAACCTGCCGCCCGTCTGCCACCTCGCTAACTCAGCCGTTTGAGGTGGCTGCCACAACCCTGACGACAATCCGATGCGCCAAAGCGCGGCACAACCACCACGCCACCATGATGCTGGTTGACGAGGCACTCATCCTTATCAAACAACTGCACCAAAACCACCGAAGCCGACGGCGATGCCAGCAGATAGTCGATGTGCCAGCGGAGTTTTTTATCTGTGCTCAAATGGCGCTTGACGCGAGCAGCCAGATTTTTTCTGGCGCTGCCGGTATAGATGTAGCGGCCGGCCGGGAAGGTAAAGTCCCCAAGCCGACCGACAGTTAGGTGCTGACGCCGCGCCAATACGATGTGCAGCGCGTAGGTTCGCGCGGCGCTGTGAATCGCATCATCAATGATCGATTGTGCGTCGAGTTCAAATAGCGCTGTTTCAGCAGTCACACGCCTAAACTCGCTCAAACATCACATCTGACCAATCACCGCTTCGCCAAAACCGGAGCAGCTCAGCTGATCTGCGCCCTCCATCAGCCGTGCCAAATCATAGGTCACCGTACCGGCGACAATGGCTGCGGCAATACCTTTGATGACGAGGTCAGCTGCTTCTGTCCAGCCCATGTGGCGCAACATCATCTCCGCCGAGAGGATAATCGAACTCGGATTGACCTTATTCTGGCCTGCATAGCGCGGCGCGGTGCCGTGGGTCGCTTCGAACAGTGCAATCCCGTCAGACAAATTCGCGCCGGGCGCGATACCGATACCCCCCACCTGAGCCGCCAAGGCATCGGAGATATAGTCACCGTTAAGGTTCAACGTGGCAATCACGCTGAAATCCTCTGGACGCAGCAGAATCTCCTGCAAAAATGCATCAGCGATGGCATCTTTGATCACAATCTCACCACCCGTTTTAGGATTGGTCATTTTGCACCATGGCCCGCCATCCACCTCAACGGCGCCAAACTCATCCCGCGCAACCTGATAGCCCCAGCTCTTAAAGCCACCTTCGGTGAACTTCATGATATTGCCTTTGTGCACCAGCGTGACGCTGCTGCGATCATTATCTATCGCATACTGGATCGCTTTGCGCACCAGACGCGCAGTGCCCTCCTGAGAGACCGGCTTGATGCCAATGCCTGAACTGTCGGGGAAACGGATTTTGCTGACACCCATCTCCTGCTGCAGAAAGTCGATCACCTTTTTTACTTCAGGCGTTCCCGCCTCCCACTCGATACCAGCGTAGATATCCTCCGAGTTCTCCCTGAAAATCACCATATCGGTCTTCTCCGGGTGTTTGAGCGGACTCGGCGTACCGGGAAAGTAGCGGATCGGCCGCTGGCAGTTGTAGAGATCGAGCTGTTGACGCATGGCAACATTCAATGAACGGATACCCCCACCCACCGGCGTGGTCAGTGGCCCCTTGATGGCGATCAGGTAGTCACCTATCGCCGCCAGCGTCTCTTCAGGCAGCCATGTATCACCGCCGTAGAGGTTGTTGGCCTTCTCGCCGGCATAAATTTCCATCCACGTAATGCTGCGCTCACTGCCGTACGCTTTCTCAACCGCAGCATCAATCACGCGGCGCATCACTGGCGTCACGTCGGCGCCAATACCATCGCCCTCAATAAACGGGATGATGGGCCGTACCGGCACATTCAGTGAAAAATCTTCATTGATCGTTATGCGCTCACCATCGGCGGGCACCGTGATTTTGTCGTAAGCCATTCAGCTCTCCCTTCAGATACGCCACAAAAAAATGGCGCTACTTTAACACTTATTGCCAAAGCCACAAATATTGCTGAAGTCACCTAAAAGTGCATACCACCTTCAGCACACCAGAAAGGCATTCTCGTTTTTTAGACATGCACAATCAGAATATCGTAAAGAATAACGACAGCACACAATAAATCTCACCCCCCCGACGTACCAGGCCTGCAACTCAAAGTAAGCAGGAAAAAACAGCTATTTTTACAGTGTAATCAAAAATAACCGCGCAAAAAAACCATCCAAAACGCCGTAATCGACCAACATTCACGATTAATCAAATTTCGATAACCAGTCACATAGCCGTCGTGATCAGCTCGACATCATGTTGAAACTGATCGTGAGAAGATTGCATTCATTGATCCTGTGCCGAGAATGTGCTTGCCACAGAGTGTCATTAAAGCTCTAACAAGCACTTTGAAACACGAACCAACTAAAGCGCCTCATTAATTTAAGAGGCACTCGTAGCGAGGAAGCTGCCATCATGAAAATTTCGTTACACACCAACGTTAAGTCTGACACCAACTTAACACCCGCTCATCAAAACGGCGCATTGGTTAAACCCTCTGCAACCAGGCAAGGGGTAACCAATGCGCCGTTTTTTTTGGCTGTTTTTTTCGCTTCACTGCTACTGATTGCGCTACCCATAAGCAGTACCCTGGCCGCATCAGGAACCCCGCAAGTGCTCTACACCGATGTCGTCAGCGGCCCCAATTCAGGTGGTGAAAACAACAACGGCGCCTACCTCTCCATATTCGGCATAAATTTGGGTGACCCCTCAGGGCTTGGCAGCAACACCAAGGTCTATATTGGTAGTCGGGAGGTCGCCGAGTACAAATACATGGGCAGCTCTTACGGCCGCAACGACGTACAACAGATCTCCGTTCAGGTCGGCGCTGTCAGCAGCGGTGCGGTCCGCGTCGAAGTCGGCGGCGTTAGTTCAAACAGTGACAATACGTTCACCGTGCAGCCGGGCAAGATCTGGTACGTATCACTCAACGGCAATGATGCCACGGGTGAGATAGGCAACATCAACAAACCGTTCCGCCGCGTGCAAACCCCTGATCGCATCGGCGTTTGGCATGATGTCAGTCCGGGCGATTTCATTGTGCTGCGTGGTGGTGACTGGAAAGACGAAGGCGCTAACGATCGTTTTTTGCGCACAACGGGCAACTCCGGCAGCGCGCCCGACGGCACATTGGGTAGTGGTCCGATATCTATCGTTGGCTACCCCGGAGAAAACGTACACATCTTTCCGCAACGTGCCGGCGGCATTCATAACCGCGGCAACGCCAACGAAGCTCACTGGATCGTCATCGCAGGGCTGCGCATCTCCGGCGGTGACGGCTCAAACGTCGAAGGCCCCATCAACCTGCAGTGGGGCTCCAACGATTGGCGCGTCATCAATAACGAACTGTTTGACTGGTTCACCCTTGAAACTGACGCTACCAGCCGCTCAGCGCGCTCCGGTGGTATCGCAGGCAACGGCAATCGGGTAAAGATTTTCGGCAACCATATCCACGACATCTGGGGGGATGGTCAACGTAACCACGGCATCTATTTTGATAACGATGGGGACCCCACCAGCGTTGAAGATATCGAGGTTGCCTACAATTATATTCACGACATCAAGGGTGGTAACGGCATTCAATCCTACGGATCATTGAGCAAATACATCCGCGGCTACCGTGTGCACCACAACTTGGTGCTCAATGTGGCCAAACACGGTATCAATGCCTCCAATAAAACCGATGATGCCTATTTTTATAACAATATTGTCTGCAACGCAGGCGGCTCGGAGTTCAGAATCAACTCCATAAACCCCTCAAATTTTCGCGTCTTCAACAACGTATTTTGTGAGCTACGCAGCGGCAGCCATAATAATATTATTGCGAATACCTGGACCCTCACCAGCGCCAACTTAATCATCGCTAACAACATCGTCTACTACGGTCAGGACACCAATGATACATATGTTGGATCAGGTGTGAGCAGTGGCTGGGGAACAGCACGATTCACCAATAACCTCTACTACGGCCTGAATGCGGGCGCTCCCTCCATTGATGAAAACCCTATCGGCGGCGGTGACAGCAACGATCCGCTGTTTGTTGATCCCAGCAACTTCGATTTTCGCTTGCTGGCAGGCAGCGTCGCCATCGATGCAAGCAGCACCAATATACCCAACGTGCTCAATGACGATTACTTCCTCAACTCACGCTCACAAGGCTCCGCTGACGTGGGCGCATATGAGTTTCCGGCGAACCCAGGATCGGTTCCACCCATGGTAACCAACCGCTCACCTCTCTCTGGTGCGAACGAAGTAGCCGTCGACAGCAACGTCTCGTTTCGCATCTCTGACGCTGAAGAGGGTGTTGATATCAACTCGCTGGTGGTACGTATAGATGGCCAGGTGATCTACAACGGCGCGCAAGCAGGCAGCTATCCGAACACTACCGTCACGGGTTCGGCCAGCGCCTATACGGTAACCTACAACCCGCCTCAGAACTTTGCTTTCACCAAGCAGGTTGCCGTGAGCATTGATGCCAAGGATCTGAGTGGATCGGGAAATGCTATGGCTACAGAGGGCTACACCTTTCAAACTTACGCCTACACAGCACCACAGATCTCCACTACCGTATTGGCAGACACACTACAGGGTGAGTCTTATAACGCAACGCTCAGCGGCGTGGGCACTGAAACACCATTGAGCTGGTCGGTGAGCAGTGGCCAACTGCCTGCGGGGCTATCACTCAATGCCAGTAGCGGCTTGATCAGTGGCACTGCGACCACAATGGGATTGCATGCCTTTGCGATAACACTGACAGATGCCGCTGGCACCACAACCAGCAAAGACCTCAGCATTGAAGTCGGTGCACCATCAGCAATCACGACAGCCATCGATTTTGGTGACACCTGGCGCTACTTCAAAGGCACCAGCAATCCTGGCACGAATTGGGCAGCAGCTGCTTTTGATGACTCTGCATGGCTCTCTGGTCCCAGCGGGTTCGGCTATGGCGATAACGATGATGCCACCGTACTCAACGACATGCAGGACGGCTACCTCAGCGTCTATCTGCGCAAAACGTTTAGCGTTACCGACGCCTCATCCGTTGCGGGTATGGCGCTTAACATCCACTTCGATGATGGCTTCGTCGCCTACCTCAATGGCGTAGAGATCGCTCGCGGCAACATGCCCGTCGGCGCAGTAGACAACAACACACCGGCCAACGGCAACAACGAAGCCAGTGCCACCCCGGAGGCGTTCAATCTGGATGCATCTATTAGCAGCCTGGTCAACGGCAGCAACGTGCTGGCAGTTGAAGTGCATAATCGCATGCTCAACAGCTCCGACCTGTCCGCTAACCCACAGCTGAAAATAGAGAGCGGTCAGGGAGGAGGGTCCTCTACGCCTCCTGGCGATACCACCACGCCTCCCCCACCACCACCCACGCCAGCGCCTATGCCGACCCTCAGCCTCAGCGCCGACCCAAGCAATGTCGCATTCAACAGCATCACTGTGCTGAGCTGGACAGCAACCGACGCTAGCAACTGCCGAGCAAGCGGTGACTGGAGCGGCAACAGAACAGCAGGCGCTTCGTCCGAAACGGTCGGACCACTAACTCAGGATGCAACCTTCACACTGTCATGCAGCGGTGATGGTGGCAATGTCAATAAAACCGTAACGGTCACTGTTGACGCGCAGCCAAGTGCCAACGATAGCGATGGCGACGGACTCACCGACAGTTGGGAGATTGAGCAGTTCGGTGACCTCTCTCTCGACGGCAGCGCTGACAGTGATAGCGATGGCCTCACCGACCGCGAGGAGTTCACCTTGGGCAGCAACCCCAACAACAGCGATTCCGACGGCGACGGCGACAGTGATGGCGACGAAGTAGCCTACGGTAGCGATCCAGTCAATGGTAACGACACGGTAGCGCAACACCGCCCCGCACGACCCGGCGGCTTGAGCGCGACATCAGAGGTTCGTAATAATCATAACTTCTGGGTATTTACCTTTAGCGGTGAGTTCACCGGCCCCGACAACCAGGCACTGGCAGGCTCATTGTGGCAAATCAGCACCAGCCAGAGCTTTGACACGCTCATTCTAGAGCGTGATATTGATAGCCGTGGCAACCTGATTGTTCCACTGGGCCTGCTCAAACCAGGCACCAGCTATTGGGCTCGCACACGACACTACAATAGTAATGAGCTGATGTCTGAGTGGTCAGCTGCAGTGAACTTCAGCCTCTCCGGCAGTAACAATGATGCCAATGACGATGGCGTTGATGATCGCTACGAAATCAACGAAGTTGTCGATACCGACAACAACGGTGCCGATGACGACCTAGAGGGGATGTGTAACCTGCGTGACGCCGAACGCGCCAGTGCGATCGGCTTCCGCACCTCGGCAGGCTTAATCAACTGTGTCTCTTCATTTTCCCGCGGGGACACTCCGGCCAGCAGCGACCTCGATCTGCCTTTCGGGCTGTTCAGCTTCTACATCACCGGGTTGCCCGTTGATGCGAACAACCCTGCCGAAGTACAAGTTGATGTCTACTTTCCTGAAGTACTGCCTGAAAACAGCAGCTGGCACAAATATGATGAAGCCAATGGAACCATCACTCCGTTCAATGGCAATGTCAGCTACAACGGCCAGAAGGCGACCATAACCCTGGTCGATGGCAGTGCAGATGACGCCGACGGCGTGGTCAACGGCATCATCGTCGATCCCAGCGGTCTCTCCGGCAACGCAGGCAATAGCGGTAGCGGCGACAGCAGCTCCAACACGGGCAGCAGTACGAATGGTAGCAGTGGTGGCGGTGGCGGTGGCCCTGTCAATCCACTGCTGCTGATCAGTCTGACACTGATCGCTGCAACACGGGTCTGGAGAAGCAACCTCAGTTAGTCCCAAAGCCAACCTGAGAATGGGGCGCACCGCAAGGTGCGCCCCATTTTTTCGTCTGAATTTACGGATGGTTGTCTGCGACGGCGTGTGTCTGGTTCATGTATATAAAGTTATTTTGGCTTTTACCGTAATCAACCCGGCTCGATGAGGCGTAATCGACACAGAGCTGCCGATAGTGTTTGATTGGTATGTTCAAAGCATCACAGAGGCAAGCCCGGATGGGGCCAACGTGCGCGACCACTGCCACACACTTCCCTTTGTGATGGGTCGTGATGTCACTAATGACCGATGAAACCCTGCGCAGAAGGTCGTGAACAGATTCACCATTTTCAGGCTTGAAGTCAGCCGGGTTCTGTTTCCAGCGTAAAAAATCTTCGGGATAACCTGTTTCAATTTCATTGAAGTAGAGCCCATCCCAGATACCAAAACCTCTTTCTCGTAGCGCTTTGTTAAATTCAAGCGGCGCCCCCGTTGCTTGCGCGATGGCTTCCGCCGTCATGCGTGTACGCAGATAAGGGCTGGCAACAATCAGATCGATTTGTGTCTCTTTGAGGCGCAACGCCGCCTGCTGTGCTTGGGCAACACCCAACTCGTTAAGCGCGGGGTCTTCTCGGTCATCACAATAGATACGGTCAAGCGGAAAATCTGTAACGCCATGCCTGACGTAGATAATTTGCGTGCTCTTCTCTTTTTCCCGCATGCTCTGTTTCCTTGTTTCAGGCGGCTAGCATTTACGATTTATGGCAAGGCTGCCCGCTATTTTTTGTCTGTGGTTGTTTGATCTGCTGGTTCATGAGTATGGGGGATACTGGCATGTGCCGGATCATCACCGTGGTCGTGCGTGTGGTGGCTATGCGATTCCGTCGAGTGGTCGTGCAGATGGCCATGATCATGGGGATGAGCATGCAAGTGATAGTGCAAGTGGTCATCAGAGCCGTGGGCATGACGGTGAGTGTGGAGAAAATCACCAATGATGGAGCGGTGCTCCTCATCCATCTTCTCTGCATGCAGAATATTGTGCAGTATTTCGTGAGTGATGAGCGCCAGAGGCAGCTCCAGATTATTCGACTCCAGCAACTGCTTATCATGCAAAACTTCAGAAGCAGGGCCGTTGGCAACAATTTCGCCTTCGGTCAGAACCAGGCAACGGCTGCAGACCTCCAGAGCGATATCCAGATCATGGGTGCAGAGCAGAATGGTTTTATCGGTCTGCTTCAACCACTCTATCAACTTGCGCCGGTTGAGTGGATCCATATTGGTGGAGGGTTCATCAAAGACCAAAATCTCAGGCCGATAAGAGAGTACCGTTGCCAACGCCAAGCGTTTGCGTTCGCCAAACGAGAGGTGATATGAAGAGCGCTCACCAAACCCCTCCAGCCCAACCAACGCCAATGACTCTTCGATGCGCGCTTCGATCTCTTCTGCTGCAAGCCCAAGATTCAGCGGACCAAAAGCAACATCGTCATAGACCGTCGGACAAAATAGCTGATCGTCGGGGTCCTGAAATACGATACCGACCCTGCGGCGTATTTCGATCAGGTTGTCGCGAATGACCTCTTTACCATCAATAAATACCTGACCCTCGGTGGCCATGGCAACGCCATTAAGCAGACTCATGAAAGTGGACTTGCCCGCACCATTGGGGCCAATTAGCGCAACTTTCTCGCCCTGCTTGATGCTGCACGAAACATCTTTCAGTACGTCATGACCGTCGGGATAGGTGAAAAATACATTTTTAACTTCTATGGCGATGGGTGCTGACACGCGTCCCCCTTTTGCATTGGGCGGCTTGGAATAAACGGCTTTCACCGGAAAAAGTGAGCATTGGCGAGACTAGTACCAGCCCTGTATCGCAGGCGTAAAGCCTCCCGACAGATCACCCACTAATAATGCGATGGTAATACCCAACACGATAACGGCTTTAATGTAATCACTACGATCTGACTTGAATCGCACCAAGGTATGGAACTCACCCTGATAGCCTTTGGAGAGCATGGCGTTATAGACGCGCTCAGTGCGCTCAAAACTGCGCACCAACAGCGTGCCAACAAAGTTGCCCATGGTGCGCAGCGTATACATATCCGTTTTCAGAACAAACCCCCGAGCACGCATCGCCACCTGCATACGCTTCATCTCCTCCAGAAAGACAAAGGTGTAGCGGTAGGTAAACAGAGTCATCTGCACCAGCACTTTGGGGCATTTAAGATGTTGCAGTGCAATCATTGATATATCAAAACGCGACGAGCCGAAAATGGCGAAAGTGGTCAATACGATAGCGTTGGCTTTGATAAAAATCAGCGTGGCGAGCCGCAACCCCTCCCACGCGAACGGCAAACCCAAGATATGGTAAGCCGCCTCACCGGGGTAGCTCAGCGGCATAATCAAGAAAAAAGGCAACAGAAAAAAGATAATCCACTTCATAGCATGCGCAATAAAGTGGTAAGGCAAGCTGCTTAGCTTGAGTAAAATGAGAGCGACAAGCAGAGCAACGAGAGCCAATGGAAGTGTTTTAACAAGCGCGACACCGAAAGCAAAGCTGCCAAGAGAGAGCAACTTAAACCTGGGATCCCAGCGCTGCAACGGTGAAGCGAGGTGGGAGTAACGGTCGATATCAAGTGGCACAGTGAAATCCGTAGACTAGAGCGTGGGCTGCATTCAAGGAGTTGTATCGTCCTGCTTACCATCTACCGCTGCTTTGGCTGTCGATTTCGATGCTCTCGGTGTTGGCCTGATATACCCAGCTAACACCTCCGGTTTCACTTTAGCAAGGTAGCCAGCGCAAGCGCCAACGACAATCGCCTCCACAATCATGACCGGCACGTGGGCAACTAGTGCAAAAGCGGCAGTAGCCATAAACTCGTCACCTGTAGTGATAAGTGCCAGCGCGAGTATTATGCCTGATGAGATGATCCCTGTTGCGCCAGCCAGCGCACCGAACACAACCTCCTTTTTAGGCAGCGTAAAGCGATGCCTAAGCTGCCAAACCATGTAAGCAAGCAAACCGCCGCCACCCAGCATCACCGAATTAACACCGATGACAGTAAGCCCGCCATGGCCAAATAGCAGCGTCTGCAAAATAATGCCAAGCATGATGGCGGGAAACGCTCGCCAGCCGAGCACAATACCAACCAACCCATTCAAAATAAGGTGAACGCTTGAGGGGCCAACGGGAATATGGATCAACGAGGCGATAAAAAAGACCGAGGTGATAACGGATATCTTCGGAATTTCATCCATATCCATCTTGCGCAGAGTGGCTGCTGCCAATATGGCAGTGCCTGCAAAACCTGCTGCCAGAACCGGAGCTGAGAGAATACCGTCAGAGATATGCATAATAAACTGTTCACCCGTTCCCTAAACGTAAAGTTCAAATGTGAAGTCCAGCGACCAACTATTCAGCGCCAGCTTTTCCCTTCTTCTCTTTAAAATAGAAGGCAGCGCCGAGTATGCCAAAAATAAAACCAATGCCACCAACAATTTGAGAAAAAGAGGCGTGCTCCTGCATATCGGTAAGGCTTCTGACAAGCGGCTTATTCGCCTCTTTGACCGCCTTTGTAATCATACTGTGTAGCTCTGCGCGACTCACCGGAGGCAAAGCATCTGCGACGAGGGGGGCTGCATCAACAGTCGGCGCAACATTTACACTACTCGATGACTTATCGGTTGTCGGCGGTCTATTCGTTACTACGCCGCTACTCGCATCGCTATCGCCCCACTCATCAGCGGCAAGCAGAAATTCAGCCCGATGCCCCATACCGGCATTGAGGGTGATCCTTAATGGAACTTTTTTCGGTGGAGTAAAGCGTAACAGCCCTTCGTCATCAGTGACGCCCTTGGCAACGAGAACGTTACCATCAAAAACAGTAACAGTGCTTTTTTGAGCTTTCTTTCCATCGGCAAAATAGCCTTCGACAAAGACCTCGTCACCTTCAGCGTAAGCGAACAGATTGACCTTATGCGCAAGCGCGCTAGGCACCACGGCGACAAAAAAAACCAGGAAGGTCGTTAATCGGAGAAAGCAGCGAGCCCTGTTTCCCCGCAATGAAAAAAAGCCGGTTATCGTGCGTTTTCTCTTCATTAATTATTGCAACCGTATTTTGAAGGGAGTATTCGAAAAACGTAAAAAAACCGGGCGATTAAAAAGAGGGCTAAAAAATCGCCCGGTTCTACCAAGGCAGCCGCAAATGTTTGTAAGGATGGAGCGACTGCCTTTCGGTGCTACGTTTTAACAAACAGTAACACTATGGCTCTATGCGGGTCAACAGCCGGTCATGCTAATTTGTATTTCGTGCTACCAGCCACTGACATAAACGCAAGCACTGCACAAGGCACACCGGACTAGTGCGAGTGGTCGTGCCCCGAAGCCGGCATGGCGGCGCCAGTCGTCGTAGCAGTTAGCTGGCCGTGTTTGACACCCCGCGTGCTTGCCAACTGGTCAGCGAGTTGACGCAACAATGTCCCCTTGCCTTTTACGACGAGCACTTCGAGACAGTTGTGGTGGTCCAAATGAACATGCAACACAGAGATAATCTCCCCGGTAAAAGAGTGCTGCAAGTGGGTGAGGTTAGCGGAGAGATCGCGCGTGTGGTGATCGTAAACAAGCGTAATGGTACCAACGGTCTCCTGATCTGAACTCCACTCCTCTTCGACCATATGCTCACGAATCAGGTCGCGTAGCGCTTCAGAGCGATTTTTATACCCTTTCTGATCAATAAGTTCATCAAAGCGCTCCAATAGGTCACCGTCGATGGAGACGCCGAAGCGAACGAGTTCTGTCATGGCTGCATACCTCTATATTCAATTCATATAAAAATGCCTAATCGCTGGCGAACTGCCAGAAAATATCTCGGGCAGAACGCGTTACTGTGCACAAGCTTACCATTCAGGCGGCTTGCCCGACCAAAGAGTAGGGAGAATGCCCTACCAAGAAACTCGCCCGATCAGAAAAATCTGATAGAATGCTCGCCTTCGTTCGCCTCAGCGAGGGGCGTGCTGGTCGGCGGTGGCTTCCACTTGGTAGCTTGCTTTATTTGCGATGACCATCCGTCAAAACTCATGAAAAACACCCTCTCTATTTTTGTGGAACATTATCCATTGGCCAGAAAAAAAAGCCTCCCTAATTTTGAAAAATCGCTGGATGAGCTCGAATCCATCGTGACACGCATGGAGGATGGCAACATCAGCCTGGAGGAGTCTCTCAAGCACTTTGAGCGTGGTATCTTGCTAACGCGCCACTGTCAGGATGCGCTGCAAAACGCTGAACAAAAGATAGAGACATTGATGAACGACAGCAGACCATCCAACGCCTCCGAGGCAGAGGAACCCTCTCTTGGCATACCACGAAAAGACAACAACTAAAGCATGAGCACGCTTCAGCAAGTGATCACCGAATACCAGGCGCGCGTTGAGAGAAGCCTGGAGCGCTGGTTGCCTGCCGCCAAAACGCTGCCAACGGAGCTCCACAAAGCGATGCGTTACTCAGTTCTGGGCGGTGGCAAACGCATTCGTCCATTACTGGTTTACTTGGCTGGACAAACATTAGGGTGCGACAAAACTGCACTGGATGGGCCCGCCTGCGCCGTTGAGATGATCCACGCCTACTCGTTGATTCATGATGACCTGCCTGCCATGGACGACGACGACTTACGCCGTGGCAAACCCGCCTGTCACAAAGCCTATGGGGAGGCGATGGCTATTTTAGCTGGCGATGCGCTGCAATCTCTGGCATTTCATATATTGGCACAAGACCCGACAATGGGCGTGCAAACCAAGCAACGCTTGGCGATGGTCAATACATTAGCCCAAGCCAGCGGCTCTCACGGCATGGTCGGCGGACAAGCAGTCGATCTTCTGGCCGAGGGTCAGGAGCTAACACTGGCCGAGCTGGAGAACATGCACATCCTCAAAACAGGAATGTTGATCCGCGCCAGCGTAAAACTGGGCGCACTCTGCCAGCCAAACGTAGATAGCAAACTGCTCAAACAACTCGACCATTACGCCAAATGTGTGGGGCTGGCCTTTCAGATTCGCGATGACATTCTGGATATTGAGGCAGACACCGATACGTTGGGCAAACCTCAAGGGGCAGATATCTTGCTGGACAAGCCCACCTACCCCGCCCTGTTGGGCATGGCAGAAGCGAAACAACGCGCTCAAGAGCTGCACGAAGATGCGCTCGCCAGCTTGGCTGACTTTGGTGCAGAAGCCGAGCCGCTACGTCAGCTCTCCCGGCACATCATTGAGCGGACCAGCTAGCGCATCGACAAGAATTTTTTTGACTGATTGATATGAGTACGCAGAACCCCTACCCACTACTTGAAAGAGCGGACACCCCCGACCAGTTGCGCCAACTGGATGAATCGGAGCTAAGCGAACTTGCCCGACAGCTACGCGAATTTATGGTCGAGTCCGTGTCGAAAACGGGAGGGCATCTCTCTGCCGGTTTGGGCACCGTAGAGCTGACCATTGCCCTGCACTATATTTTCGACACCCCCAAAGACCGTCTGATTTGGGACGTGGGACACCAGAGCTACCCGCATAAAATTTTAACGGGACGCCGCGAGCGCATGTCTACCCTGCGTCAGCGCGGTGGTTTGGCCGGTTTCAATAAGCGCAGCGAGAGTGAATACGACTGTTTTGGCGTCGGCCACTCCAGCACATCCATCAGCGCCGCGCTGGGTATGGCGATCGCCGCAGACCGCGAAGGCGAGGGACGCCGCGTTGTAGCGATCATCGGCGACGGCGCCATGTCTGCCGGCATGGCTTTTGAGGCGCTTAATAACGCAGGAGACCTGGATGCCAACTTGCTGGTCATCCTCAATGATAACGACATGTCGATCTCGCCGAATGTCGGTGGATTGTCGAACTACTTGGCCCGCGTACTGTCAGGAAAACTCTACTCCAGCGCCCGCGAAGGCAGTAAAAAAGTGCTCGGAAGTATGCCCACCGTCTGGGAGCTGGCACGCCGAACGGAAGAGCACGTTAAAGGGATGGTGGTTCCCGGCACACTGTTTGAGGAGCTGGGTTTTAACTACATCGGCCCGGTCGATGGTCACGACTTGCCAACCCTGATGAAGACGCTGGATAACATGCGCTCGCTCAAAGGACCTCAATTTCTGCATGTCGTCACCACGAAGGGCAAAGGTTATCCGCCCGCGCAAGATAACCCTTGTGCTTATCACGGCGTCACCAAGTTCGATCTCGATAGCGGCGCGATGCGCAGCAGTGCCGGCAACGCAGGGCCGAGCTACACACAAATTTTTGGCCAGTGGCTGTGCGACATAGCGGAGCGCGATGAACGCATTGTCGGCATTACCCCCGCGATGTGCGAAGGCTCCGGCATGAACGAGTTTGTCAGCCGCTTCCCCGAACGTTATTTCGATGTGGGTATTGCCGAGCAGCACGCCGTGACGTTTGCTGCGGGCCTCGCTTGCGAAGGCATGGTCCC
Organism: Gammaproteobacteria bacterium; assembly: GCA_013152295.1. GTDB lineage: Bacteria > Pseudomonadota > Gammaproteobacteria > JAADGQ01 > JAADGQ01 > JAADGQ01. The sequence goes on along the minus strand of JAADGQ010000112.1, from coordinate 1,081 downwards.
GGTTGTCGCCATCTATTCGACATTTCTCCAGCGCGCCTACGATCAACTGATACACGACGTGGCGCTGCAAAATCTGCCCGTACTGTTCGCTGTCGATCGCGCGGGCCTGGTTGGTGCTGATGGCGCTACGCACGCTGGCGCATATGACTTAAGCTTTCTGCGCTGCATTCCCAACATCACGCTCATGGCCCCTGCTGATGAAAACGAGTGCCGACAGATGCTCTACACCGGCATAACGCTGAACAGCCCCGCTGTCGTGCGCTACCCGCGCGGAACCGGGCCAGGCGTTGAAATTTCGCAAGAGATGAGCGCCATACCGCTAGGCAAAGCACAGCTCAAAATACTGGGCAAAAAGAGTGCTATTTTGGCTTTCGGCAGCATGCTCTCTGCGGCGCAAGAGGCAGCCGAACAGCTCGGCGCCAGTGTCGTCAACATGCGTTTTATAAAACCGCTGGATGTAGCAATGATTTTGGACATGGCCAGTAACCATGAACTGTTACTAACCATCGAAGAGAACGCTGTTGCCGGTGGTGCGGGTAGCGCTGTTGCTGAATGTCTGGCTGCACATGACGTGCACTGCCCGATTATTCACCTAGGACTGCCTGATGTGGTCACTGAACAGGGCGAACACCAACAACTACTGGCTGAATATGGTTTAAGTGCCGCAGGTATTATCCAGGCTGTCGATGGCCATTTCGCCAGCCATGACAACCCATCTGTCGTCGCCAAGTTAGGCTCTCGCTAATCTAATCCCTCTTCTTGCTTGATTTTGATGTTGAGTACTTATGCCTAGCTGTTACATATTAAAGGTCTGTGCTGACTTTGCGTCCGCCCACAGTCTGCGCGATTACCCTGGCGATTGCCGCCGCCTGCATGGCCACAACTGGAAGGTGGAGGTGGAGGTCACCGCGCATGTATTGAATGCGATCGGTATTGCCATCGATTTTAAAGATGTTAAAAGCGCTGCCCGTGACGTAGCCAAGCGCCTTGATCATCACTACCTGAATGACATCGCGCCGTTTGACCGGATCAATCCAACGGCGGAAAATCTCAGCGCCTATTTCTATCGGGAGCTGTCAAC